>NZ_JAQGEI010000010.1 GCF_029017505.1 Sedimenticola hydrogenitrophicus
CTGGGCGTCTTACCAGCTGATCGAGCAATACAAGCCGGGCAGCCACCACCCGATCTTCGATTCCGTGGTGGTGGTCACTGACCGCCGCGTGCTGGACAAGCAGCTGAAGAACAACATCAAGCTGTTTTCCGAGGTAAAGAACATCGTCGCCCATGCCGAGAGTTCACAAGACCTCAAGAACTCACTGCAATCCGGCAAGAAGATCATCATCACCACCATCCAGAAGTTTCCCTTCATCGTGGATGGTATCGACGACTTATCGGACAAGCATTTCGCTGTCATTATCGACGAGGCGCACAGTTCTCAATCCGGCTCAGCGGCGGACAACCTGAACAAGTCGCTGGGCGAGGGCAGCCAGTACGACGACGGCGAGGACGAGGTTCAGGACAGGATTCTGGAGGCCATGCGCCGCCGCAAGATGCGCGGCAATGCCTCATACTTTGCCTTCACCGCCACGCCGAAGAACGCCACCCTGGAACGCTTCGGCGTGCAGCAACCGGACGGCACCTTCAGGCCCTTCCACCTGTATTCCATGAAGCAGGCCATCGAGGAGGGCTTCATCCTCGATGTGGTAGCCAACTACACCACCTACCAGAGCTACTACGAGATCGAAAAGTCCATCCAGGACAACCCGTTGTTCGACAGTGCCAAGGCGCAGAAGAAGCTGCGTGCCTATGTCGAAGGCCACAAGGAGACCATCGCCGTCAAAGCCGAGATTATGGTCAACCACATTATGGACCATGTGGTCGCGGCCAAGAAGCTCAAGGGCAAGGCCAAGGGAATGGTGGTTACCCGCAATATTGAGACGGCGATTCACTATTTCCAAAAGATTCGCGACCTACTGAGAGATCGCAGGGCCGGTTTCAAGGCAGTGATTGCCTTCTCGGGCAAGAAGACTGTCGACGGTGTTGAGTACACCGAAGACAGTATCAACGGCTTTCCCGGCAAGGACATCGAAGACAAGTTCGACAGCGACGAATACCGCCTGCTGGTGGTTGCCAACAAATACCTGACTGGCTTCGACCAGCCCAAGCTGACCACCATGTACGTGGACAAGAAGCTGCAAGGCGTGCTGGCTGTGCAGGCCCTGTCCCGCCTGAACCGCTGCAATCACAAGCTCGGCAAGCGCACCGAAGACATCTTCGTTCTCGATTTCTTCAACACCACCGACTCTATCAAGAAGGCGTTCGACCCGTTCTACACGGCAACCAGCCTGTCATCGGCCACCGATGTGAATGTGCTCCACGAGCTGAAGGAGTCACTGGACGAAGAGGGTGTCTACGAATGGCATGAAGTCGAGCAATTCAACGAGCTGTTCTTTAAAAGCGTGCCAGCCGAACAACTCAGCCCGATCATCGATACCTGTGCAGAGCGTTTCAACAGCGAACTGGAACTAGACGATGACGTGAAAGCCGACTTCAAGATCAAGGCCAAACAGTTCGTCAAAATCTACGCCCAAGTCGCCTGCATTCTGTCATTCGACAACATCGTCTGGGAAAAGCTGCACTGGTTCCTCAAGTTCTTGATCCCCAAGCTGAAGATCAAGGACAAGGATAAAGACGTCCTCGACGAACTGCTGGAGAGCGTCGACCTGTCCACTTACGGCCTCGAAAGAACAAAGCTCAGGGAAGAAATCGGGCTAGACAGCACTGAAAGTGAGATTGACCCACAAAACCCAAATCCTCGTGGCGTACCCGTAGACGAAGAGCACAAAGACCCGTTGGACGAGATCATCAAGGTATTCAACGAACGCTGGTTCCAAGGCTGGGATGCCACCCCGGAAGAACAGCGGGTCAAGTTCATCAATATCGCCAAACACGTCATGGAAGACCCAAGCTACGAGACCCAGGTCGTCAACAATCCCGACAAACAGAACAGCCAACTGGCTTTGGAGAAACTCATCCAGAACGCCGTCAGCAAAGAACGTCGCCGGGAATTGGATTTGTACAAGAGCTACGCGCAGGACCCGGAGTTCAAGCGGGCTTTTGACGCCTCGATAGCGAGATTGCTTTCGCAAGGCGACGGATTAATCCAAAAGCTACTTACAGACACTCAACGATAGGCAGGGAGAAGGCGAAATGGTGCTTATGGACGAAATCTTGGGCTGGTCGCAAACCCTGTCCCCGTGGAAGCAGGACGCACTTCGCCGGTTGTTGATCCGGGATGGTGTGCTGGAGCCAGGGGACTATGACGAGCTGTTCAGCATGATGCTGGCTGCACACGGACTTGGAGATGGAAATGAACCTGAGCCACAGCCACTTGCCGCTGAGCACATACCCGTGAATCCCGCGCAAGCACCGCACGTCGAAGTATTGGCGTTGCGGAAGCTAAAAAACGTCAACCGCCTCGCTGGCGGACAGACCCTGTCTTTCGAACCGGCTGGGATCACGGTCATCTATGGTGCAAACGGTAGCGGAAAGTCCGGTTATGCGCGGGTAATGAAGAAAGCGTGCCGCGCACGCGAAGATAGTGAAAAGATACACACGGATTTGACCGACGCGGCAGCACGGGCAGCCGTACCCAGCGCACTCTTCGATTTGCAAGAAAATGGGAATTCAAAGCAGATTCCGTGGCAGATGAATCGAGCCTCTCCGGAAGAACTGGCAACGATTTCAGTATTCGATAGCTCATGCGCCCGAATATACCTGAAACCCAACCAGGATGTTGCTTACCTGCCGTATGGATTGGACATCGTCAAAAACTTTGGTGATGTCGTGTTACCTGAGTTACGACAGCGGGTGGATCGGGAACTTGCCGCACTAAACACAAGTTCGGCAGATTTTGAACACCTCAAGGGAGGCACCGAAATCGGTAGGGTGCTGACGGGCTTAAGCCACCTCACAGACGAAAAAACGTTGGAGCCGTTTGCTGACTTCAGTCCAGAAGACGAACAGGAACTTGAAGCGCTGATAAAAACCCTTGCTGAGGACTCTCCGAAGGACAAAGCAGACGAGCTGACCGGTTCGTATCAGAGATTGAAGGCTCTGGCAAACGAGGTTTCTGAACAAGGAAAGCACCTCACTGCAAATTCCATCAAAGTGATCCGTGTGATCCTGGATAATTTGGATACGGCGGAAAAGGCGGTCGAGGCTGCCAGCAAATTGCTCCATACCGACGAAGAACCCTTGAAGGGCACCGGGGGTAGGGAATGGAAGGTGCTTTTCGAGGCTGCGCAGAAGTTCGCACAAGCTGCGGACTATGCCGAAAACGACGACCTCCCATCGAAAACAGGCGAGAAATGCGTGTTATGCCAACAGCCTTTGAGTGACGACGGCGCGAATAGGCTTTCTAAGTTCAAGGCGTTCGTGGCAAACGAGGCTTCCACAACGTTGCGCGAACAGACAGCGAAATACGACAAGTTGATTGAGCGAGTCTCGGCCCGAAAGGTTGGTTTTGATCCCACCAAAACCCTGCGTGGGGAACTGGAACGCCTCAACGCTCAGCTGGCAAACGACACCTTTGATCTTGAAACGCAGCTAAGAGAACGTACAGACGCACTTCTTGCATCCATCAAGTCTCGAAACTATGCGGGAATCGACGAGTTTGATGTATCGGATATTCGCGGTCGGCTCAGGCAACGAGCCGCAGCTCAGTTGAAAGCGGCACGTCGATATTCGCGAGCTTTCGATCCGAAGAAACGCGCCGAATTGGAACAACAGAAGTCGGAACTCAATGCCAAGAAGCAATTCGCAACGCTTGCACATGCGGTGACTACATGCCTCATCAACATGAAGCGGAAGAACTTGCTCACCAAGTGCAATGCGGCGCTTGATACACGGACGATTTCTAATAAAACCAAAGAGTTATCCGAAGTTCACGTGAACGACGAGCTGTTCACGGCGCTGAAATCCGAGTTTCGTCGGCTTAAAGTGAGGGAAGTTCGTGTAGTCCTTGATACGAGAGTCAGGCGTGGAATCCCGCAACAAACGCTCAGCTTGGATTTCAACGGGTCTGGTCGCCAGGAAAAGCTCGAAGAAGTGCTGAGTGAAGGCGAGCAACGAGCAATAGCGCTGTCATCGTTCTTCGCAGAACTTCAGCTGGCCAACCATCGAGGAGGCATTTGCTTCGACGACCCGGTTTCCTCGTTGGATCATCAGCGGCGGCACTTGGTCGCTAAACGTCAGGTGGAAGAAGCCCAGAACAGACAAGTTATTGTATTTACGCACGATGCGTCATTTCTTGGGCAGCTGCGTGATCAAATCAAACGCACAGGCGTGAAGCATAAGATTCATCATCTCGAATGGGACAATCAACGCCCAGGCAATGTGCGAAATGGCTTGCCATGGGATCAGCAGAAAGTCAGCCAACGGGTCGACAGGTTGGAGCAGCTCCAGCGAAAGATGAACCGTGAATGGGGAGCGGCACAACCCAATGATGAGCAAGTACAGGAGATGCGGAGCTGCTATTCAAAGTTACGAGCAACCGTTGAGCGGGCAGTTCAGGATGAAGTGCTGGCCGGGACTGTCCAGCGATTTAGCGACTACATCCAGCCGAAGATGCTCGACAAAGTAATAAAGGGATTCACAGCTGCGGAGAACACGCGTATTCAAGAGCTTTACCAACGATGCAATGACGTGGTCGATGCTCACGACGCTTCAGCCGATGGTCAGAAGCAAGTACCAACGCCAGACGAGTTCAAAGACGACATTGACGAGTTGAAGGCGATCATCGCAGCAATCGGGGCAAACCAGAAACACTGAGATTGATTAGACAGAGCGCGGTTAAGGGGGGTGAATTTTAGGCGTTATTGCAAAATTTCTTTAGTAGTTGTTGCAAACGACCACCGCACGGCATTCCAGGCTGATTCCTCTATCTTAGTTATTTAACATAATATACATTATGCGCAATTATTGATTAGGCAGAATACCATTGACAATGTTGTTCAGGGGCTGGATTTATCTTGGTAAAGACCGCTATTCTGCAAATCAACAGCGGTAATCCCACGATGGTTAAAATGAACAACACGCAAAATCCATTCGCTCTGAGTGATGATCTGATCTATCTGAACCATGCGGCGGTCTCCCCCTGGCCGTTAGGTACGGCGGAGACCGTTAAGCGCTTCGCCGAGGAAAATGCCCGGCTCGGCGCCAGCAATTACCTGCAGTGGATGGATACGGAGCGCCAGTTGCGGGACAACCTGGCCTGGTTGATCAATGCGCCGTCCGCGGATGATATTGCCATTCAGAAAAGCACGTCCGAGGCACTGTCGGCCATCGCCCACGGTCTGGAGTGGCAAGCTGGCCAGAATGTGGTGTTTCTGAAACAGGAGTTTCCGTCCAATCGAGTGGTCTGGCAGAGCCTGGAGCGCTATGGGGTGACGGCCCGGATGATCGACCCCGGCCCTGGCCAGGAGCCCGAGGCCGCGCTGCTGGCGGCCTGTGACAAAAATACCCGGCTGATCAGTGTCAGTTCCGTGCAGTATGCGTCCGGGTTGCGGATGGATTTGTTGCGAATCGGGGAATATGCCAATAAAAACAATGTCTTGTTTTGTGTGGATGCGATTCAGAGCCTGGGTGCCCTGGCCTTTGATGTGGCCGAGGTCGGTGCTGATTTCGTGGTGGCGGATGGCCATAAATGGATGTTGGGACCGGAGGGCGTGGCGCTGCTGTATACCGACAAGCGTATCCGTGAGCAGCTCACGCTGCATCAGTTCGGCTGGCACATGCTGGAAACCGCTGGGGATTTCGATGCTCTGGCGACGGATCCGGCCAGCAGCGGACGCCGCTTTGAGTGCGGTAGCCCCAATATGCTGGGAATTCATGCGCTCAACAGCAGTCTTTCGCTGATACGGGAGATCGGATTGGAGCGCATTTCGGCGGATATCCTGCGCAACACGGATCTGCTGGTCCAGCTGATCTCGGATCACCCACGACTTGAACTAATCAGTTCGGCCGATCCGGAGCGACGCTCCGGTATAGTCACCTTCAAGGTGCGCGGCGGCGACCAGGAGAAGATATATCGTGAGCTGATGCAGCGCCAGGTGATCTGCGCGGCGCGTGGCGGTGGTATCCGATTCTCGCCCCATTTCTATACCGGGCAGCGTAAACTGATCGATGCGCTACAGATTCTGGATCGGGTAATAACTAATAAAACTGATTAATAATACTCGTTAACCTATTGTATAAAATATACTATTAGCTTAGTTAATAACAACTTCCCAGGAACGTAAATTCATATCATGAGTAAATACCCCATCGAAGAGCGCAATCCCGGTGAACGTCAGTTAACGGTCAGGGTTCTCGCCATGCCGGCGGACACCAACCCTTCCGGGCATATTTTTGGTGGCTGGCTGATGTCCCAGGTCGACATTGCCGGCAGTCTCATCGCCATGCAGGTGGCCGACGCCCGGGTGGTGACGGTCGCCGTGCACGATTTCCAGTTCGAAAAGCCGGTGCATGTGGGGGATCTGGTGAGCTGTTATGCCGAAGTCGAGCGTAAGGGGAACACCTCGATTCGGGTCAAGGTGGAAGTCTATGCGGAGCGGGACAGGGATCCCCATACCGTCGGGCGGGTGGCCGTGGCCTCCATTACCTACGTGGGGCTGGATGAGGACTCCCGGCCGAAAATACTTAAAAAATAGATCACAAAGATAATGTAACTAACTTATTTATCAGTTAAAAATAATCTATTGAAGTTATCTGTCGTGAGTGCTTCAAGCTGTTCACGGGTGAGTCCACGGAGTTCGGCAATCTTATCTGCGACGTACCCCACATAGGCCGGAATATTGGATTTCCCCCTATGGGGTATCGGCGCCAGGTAGGGAGAATCGGTCTCGATCAGGAGCCTGTCCTGCGGTACCTTTTTCGCCACCTCCCGCAGATCGGCCGCGCTGTTGAAGGTGATGATGCCGGAGAATGAGATGTAGAAACCCAGATCCAGCGCCTGCCGGGCCATGTCCCAATCCTCGGTAAAGCAGTGCATTACCCCACCGACGCTATCGGCCCCCTCCTCCCGCATGATACGCAGGGTGTCTTCCTTGGCCGCCCGGGTGTGAATAATCAGCGGCTTGCTACAGAGCCTGGCCGCGGCGATATGGCGCCGGAAGCGCGTCCGCTGCCATTCCAGGTCCCCCTCGCTGCGAAAATAGTCGAGACCGGTCTCGCCGATTGCCACGTTTTTCTGGTGCCGGGCGAGTGTCGCCAACTCCTCCGGACTGGGTTCCTGGCGGTCCCGGTCATTGGGGTGGACTCCTACGGAGATGGAGATGTCGGGCTGATCTTCTACCAGGGCCAGCATCGCCGGGTAGCTCTCCAGATCGATGGAGACGCAGAGGATATGACCCACGCCGGCCGCCCGGGTGGAATCGAGCAGGGTCTGGAAGTTGTTATCGAAGGGCGCCAGGTCCAGGCGGTCCAGGTGGCAATGGGAGTCTACAAGCATTCCAAACTCTTGGCTGTACTGGGAAGAAGGCCGGCTGACCTGACGGAGCAGCCGCCTACATGGTGTGTGTGGGACGATCGGATTTCAGGGCGCCGGCCAGGTAGCCCTCGATCTTGTTTCTCGCCATACCGCCATCCTGATCGCTGAACTGAACGCCGATACCCGCCGCACGGTTGCCTTCGGCCCCTACCGGAGTGATCCAGATGATCTTGCCGGCCACTGGTATGCGTTCCGTCTCCTCCATCAAGGTCAGAAGCATGAATACCTCATCTCCCAGGTTATATTTCTTATTGGTGGGAATGAAAAGCCCGCCATTTTTTACGTACTGCATATAGGCTGCGTACAGGGCATTCTTGTCCTTGATGGTCAAAGAGAGAATACCCTGTCGGGCTGTCGGTGCATTCGTTACAGACATACCACTATCACTCAACTCCAATACCCGCCCAATCCAGCAGCAGGCTCTCCAGTTGCATCTGTGTATTCAGCTGGCTACCCAGTGTCCGGTTTGCCTCAAACAGTCGGTCCATCAGCGCATACAGTCTTCTAGAGTTTACCTTTCGCGCCAGCGCTTGCAAGCGATCCCTTTGATCCACATTGATTATATTGGCAGATTCTACCGCAATCTTTACCCTTATCAGGTCGATCACCCAGCCGCTGAACCATTTGAGGACGCCGTCCTGCTCCAGGTTGCTCCAACGCAGTGCCACCGTGAGCGGGTCCTGTGCGCCCTTCAGGACCGATGTCAGCTCCTCGATCATCCTGGCGCGCTCTTCCAAGGTGCCATCCCGAGCATATTTCACCGCCAGCAAGGGGCCGCCAGCGGCCAGCGAGAGGAGTAACCGGAGATCGGCCGTCCCCTGCACCTGCCGGCTCAACCAGGCGAGCGCGGCGCTTTCATCCGGGGGCGTGAAGTGATAACGCTGGCAGCGGCTGCGAATGGTTGCCGGGAGACGCCCCGACTGGGCGGTCACCAGAATGATCACGGTGCGGTCCACCGGTTCTTCCAGAGTCTTCAGCAGACTGTTTGCCGCAGCGCTATTCAGTGCGTCGGCCGGCTCGATGATAATTACCTTGAAACCGCCGGAACGGCTGGTGAGGGCACCCTTTTGGGTGAACTCCCTGATGGTATCGATCTTGATCACCTTGCCCGGCTCTTCCGGTTGCAGCAAGGTGAAATCCGGGTGGGTCGACGCCTGTAGTAGCCGACAGTTCTGACAACTGTCGCACGGCTTGCCGTTTCCCCGCACTTCACTGCATAACAGTGATGCCGCCAAACGATGCGCAAACCAGGATTTCCCCAGGCCGACACCGCCGGTCAGCAACAGCGCATGGGGCAGGCGTTCCGATTGCCTTGCCGACAGAAGGCGTTGCCAGTTCGCCTCCTGCCAGGGCAGAACGGCCTCATCGACGAGGCTCGCCGACAGATGATCATCCATGGTGCTGTTCCTGCACGAACCGTTCTATGATGAGACGAATCTGCGCCTGTACCTGGGCCAGTGGCACCGCCGCGTCAATGACCCGGACGCGCTGGCTGTCACTTTGGGCAATCTCCAGGTAGGTCGATCGCACCCGTTCAAAAAAGGCGTGCTGCTCCACTTCGAAGCGATCCGGTTCGGAGCGCTGTTCCGCACGATCCAGCCCGGTCTCGATCGGCAGATCCAGCAACAGGGTCAGATCGGGTTTCAGACCCTGCTGCACCCACTCCTCAAGTGCGCGAATCCGCGCCATCTCGATCCCGCGACCGCCACCCTGATAGGCGTAGGAGGCGTCGGTGAATCGGTCACAGAGTACCCATTTCCCGGCATTCAGGGCCGGTAAAATGATCCGTGCCAGATGCTCCGCCCTGGCGGCAAACATCAGCATCAGTTCGGTGTCCTTGGCCATACCGGTGTGCTTGTGGCCCAACAGGAGGTCGCGGATCTCCTCCCCCAGGGCGGTGCCACCGGGTTCACGGGTGAAAACCACTTCGACTCCCGACTGTTCCAGCAGATCGCGGATAAAGGCCAGGTTGGAGCTCTTGCCAGCCCCCTCGCCTCCCTCTACCGTGATGAACTTTCCTTTGGTGACTGTCATATTCAGTTATCGCTTCAACTGGTATTTTCTTACGGCCTTGTTATGTTCAGCCAGGGTGTCGGAAAAATGGTGGTAGCCGTCACCCTTGGCGACGAAGTAGAGGCTCTTGCCCTCGGCCGGATGCAATACCGCATGCAGTGCGTCTGCCCCCGGCATGCTGATGGGGGTCGGCGGTAGCCCACCGTGGACGTAGGTATTGTAAGGGGTATCCTGGCGCAGATCACTACGTCTGATATTTCCGTTGAAGGCCTTCCCCATGCCATAGATAACCGTCGGATCGGTCTGCAGCCGCATGCCTTTTCTGAGCCGCCGGATAAACACGCCGGCAATCTCCGGACGCTCCTCTGCCCGCCCGGTCTCTTTTTCGACTATCGAGGCGATTATCAGCGCCTCGTAGGGGCTTTTCAGGGGCAGATCCGGCTCCCGCGACGCCCATTCACGCGCCAATAGCTGCTCCATGGCGCGATGCGCACGTCTCAGGAAGTCCAGATCGCTGGTGCCCTTCGGGAAATGGTAGGTATCCGGCAGAAACCGACCCTCCGGATGCATGTCGGGAAATCCCAGCTTAGCCATGATCTCCTCATCGGAGAGACCGGAAAGCGTCTTCTTCAGGGCTTGATGCCCCGCCACGGCCACCAGGACCTGCTGAAAACTCCACCCCTCCACCAGGGTGAGCGTGTGGCTCACGACCCGGCCGGAAACCAGCAGCGCCAGCAATGATTTCGGCGTCAACCCAGACGCGAGATGGTATTCACCCGCTTGGATGCGGCTGGCCTGACCGTCCAGCCGGGCCATTAACTGGAAATAGAACGCGCTCTCCAGATAGCCCCGCTGTTCCAGATCCCTGGCCACGGCCGAGAGTGAACTGCCGGGCATCAGCTCGTAGCTGACCCCCGCATCGGGTAGCTGCATGGGGTTGCTGCTGAAACTGTTGAGTGACATCATCACCCAGGCAAGGGCGAAGCTTCCGCCAAGAACGAGTATTCCAATCAGTCGATAAAACATCAGGACAATTTTACCGGATTAGCGTCTGGATAGAGAGGGAAAAAGATCATCAGGCATGATTGAAACCCTGTTCCAGAACTGCCTCAAGCAGTTTTTCCGGTATCGCATCCACCGAAAATTCCTGGCCGGAAAGCTCCCGAACCGGCCAGATGCCTATCAGCGAATTGGTTACAAAGAGTCCATCCGCGGTCCACAGGTCGTGCAGCGAGATGTCGGTGATGATGATGGGAATATTCAGGTTCTGGACGACCTCGATCACCACGCCCTGCATGACTCCCGCGACACCGCAGCGACTCAGATCAGGGGTATAGATTCTCTCGTCCTGAACCACAAACAGATTGGAACTGGTGCCTTCAATCACACAATCGGCCGTGTCCATCATCAGCCCTTCCTGGACTGATGGGTCGTTCCATTCGGATCTGGCCAGAACCTGTTCCAGGCGATTGAGATGCTTCAGTCCAGCCAGTGCCGGATTCCACCCAAGCCGGGTGGAGCAGAGACGGGCCACGATGCCACGTTGGTAGACCTGCTCGGGGAAAACCGGATACTGACTCCAGTTGAGGATACGGGTCGGTGTGTGATTCGGCTGCGGACGGTATCCCCTGCGTCCCGGTCCGCGGGTCACAATGATCTTTATGACACCCTGCGTCTCTTCACCGGTTTCGGCCATTACCTCTTCATATAGCTGGTCGGCGTCGGGCGGTTCGATACCCAATCGGGAGCAGCCGCTCGACAGTCTTTCCATGTGGCGTCGCCACAGGCAGGGGCGGCCATTTTTTATGGCAACGGTCTCGAACAGTCCATCGCCGAACTGCAATCCGCGGTCAGTTGCCGCAACCCGGGTCTCTTTTTCGCCATTGATCAACAAGCGTATTCCTCACGATTCGCTGGCCTGGGAGTACTGACAGAAAGATAGCCGGAAGCGGCCTTCATTAATAGTACCGACAATAAAAAACGCCCGGGATCAGGCGTTTTTTGTCCAGGGATGGACTTATGCCGCGGAGGCCATGGATTGGCGTAGGGGCAACCCCCCGTGGTTGCCCGGGGAACGGGCAGGCACAGGGGCCTGCCCCTACGGCGACAAGCCGGATGGCCGGCAGCGGCATCGTCTGGCGTGCAAACCGGTTCAACAAGGATCAATCGGTCAGGCGACGGAACGCCAGTGTGCCGTTGGTGCCCCCGAAGCCGAAGGAGTTGGAGATGGCCACGTCAATCTTCATCTTCCGGGCGGTGTTCGGCACGTAGTCAAGATCACATTCCGGATCCTGGTTTTCCAGATTGATGGTAGGCGGTGCGACCTGATCGCGAATGGCCAATGCGGAGAAAACGGCCTCGACGCTACCGGCGGCACCCAACATGTGGCCGGTCATGGATTTTGTCGAGCTGACCGCCAGTTTATAGGCGTGATCCCCAAAGGCCCGCTTCACCGCGAAGGTCTCGGCAATGTCACCCGCCGGTGTCGAGGTGCCGTGGGCGTTGATGTAGTCGACCTGCTCCAGGTTGATGCCGCCGTCTTTCAGTGCCAGCAGCATGCACTCGCTGGCGCCTTCACCGCCCACCGATGGCGCGGTCATGTGATAGGCATCCGAGTTCATGCCCACACCCACGATCTCGGCATAGATGTTGGCCCCACGGGCTTTTGCCGCCTCATACTCTTCGAGCACCAGCACACCGGCGCCATCGCTGAGCACGAATCCATCCCGGTCCCGGTCCCAGGGCCGGCTAGCCGCCTGGGGATCGTCATTACGGGTTGAGAGGGCACGGGCGGCGGCAAAACCACCCAGACCGACCGGCGAAGTCGCCATCTCCGCACCACCGGCCACCATGGCATCCACGTAGCCGTGACGGATCAGGCGGGTCGCCTCACCGATATTGTGTGTTCCGGTGCTGCAGGCGGATACGATCGAGTAGTTGGGGCCGCGCAGACCGTATTTGATGGAGAGATTGCCGGCCACCATGTTGATGATGTTGGCGGGCACGAAGAACGGAGAAATTTTTCTTGGACCACCATCAAGATAGGCCTGATAGCTGTTCTCGATTCCGGTGATGCCGCCAATACCGGCGCCGATCGCCACACCAATACGTGGGGCCGTCTCATCAGTGATTTCCAGTCCGGAGTCCTCAATCGCCTGTGAGCCGGCGGCTATGCCGTAATGGATGAACTTATCCATTTTTCTCACATCCTTCTTGGGTACGTACTGGGTCACGTCGAATCCGTAGATCGGACCGCCGAAATGGACGCTGAAAGGTTCAATATCGAAATGCGTGATCGGTTGAATACCGCTCTTGCCTGCGAGTATGCTCTCCCAGGCTTCTTTAACCGTGTGTCCAACCGGAGCCACCATGCCGAGCCCAGTTATAACGACCCTTCTTCCAGACATCTGAGACCTACCCCCTATTGGGATCTTTGTATAGCAAAAAGCCGCAACCAGTCGCTATAGACGGCTGTGCGGCCTTGTATTGAACGGGTGAGTGTGGATCAGCTGTGTGCGTTGATGTACTCAACCGCCAGCTTGACAGTGGTGATCTTCTCAGCGTCTTCATCTGGAATTTCAGTACCGAACTCTTCTTCCAGTTGCATGACCAGCTCAACTGTGTCAAGAGAGTCTGCACCCAGATCGTCCACAAAAGAGGCTTCCAGGGTCACCTCATCTTCTGATACACCCAGCTGTTCAACAACTATCTTCCTAACACGTTCTTCGACAGAGCTCATGTTCTTAAATTCCTCCGGTAAAAAAATATGGTCGGCTTGTCACACGACCGACGGGTATTGTATTCATCAAACCTCAAAAGTTCAAAGCAAATTGACCTTAAATCTCTTGTTTTTTGATGACAGAAAAAAATACTTTAATAACAACCCAATACATTCATTACTTAAAGCTCGAGTGCATGGGAAATTATTAGGGTTTACCCCATGTACATGCCGCCATTGACGTGTAATGTCTCACCGGTGATGTAATCCGCGGCGGATGAAGCAAGGAAAACGACGGCGTTGGCAATCTCTTTGGGCGCGCCCAGGCGCGCCAGAGGGATCTCGGAAAGCAGTTTTTTGTGTTGCTCTTGCGGGAGTTCCCGGGTCATATCGGTATCGATAAAACCGGGGGCCACGGCGTTGACGGTGATGCCACGTGAGCCCACTTCCCGCGCCAGCGATTTGGTGAAACCGATCATCCCCGCCTTGGCCGCGGCATAATTGGTCTGGCCGGCATTTCCGGTGGAACCGACCACGGAGCCGATGCTGATGATGCGACCCTTGCGTGCCTTCATCATGGAACGGAGACAGGCCTTGGACAATCGATAGATCGAAGTGAGATTGGTATCCAGGATGCTATCCCACTCCTCATCCTTCATGCGCATCAGCAGATTGTCCCGGGTGATCCCGGCGTTGTTGATCAGAATACTGGGGGCGCCGAAGCCTTCTGCGATTGCCTTCAGCACGGTATCAATGGAGTCGGGATCCGTCACATTCAGGACCATCCCCTGCCCTTTGATGCCGGCCTCTGCGAAGCGGGCCGTGATGGCGGCCGCACCGGATTCAGAAGTTGCCGTGCCAATCACTGTGGCGCCCTGCTCGCCGAGTCCTGCGGCAATGGCCTCACCGATACCCCGGCTCGCCCCGGTTACCAGTGCAATCTCATTTTCAAGCATCTCTATCTCCAAACGTACTGTACCGAATTATTCCCGCAGAGACGCACCGCTCGCAAAGGCTCAAAAACACGACCTACCGAACAGCTGGCAGCCTAACGCCCTTCGCAGCGCCTGCCGCGACGTTGCGGCATTATATCCGTGTTTTACTTTGCGTTCCTTAACGTCTTGGCGAGCGATTTATGGAAAGATCAGGTTAGATCAGTTAAAACCTTGCCAGTACCGAGCCCCAGGTAAAACCACCACCGAAGGCCTCCATCAGCAGGGTTTCCCCTTTTTTGATTCTTCCATCGCGCACGGCGACATCCAGTGCCATTGGCACGGAGGCCGCGGAGGTATTGCCATGTTCATGGACCGTGACGACGACCTGCTCCATGGGCATGCGCAGTTTGCGTGCCGTGGCCTGAATGATGCGGATATTGGCCTGGTGCGGGATCAGCCAGTTCACATCCGATTTCCGCATACCGTTTTTTTCCAGGGTTTCGTCAACGATGCGGCCCAGGGTGTTCACCGCCATCTTGAACACCTCGTTGCCTTTCATCTCGACAAAGGCGGCATTTTGCCTGACCACGTCATAGCCTTTGGAAACGCCTTCCGGGACTTGCAGCAGATTGGCATAATCACCATCCGCATGCAGGTGGGTGGAGAGGATGCCCGGCTCGTCACTCTTCTCGATGACCACCGCTCCGGCACCGTCACCGAACAGGATGCAGGTGCCGCGGTCCTGCCAGTTGAGGATACGTGAAAAGGTCTCGGCGCCGATTACCAGTGCGCAGGTGGCATTGCCCGCACGGATAAAGTTGTCCGCCACACCCAGGGCGTAAATAAACCCGGTACAGACGGCCTGCACGTCAAAGGCGGCACAACCGTGGATATCCAGCCGGCTCTGCAGCAGACAGGCGGTGCTGGGGAATATCTGATCCGGCGTGGTGGTCGCGACCACAATCAGGTCGATGTCCGCGATGGATTTTCCCGAGGCGGCTATGGCATTGCGTGCCGCATGTTCGGCCAGATCGCAGGTAGTTTCGCCATCGGCCGCAATATGCCGTTTATGTATCCCGGTGCGTTCCCTGATCCACTGGTCGGATGTGTCGACCATCTGCGCCAGGTCGTCATTGGTCAGTACCTTCTCCGGCAGATAACTGCCTGTTCCGATAATGCGGGAATAGGTCACACGCTTGCCCTTTTTTCAAGTTGACATTCGACCCCATGGGCTATGCGCTCCGGGACGTTGTTGTGGACTGCCTTCTTGGCCATTTGGATGGCATTCTCGAAAGCCAGTACATCGGCTCCGCCGTGACTCTTGATCACGATGCCGCGCAGACCCAGGAGACTGGCCCCGTTATACCGGCGCGGGTCGATCTTTTTGCGGAAGCCGTTGATGACCGGTATGGCCAGAAAGCCGGCCAGTTTGGTGAATATATTACGTTTAAAGCCGCTTTTCAGGTAATAGGCTATCATTTTGGCGACGCCTTCCGCGCTTTTCAATGCAATGTTTCCGACAAACCCATCGGTCACTACCACATCGACTTCACCAGTATAGACACCGTCGCCCTCGATATATCCAATATAATTGAGTGAACTGTTGCTCAACAGCTCATGCGCCCGCTTTACCTGGTCATTGCCCTTGATCTCCTCCTGGCCGATATTCAACAGCCCAATGCGTGGGTTGGGGATATCCTCATCGACCGAGGCAACGAGTTCACTTCCCATCACGGCAAACTGAAACAGGTGATCGGAACTGCTCTCGACATTCGCCCCCAAGTCCAACACCCAGGTGTGTCCGGTCATTGAGGGCAGCGCGGTAATAATGGCCGGACGATCCACATTGGGAAGCATCTTCAGAACGAATCGGGCAATCGCCATCAGGGCGCCGGTGTTCCCGGCACTGACACAGGCGTGAGCCTGCCCCTCTTTGACCAGATTGATGGCGACACGCATGGAAGAGTCCTTTTTCCCGCGCAGCGCCTTGGAGGGCAGTTCGTCCATGCCGACCTCTTCCGAGGCGGCTATGATGCGCAGCCGTGCGTCAGGTTGCCGTCCCCCCAGGTGTTCTTTTATCGCCGCTTCCTGTCCGACCAGGATCAGGTCAACATCCTGATCCCGCTTCAGAAAATCGAGGGCGGCAGGTACCACCACGGAAGGGCCGAAATCCCCACCCATCGCATCCAAGGCTATGCTAATCCGATCGCTCAACTACATCTCCTCGGGAGGTCAGGGTCGGCGAGAGAGCAAACCCGTGGCCCGGGAACGGACTGCGGTCGCTTGTTCATTTCCGGACCCTTGAACTGCTTTTGCGGACGCAAAAAAGCACAACCGTCCCAAAAGGACGGTTGTGATGAACCACTATCATACTGCCCACGGTAATGAGGGTTTATTCGCCCTTACCGCTGACAACCTTGCGGCCGCGGTAGAAACCGTCAGGAGAGACGTGGTGGCGAAGATGGGTCTCACCAGAGGTTGGATCGATGGAGAGGGTTTCGCCCCGCAGTGCATCGTGCGAACGACGCATACCACGTTTGGAAGGAGTTTTTCTGTTCTGCTGGACCGCCATGGTTCAAGCTCCTGATTTACAATAAGCAATTAAATTTAAACTATTTATCAGACTTGAATCCGGCCAGTACGGCAAATGGATTCGGCTTGTCTGATGCATCATCTTCCTGTTCCTGATCCGCTGTCTCTCCATTGACCGGATTCACACTAGCAACCCCGCAAGCATCAGGTTCATGTCTCGGCACCTGGGGGATGGCCAGTATCAACTCGTCCTCCACCAGGTCCAACAGTCGCAATGTCTCCTCTTCGACCCAAACCGGATCGCAGGATTCCGGCAGGCTCTCCGCCTCTTCCGGCACCTGAATGACGGCCAGGTCGAGTTCCGCCTTGACCGGGAAGATCATTGCGCCCAGGCAGCGCTGGCACTCCAGTACCAGATCAGCCTGAACCTGTCCTTTTATTCGCGTCCGTTTCCGGTTGTCCCGATAGAACTCCAGATTGAACTTGGCGATACCCACGGGATCCATGAGTGCCTCGCTCAAACGGGGAAATCCACCCAGTTCCACCGTCCCGGAAAACCCTGCTCCCTGGTTCGCAAGGCGCCGGGGATCTATGAATTCAGGAAGTCGCGACGACATAAGCGCGCAATGATATTACGGGACTCGGGAAACGTCAAAAAAATAACGTGCGTTCACCATCTTGGTGGGCTGCGACCGATCAGTTTCCTACCACCGCCAGCAATACCCCGGCGGCGACCGCAGAGCCGATCACACCCGCCACATTCGGCCCCATGGCATGCATGAGCAGGAAATTGTGGTGATTGCTCTCCAGGCCGACCTTATTCACCACGCGCGCTGCCATGGGCACGGCGGATACCCCGGCAGCACCGATCAGTGGATTGACCCTTCCGCCACTGATCTTGCACATCACTTTCCCCATCAGAACGCCCGCGGCGGTACCGATACAGAAGGCGATGGCGCCCAGGGCCAGGATACCCAGGGTCTCGAGGGTGAGAAACTTATCCGCCGACAGCTTGGATCCGACGGCCAGGCCGAGAAAAATCGTGACGATGTTGATGATCTCATTCTGGGCCGCGCGGCTCAGCCGGTCCACCACACCCGCCTCTTTCAGGAGGTTGCCGAACATCAGCATGCCGATCAGGGGTGCGGCAGAGGGCAGGAACAGGATACACAGCAGCAGGACGGTGAAGGGAAACAGTATCTTCTCCAGCCGGCTGACGGGGCGCAGCTGGGACATGACGATATTCCGCTCTTTTTCAGTGGTGAGCAGGCGCATGATGGGGGGCTGAATGATCGGGACCAACGCCATATAGGAGTAGGCCGCTACCGCGATTGCACCCAGCAGGTCCGGCGCCAGCCGTGAGGCCAGGAAGATGGCGGTCGGCCCGTCGGCGCCGCCGATGATGGCGATCGCCGAGGCATCCGCCAGGCTGAAATCGAAGCCGGGGATCAGGTTCAGGGTCAACGCGCCGATCAGGGTGGCGAAGATGCCGAACTGGGCCGCGGCCCCCAGGAACAGCGTGCTGGGCATGGCGATCAGCGCGCCGAAATCGGTCAAGGCGCCCACCCCCATGAAGATCAGCAGGGGAAACACCCCGGTCTCGATGCCGATGCTATAGATATAGTATAAGAGCCCGCCCGCCTGGGCGATGCCCGCCTCGGGGATATTGCTCAGGATCGCGCCAAAGCCGATCGGCAACAGCAGCAGCGGCTCAAATTTCCGGGCGACGGCCAGGTAGATCAACAGACAGCCGACCAGCATCATCAACAGCTGGCCCCAGGTCATATTGGCAATCCCCATGGATTGCCAGAGTGCTTCAGCGCCGTTCATGTCAGCAGAGGATCACAAGTGGATCACCCACCTGGACCGCCTCTCCCTCCTTGGCGACGATGGATTCCACGGTCCCGCCCCGGGTCGCCCGCACCTCGGTCTCCATCTTCATCGCCTCCATGATCACGATCACGTCGCCCGCATTGATCTGCTGGCCCAGCGTCACCTTGACCTTGAAGATATTGCCCGCCAGCGGTGCCGGTATCGCCTCGCCGGTGGTGGCAGCGGCGGTTGTGGGTGCCGGCTGCTGAACCACCTGCTGAATCTCGCCGCCCGCCGAAACCGTCACGCTGTAGGGCTTGCCGTTGACCGTCACGGTATAGGATTCCGGGTCTTGTGCAGCGGGCAGTGAGGGAGCCGGGGCGGTCGCGGGCGGTTGCTGCGCGATCTGCGGGGCCAGTTCGAAGGCATCCGGGTTGTTGCGGTTTTCCAGGAACTTGAGGCCGATCTGTGGGAACAGCGCATAGATCAGCACATCCTCGACCAGGTTCTCGGCAACCGTTATGCCCTTCTCCGCGGCAAGAGCCTGATACTCCCGGGTCAATTTTTCCATCTCCGGTTCCAGCAGATCGGCGGGACGACAGTGGATCGGCTCCGCCCCCTCAAGCACCCTCGCCTGCAGTTCACTGTCGACAGGTGCCGGCGTGGCGCCGTACTCGCCCTTAAGGACCCCGGCGGTCTCTTTGGTAATGCATTTATAGCGCTCACCATTGAGCACGTTGAGCACCGACTGGGTACCGACGATCTGTGAGGTGGGGGTTACCAGGGGGATATAACCCAGATCTTTACGAACCTGGGGAATCTCTTCCAATACCGCATCCAGGCGGTCTGTGGCGCCCTGCTCCTTGAGCTGATTCTCCATATTGGTGAGCATGCCCCCGGGAACCTGGGCAACCAGGATACGGGAATCCACCCCCTTCAACGAGCCCTCGAAGCCGGCGTACTTCTTGCGGACTTCACGGAAATAGGCGGCAATCTCTTCCAGCAGGTGAATGTCGAGCCCGGTATCCCGTGGCGTATCGTGGAGAATGGAGACCACCGATTCGGTGGGCGAGTGCCCGTAGGTCATGCTCATGGAGGAGATCGAGGTGTCCACCATGTCGACGCCGGCCTCCGCGGCCTTGACGATGGTGGAGGTACTGAGCCCGGTGGTGGCGTGACAGTGCAGCGCGATAGGCAGATCGACGGCTTCACGCATCCGGGTGATCAGATCGTAGGCGACATAGGGTTTCAGCAGGCCTGCCATATCCTTAATACAGATGGAGTTGGCCCCCATGGCCTCCAGGCCCTTGGCCATGTCCAGCCAGTACTCGGTATCGTGCACCGGGCTTACCGTGTAGGAGATGGCCCCCTGTGCATGCTTGCCCACTTTCAGCGTCGCCTTGATGGCGGTTTCCAGGTTGCGCAGGTCGTTCATGGCATCAAAGATGCGGAAGATGTCCATGCCGTTGGCGGCCGCGCGCTCGACAAACCGCTCCACCACGTCATCCGCATAATGCCGGTAACCGAGGATGTTCTGTGCCCTGAACAGCATCTGCTGCGGGGTATTCGGCATGGCCTGCTTCAGCAGCCGCAGCCGCTCCCAGGGGTCCTCGCCCAGAAAACGGATACAGGAATCGAAAGTGGCACCACCCCAGGTCTCCAGCGACCAGAAGCCCACCTGATCCAGTTTGGCCGCGATGGGCAGCATATCTTCAATCCGCAGTCTGGTGGCGAACAGTGATTGATGGGCGTCGCGCAGAACGACGTCGGTAATGCCGAGCTTGGTGTTATGGGTCATAGGGATTTACTTAACCAGACAGTGATGCGTAAAGAAGCGGCCTTCGGGTACGGCTTAAAGGCGGCTGCTAGGGTTTGCTTCGATAACGGCTGATTGCTGCGGAGATCACCGCGATGATCTCCGCGTTCTCTTTGTCGATCGGTGATGATCCAGGCTGACGTGAGTTCTGGTAGGCGTCAACTTCTGCGAAGGGCGCAACCAGACGTGAAACCCCGTTCATTGCAAGCACCAGAACGGTCAAAAAGAGAAACACGCTGCCCATGCCCAGTAGCATGAGATTAACTCCCTCAACCAGCAGATCGGATACGTGCATGTGGTCAGCCCCTTCGTCCCGCTTCTCTGTCCGTGGAGTTACAGTGTGACGATTTAACATTAGCAATGACTTAATTCGGGCTGCATTTCTATGGGATGCAGGGGCCTCTTGTCAAGTCTATGTGAAACATGTGGTTTTATAACTCATTGATAATAAATATGTATATCCTTAATAGATGTTAAGTATTGATAATTTCAATGCTTTTTTTTAATGTATCTATGTGTTTTAAAAATGTCAAGACATTGCAATATAGTGGTAGCATTGCAAATATTTTTACACCAATTATCCGCACATTTCCTGCACTGCCAAGGGGTTATTTGGTAGCATTGTCCGATATCCAGCAGCCAGCCATTAGTACTCTGTCAGGATGATATTGACGTATTCAGTTGGCCTGTCCGCGTTCCTGGCAAGGCGCGGCTCGCAGCGAATGGCCCGGTCCTTTGCAAGAGCCGCAACGCGGCCAGGGGCGCGGACAGGCCAACCCGAAGGGCGCCCCTGTGGTGTCCCGCCGCCGCGTTGCGTCGCTTGACAAGGACCGGGCATTGCCTGCACGACGCGCCTTGCGGCAAAACACCACAGGGGCGCTGAACTAGTCAATATCATCCTGACAGAGTATTGGAACGCATGAACAACAGTAATATTTCCGCGGAGAGTTCGGCACAGCCCCGCATCGTACTCGGATCAACCTCCCCTTTTCGACGCGCCCTGCTGGAGAAACTCGGCCTCTCTTTCGACGTTGATTCGCCTGAGGTCGATGAGCGTCCGCTGGAAAATGAAACCCCGGAGCAGTTGGTGACTCGTCTGGCGAGGGCCAAGGCGGCGGCGGTGGCCGAGCGGCATCCCGCAGCACTGGTGATCGGCTCGGATCAGGTGGCCTGTATTGATCAGCGGATACTCGGCAAACCGGGCAATCGCGACAATGCCATCCGCCAACTTGCGCGGGCCTCGGGGAGACAGGTGACCTTTTATACCGGTCTCTGCCTGATCAACGGCACCACCGGCACGACGCAGGTTGCCTGCGAACCCTACCATGTCCATTTCCGGAACCTTGACCGGCAGCAGATCGAACGATATCTCGATGCGGAAACACCCTACAACTGCGCCGGCAGTTTCAAGTCCGAAGGGCTGGGTATCTCCCTGTTCCGACGCCTGGAGGGGGATGATCCGAATGCGCTGATCGGACTGCCGCTTATCCGGCTGATCGCCTTCCTGGATGCCGAGGGGATCAAGGTCCCCTGAGCATGCCGTAATAACTCCCTTTTGTCGCTGGCAGCAGTTATGAACAGCCCCATACAGAGAAGCATCAGCAAGCAGCGGCGCGCCCTCGGCACGCTGATCCGGCCTATCCTGGGGCGCATTGCCGGGGCCTGCAGCGCCGTCTGGCCCGATCGGGAGGCGCTTGACGAGGTACTCGCGACCCATCTCGCCGAGCTGCCTTACTGCGCCTATATCTACGCCCTGGGGACCGACGCGATCCAGCTATCGGACAATATCAACGGCAGCGGCCGTCTTCCCGAGCACTTCGGCCGCGACCGCTCCAGCCGCCCTTACCTCAATAGCGTCTACCCGGCGGTCGATTACAATCTCTCCGAGGCCTATATCAGCCTGCTTTCCGGCCGGCCCAGTATAACCGCCATTCAACTGGTCAGGCGGGATGGTCGCGTGATCGGGTTACTCGGTGCCGATTTCGACCTGCGCGATCTGCCGCTGACCCAACAGCTGTATGAGGAGCCGGATCAATGGCGGCAGATGAAGGGGGACCCCTCGATCCGCGGGCTGCTGTTTCAGCAGACCCGGATCAAAAGCGTCCTGGACAGCCATATCGATGAAGTCATGTCCATCATGGAGGAGCTGATCGCCCAGCGTGGCGTGTTTCACGGAAAGCTCCACTTCTCCAGCAGCCGGGCCACCCTGTGGCTGGTGGATGATCCCTATCGCTACCGCATCCTGGAGGTTGAGGACCTGATCGACCCGGATATCTGTCTGGCCTACCCGGTCCGCCCCTATTCATCCAGTGCGGTCTTGCCGCAAGACAGGATCAAACCGATCCTGGAGGGCTTCAAGAAATTGCGCCTGGCGGATGAGACGGTGTATCTGCGCTCCGGATCCATCAATATCTTTAACGGACTGGTCGGTCTCAATTTCTCATGCGACGGTTCGCACTACATCCCCTGGAGTGAATTTCTCAATCCCGGCAGCGCCTTCTGGTCGGGTGATATCGGTTCGACCAATCGCCCGGCGGTGGATGCCTGATCCGGTGGGTCAGGGATTCTCCCGGATCTCCTGCAGCCGTTCCAATATCTTCGTGGCGCGCTCTAGGCGGGCCGCTACATCCTGCCGCCCCATGTCCAGTTTTTCCGCCGACTCCCAGACGACAACGGCCTGTTCGATCTGCTGATCGCGGTAGAGCGCATCACCGTATACAATCAGTTTCATCACCCGCTTATCGCGTAACCGGGTCACCTGTTCCAGCAATGCCTTCCCCTCCTCATCCTCCGGCACCAACTCTAGCAGCCGCTTCAGTGAGACAATGGAATCGGCGATGGCATCGTCGGCCAGTTGCGACCGCGCCTGCAGCAGCAGGCGTTCACGCTGTTGTGCAGTGTTGCGTTTCTCCTGCACCGCCTGCTGCAGCAGGCGTTCACGCTGTTGCGCGGTGTTGCGTTTCTTCTGCACCGCCTGCTGTGTGCGTTCGGTACGTTTTTGCTCGGCATGCGCCTGCTCGATCTTCCCCAGCAGATGCTTGCTCTCCTGGGTCGGCTTGATCTGTTCCGCCAGCGTGGTACAGGCCTCTGCCAGTAGTTGATCGAGGTGCAGATGCACCGAACCGCAGGCGATCAACCCGGCCACTTTGGATTCCAGCAGATTTTTCCAGAACAACAGACGGGACTTGGTGATGTAGTTATTCGGATCGATCACGGCCAGCTCCTCCAGATAGGGGATCTTGTGCTGCAGGGCGCGTGTCTCCTGGACCAGAATCCAGTCTTCCTTGTTGCGTTTCCGAATTTCCCAGTCACGCATGATTTCCGATCGTAACTCGGCAATCTGAAGCGCCTCGGGGTATTGCTTTACCCCCTCGTTCAGCAGCGCCAGCGCCTCATGCCACTGTTCCTGTTGGTGCAGGGTTCTGGCCTGGTTGATCATCACCGATGGGGGTGCCGTGTTTGCCGCAGGGGGGGCTTTTGTTGAAATGGCGCTGCAGGCGGTGAGCAGGATAATGAATGGAAGAATCGATAGAATCCTCACGAAACCGCCTCCATCGGCAGTATTTTATCCAGGCTTTCCTGAAGTCGGGATTCGGCGATAAATGATTCGCTATCAATGAGGTAAGTCGTGACCGACTGGCGGCGCCCCTTTACCTTGACGGTATTTTGCGGGATGGTTTTCACCAAAGACCCGATGCCCGGCTGAGCCAGGGTCGCCTTGGTTACCAGAATCTGGCCGGGGGTGCAGATATCACAAATGCGCGCCGTCAGATTCACCGTATCACCCACCACCGTATACTGCATGCGCTCAACACTTCCCAGGTTTCCCGCCAGCATCTGCCCACTGTTGATACCGATCTTGAACTGCACCAGCGGCAAGCCTTGTTTTTCCCGCTGGTGATTGATGCGGATGGCGATCTCCTGAATCAGCACGCCGCAGGTGACGGCGTGCAGGCCATGTGACCCATCCGCTTCGGGCACGCCGAAGAGGATCATGATGCAGTCACCGATAAATTTATCCACCGTGCCGTTGCAGCTGTCCGCGGCGATGGAAAAGTAGTTGAAGTACTGATTCAGCAGCCCCCCCACCTCCTGAGGCGACAGGTACTCCGACAATTCGGTAAAACCGACCACATCGCAGAACAGGACGCTGCCCTCCTTGGTGATGCCGCCCAGTTCGCTGCCCTCGGGCCGGTTCAGCACCTGGTGCGCGATGGTGGGCGAAAGAAAACGTGAAAACGCCTGTTCCACCTCGCGCTTCTTCTCCATGCCCTCCGCCATGCGCTGAAAGGCATCGAGTACCCGGCCAATCTCATCCTTGCGCCCGATGGTGATGGGGGTTCGGGTATCGCCGCTGTCGATGGCCTCGCCCACCCTGACCAGCTGATAAATCGGCCGGCAGAGTCGATGGGACAGGGGAAATGAGAGCAGCACGCCGATCAGTATCAGACTCATGGTGGTGGTGATGAGGGCGCCGGTCAGCGCGTTGAGCTGCTGCTTCAGTGGCCCCTGATCGATGCTGACCACAGCGTATCCGGTGGTGACATCCTTGAACTTGATAGTGCTGAAAAACGAGACCGCATTGACATAAGGCGTATGCCAGGGCAGTTGGCGTTTGCTATCGTCATGCTTCACCAGTGCCAGGATATCGCCAATCGGCGCGATGCCGGCACTTGCCTTGAGCACTCCGTTGAGGTCAAACACCTGCATACCAATAATCAGGGCGTTCTTCTCCTGCTGACTGACCAGTACCAGGAGACTGAGATCATCGCCGGCAAGCAGCGGTTCGCCGGCGGCGAAAGCCAACTGATCGACCACGACCCCACCCAGAATATCATTCTGCTGGAGGTAGGTAGCGGTCTGTTGATTGATCAGAAACCAGCCGAGCAATCCCATCACCAGCGAAACGAAGCAGGCGATAACCACCGACCACTTGAGGGCAAGCGGCAGTGATGAGTATTCAAGCCATCGGGTCAGTTTTTTCATTCTTGAGCGCCAGTGCGCGGTGAACCGGGGTTTAACCAGCCGGGCAATTTTAGCACGTCTGAGTAACCGAAATGGAGCCCCGTTTCCGGAAGCCCCGTATTTTAGGGCTCGCGCAAGAATAATTTCGTAGTACCGAGGGCGTTACTGGGCCACGCCGGCAAGGCACGCTTTGCAGGCAATGGCTGTTCCCTTGCCAAAAAGCGTAACGCCGGCGGAGGGGGCCAGTGGCGACCGAATACCGGAACTTATTTTTGCGCGAGCCCTTACCGCCGGTCAGCCAGCAGACCGATCAGATTGAGCAGGCTGACGGTCAATTTGGCCGTAATCCCCCACAGCAGTTCGCCTTCATAACGCTGGAAATGAATCACCTGTACGCCGGCATCGCCCATTTTCAATGTTCGCCAGCTCACCTGATGATTGGCCGGGTCCGCCAGCCAGGCAACCGGAATACTGAAAACCCGGCTGACTTCACGGCTGTCCGGCACCAGGGGCACCGGCCAATTGATCTCTGCCACTACCGGTGTCACCAGGTAATTGCTAATGGTGCGATAGGACTTCAGATTCCCCAGTATGGAGACATGTGCCGGATCCAACCCGATCTCTTCCTGGGCCTCGCGCAAGGCGGCATCGTGGGCATCCCGATCGACCGCGTCCAGCTTCCCCCCAGGGAAGGCCACCTGCCCGCTGTGGCGGTCCAGTTCGTGTTCGGCACGCCGGATATACAGCACCCGCCATCCATCGACATCCCTGAATAGCGGCATCAGCACCGACGCCGGTTCGGGCGGCGTGCTGAAGTAGCCGTCCGGATACCGCACCGGCTCGGGCAACTGGTGCCCTTTGTCGGCAAGTATCCTGGAGATACTCGTGCAATCCAACTCGAACTGACTCATGCCGATTGATCCATCGCTGCCGCTATCCCACCTAACAGTTTAACCCCCTTCTCGATTTTTGCCGTAGGACAATCGGCATAATTCAACCGGATGTGGTGGTTATATTTGCCGGTACTGGAGAACAGTTCGCCCGGCGCCACTCCGATGCCCTGTTCCATCGCGGCCGTGGTCAGCGCCATGGAGTTGACCGTCTCCGGCAACTCGACCCAGAGCAGGTATCCCCCCTGGGGATTGGAGACACGGGTGCCGTCGGGAAAATAGCGGGTGATCCACTCCAGCAGGTAATCCCGCCCCCTTTGGTACACCGCGCGAACCTTCTTCAGGTGGCGGTCATAGCCGCCCCGGGAGATAAAGTCGGCCACCGCCAGTTGCGGCAGGGTGGCCGAGCTCATGCTGGAGATGTATTTCATGTGCATGACACCGCTGGCGTAGCGCCCCGGTGCCACCCAGCCCACCCGCAGGCCCGGCGCCAGGGTCTTGGAGAAGGAGGAGCAGAGGATGACCCGGCCCGCTTTGTCGAACGATTTCAGGGTCCGCGGCCGTGGGGTTTCATAGCCCAGATCCCCATAGATGTCATCTTCGATGAGTGGCATATCGAAGCGCGCCAGCAACTCGACCAGCTTGGCCTTGCGTTCATCCGGCATGGTGTAGCCCAGCGGATTGTTGAAGGTGGGGGTGATGAGGCAGGCCTTTACCGGCCACTGTTCCAGCGCCAGTTCCATCGCCTCCAGGCTGATGCCCTGCTCCGGATGGGTCGGCAGTTCCAGCACTTTCAGGCCGCACGCCTCAATTGCCTGCAGCGAACCATAAAAGCTCGGGGAATCGACAATCACCGTATCCCCCGGCTGGGTCAATGCCCGCAGACTGCTGGCCAGCGCCTCCTGGCAACCCGAGGTGATGATCACCTCGTCGGCGGAGAGATTGCAGCCGGAGTCCACGGCAAGGCGGGTGATCTGCTTGCGCAGCTCATCGCAGCCGAAAATATAGTCATAGGAGAGTCCCCTCAGCTCGCCGCGCCGCGTCAGCGCGGCGAGTGAGCGCTGCAACGGCTTCAGGGTGCCGAGTGAGAGATTGGGTACCGCCCGCCCCAAATAGAGCGCATCGGCGGTTTCCGTCTGATAGAGCACATGAAACACCTTGGCCCAGGTGCTGGTCTCCTTGGGGCGTGCCGAATAGGCCTGGGTCACCGGCAGATCGAGCAGGCGCTGCTGTTGCTGGGTGACGAAATGCCCCGACTTTGGCCGAACCTCGGTGATACCCCGCTGTTCCAGCAGAAGATAGGCCTCTTGCACGGTGGAGATGCTCACACCCAACTGCCCGCTAAGGTGGCGGACCGAGGGCAGCCGATCACCCGTCTTATAGATTCCACGGGCAATCTGTTCACTCAGTGTTTGCGCTACCTGTTCATATTTTTTCATATTAACCAGTACAGATGAGCCCTGTTGGATGCCTTACAGATGGATAAAACAGAAAACTGTAACGCAATAGATATCAGTATTGTGAATCTGTAACGGTTACAGAATAACGCATAAACTGTCTCTCATCAAACCACCAGGGGGGCAGTTCAATGGAAATCATCTTACGCAAGCTCATGGTTCAGCGGCAGAGCAGCCGCCCCCGCTACCGGTTGAGTGAGCTGATCACCCTCTGGTACCAGCGGCAACGGCAGCGCCGCGCACTGCTGCAATTGAATGATCGCATGTTGAGCGATATCGGCATTAGTCGTTGCGATGCCGAACAGGAGGCGACCAAGCCCTTCTGGAAGGCGTGACCCATCGCCCGCCCGCCAACGGCAGGCGGGCCTTACCGGGCGATCGGGTTACTGCTGCTTTGAGGTAACTACTCACGGGTTGATTGGCCTGCCTTGCCTCCTCGAATCCGACCCCATTTTCAGCACCTGCCCGAACTCGCTTCGCTCAAACAAGGGCAGGCTTGAATCTGAAAAAGGGGCTGGATTCGAGACGCCATCAAGATCGGCCAACAAGGCAGGCCAATCACTTACAGACCGGGTGAGTTGTTACATTTTGAGACGGTGATCTGCATACCCTGCATGCGCAGGGCGACCATGACCGCCCGGGCCTGGGCCTGGTCAAGCTGCACCCGTTTCAGGCTTTTGAAGATGTTCAACTGGTCCAGATAGAGCTGTTCGATCTGCGGTTCGCAGCCCAGGCCGCGCAGGACCAACCCGATAGTTTCCGCCACCTGCATATAGCTGGAGTCGACAAAGTAGATGGCGTTGCGTTCGGGGGCGTAGTGAACGCGATCCAGGCAGAGATTGAAGAAAATATTCGCCTCCCCCTCCGAGGCCGGCGAGCTCACCTTGCGGTGGCTTTTGCAGAGGGTCTTGGCGCAATTGGAGTCAACGGGGCCGATCATAGGATTTTTGCTGGCTATCTCTGGTGTTTGGGCCTGGGGCTCGCACACCCGATAGTACGCCTGACCAGCGGACAGTGGCAACAGAAACCACGCCGGCGCGGCGACGCAATGGCAGGTCTGCGGAGGCGCAGGCCCGCCACCCCCTTACCGCCCCACCCGACGGCGGTGGGGCGCTCAGCGAATGGCCGGGTCGATCCCCAAGCCGACACGGCTGGAGACAAACGCGGCCGCGCCGGCACCGATGCGTTTGGCGAATCGCTCCAGCAAATCCTCGGAGCGGGTATAATCGACCAGGTTCTCGGCACCTATCAGTTCACGCGCCACATAACTGCTGCTACCCAGGCCATCGGCGAGGCCCAGTTTGATGCTCTCCTCCCCGGACCAGAAGAGTCCGCTGAAGATATCGTCGCGCTCCTTCAGTCTCTCGCCGCGGCCATCCTTTACCGCCTGAATAAACTGCTGGTGCACCTGATCCAGCATCTCCTGCACATGCTGTTTCTCTTCGGTTTTCAGGGGGGAGAAGGGATCGAGTATGCCTTTATGTTCACCGGCGGTCAGCAGTCTGCGCTCAACACCCAGCTTCTCCATCCCGCGTTCGAATCCGAAGGTGCTCATCAGTACACCGATCGAGCCAACGATACTGGCCTTGTCCACGTAGATTTCGTCAGCCGCCACCGCGATATAGTAGCCGCCCGAGGCGGCCATATCGGTGACGACCGCATACACGGGAATCTTAGGGTGTTTCGCTTTGAGGCGCTTGATCTCATCATTGATGTAGCCCGCCTGCACCGCACTGCCGCCCGGGCTGTTGATACGCAGGACCACCCCTTTGGTTTTCTTGTCCTTATAGGCGGAACGCAGGGCGGTCACCACGTTATCGGCACTGGCATCGCTATCATCCGCAATCACGCCGTTGATTTCGACCAACGCCGTGTGCTCCTTGGTCGTTGTCATGGCGTCTCCGGTAAGTGAGTCCGGCAGCCAGAGCAGCAGCAGAATCACCAGATAGGTGAAGGTCAGCAGTTTAAAGAATATCCCCCAGCGCCGGGAGCGGCGCTGCTCGATGATGGAGGCCATGGCCAGTTTTTCCAGCAACTCGCGTTCCCAGCCATCCTTGCGTTTCACCCGTTCTTGTTCCAGATCGTCCATCTCTCTCGCTCTGTTATTGATTAGTCAGTTCTTTGTTTATAGCCCGCAACTGCAAGAATAATCCTCTGCTGTGCGATGGTTCGCGTCCCGGCTCACTGATTCAGCCAGTCGGCCAGTTCCCCTATATCGTCCAGGCAACCCACCGGGCTGAAGCGGTTGAGACGATCCACCGTATGCACCCCGTAGCTCACCGCCAGTCCGTGAGTACCGGCGTTGATGGCCATCTGCAGATCGTACTCGGTATCGCCGATCATCAGGGTATCCGCCGGCTCCACGCCCAGTTCATCCATGATCTGCAGCAACATTTCCGGGTGCGGCTTGGAAAAGGTCTCGTCGGCGCATCGAGTGGCATGGAACAACGGTCCCAGGCCGGTCTCATCCAATACCTTGTTCAGGCCCGGTCGCCCCTTCCCCGTGGCAACCGCCAGCAGATACTCCTGTTCCGCCAGCCGATTAAGCACCTCCAGGGCGCGGGGAAAAAGCAGCGAGGGCGTGCTGTCCTCATTCAGGAAATAGTGGCGATAGCAATCGATGAAGCGCTCCTTGAATGGCTCGTTGGAGCCTGGGAACAGCATCTCCAGCGCCTCTTTCAGCCCCAACCCGATGATGTTCCTGATCTGCTCGTCAGGCGGGGTTTCGATCGCCATATCCCGGGTGGCGGCGCGGACACAGGAGACGATTCGTGCCTCCGAATCCATCAATGTGCCGTCCCAGTCAAATACCAGGAGTTTGAAGTTACGTGTCATGGGTTGTCCGGTACCACTTCAGTTCATGCACTCTTTACCCGAAGCCGCTGCAACAGCTCCTCCAGCGCCGGTTCAAGCGGCGCCCTGAATACCTGGTCTTGCTTCTCGTCGGGCCAGCGAAATTTCAATGTTTCGGCGTGCAGAAACAGGCGCTTCAGGCCCGCCGCCTTCATGTCCCGGTTGGCGCTGGCATCACCGTATTTTTCATCACCCAGTATCGGGGTTCCCAGATGGGCCGCGTGAACCCTGATCTGATGGGTGCGTCCGGTCATCAGCCTGGCCTCCACCAGCATTAGTTCGGCCATCCGTTCCCTGACACTGAAGCGGGTGACGGATTCCTTGCCGCGCGGATCGACCATCACCATCCGCTCCCCCCCCTGCAGGGTGTTCTTCAGGAGTGGTGCGTCAACTTCAATACGATCGCGCCCCCAGTGTCCCTGCACGAGCGCAATGTAACGCTTATCGATTCCATTGGAGCGCATAAGTTCATGCAGCGTACGCAGGGCGCTTCTGCGCTTTGCAATCAGCAGGCACCCCGAGGTCTCGCGATCCAGTCGATGCACCAGTTCAAGCTCGCGCTCTTCGGGGCGCAGTTGGCGCAGTGCCTCGATGACGCCAAAACTGAGGCCGCTACCGCCATGCACGGCAACCCCTGACGGCTTATTCAGTACCAACAATCGCTTATCTTCGAAGATTATGGCCTTTTCGAGCCGATCCAGTTGGCGGCTGTCCACCCTCTCCTGGGTATCCTTTTCGGCCATGCGGACCGGGGGGATACGCACCTGATCACCTGTCCGCAGGCGATAATTCGCCTTGATGCGGCCCTTGTTGACGCGCACTTCCCCGCGACGCAGTATCCTGTAGACCAGGCTCCTGGGAACCCCCTTGAGATAGTTAATCAGGAAGTTGTCAATACGCTGCCCGTCATAACCCGATTCTATATTCAGGGTATGTACGGCACTGCTGATCGGCTGGGAGTATGACATCGGGCGTATGATACCAGTTTCGGAAACGACACCAAGCAGTTGTTGGGCAGTTGCCGGCCCATCAATGAGAATAATATTCTCATATCGGGTTCCAGGCAAGGCGCAGGGGCCGACGTCGATCGGCCCCGGTCACGCGCGATTTGCTGCACCTGCTTAAGACGGATATAATCACGCGTCAGCGGTGAATTTAGCTAATGGGGCTATCTGTTGCCGCTATAAGCAAACTGATCACCGAACGTCCCCCCGACCGGGTGGCGTTCTGTTATTGCCGGGCGATCAGATCTCTCACTCCGGTGAGATAGATCGATCCGCAGCTCCACTGCCTGCCCTACGCATAACAAAGAACGCATCGTATTGCAGATGCACACGATGTACATAATTAACGGCGTGCTTCAAAGTTGCTGCGTGTTGAACAGGTCAAGCACCTCTTCCAATCACGCGTGTGGCTCTCGCTTTCGATAGGAATCTGGATACTGGGATTGGCCCGGTGATGCCAGGTGAAATTCAACCCTGTCCGGTTCCTGAACGAAGAAAGCACGCCCTGGGAATATCACAATATGAAACGTATGTTGATCAACGCAACTCAGCCTGAGGAGTTGCGGGTAGCCATCGTGGATGGCCAGAAATTATACAACCTGGATATAGAAACCGCCGGCAGAGAACAGAAAAAAGCCAATATATACAAAGGGAAAGTCACTCGCGTAGAACCGAGTCTCGAAGCCGCCTTTGTAGAGTATGGTTCGGACCGCCACGGCTTCCTGCCGCTCAAGGAGATCTCCCGAAACTACTTTACCGCTGCCGCCAAAGAGTCTGGCGGGCGCGTACAGATCAAGGACGCGATCAAAGAGGGACAGGAGGTCGTAGTCCAGATCGAGAAGGAAGAGCGTGGCAACAAGGGCGCTGCCCTGACCACCTTCATCTCCCTCGCCGGCCGCTATCTGGTGCTGATGCCGAATAATCCGCGTGCCGGCGGTATTTCCCGGCGTATCGAGGGCCAGGAACGAAACGAGTTAAGGGATGCCATGTCCGGCCTGGAGATCCCGGATGGGGCCGGCCTGATCGTGCGTACCGCCGGGATCGGCAAGAGCAAGGAAGACCTGCAGTGGGATCTCAATTATCTGCTGCAGTTGTGGGAAGCGATCGAAACCTCGGCGAAAGAGAAATCCGCCCCCTTCCTGATCTACCAGGAGAGCAATGTCATCATCCGCTCCATCCGTGACCATTTGCGCGCGGATATTGGCGAGATCGTGATTGACCACCCCGAGGTCTACAAGGAAGCGTGCGAGTTCATCGAACAGGTGATGCCGCATAATGTCCGAAAACTGCGCCACTACACCGATGAAGTACCGCTGTTCAGTCGTTACCAGATTGAGAGTCAGATCGAATCCGCCTTCCAGCGCGAGGTGCGTCTGCCCTCCGGTGGGGCGATCGTGATAGATCACACCGAGGCGCTGACCTCCATCGACATCAACTCGGCCCGCTCCACCAAGGGCGCCGATATCGAAGAGACGGCACTGAACACCAATCTGGAGGCGGCGGACGAGATCGCCCGCCAGCTCAGAATGCGTGACATGGGCGGCCTGTTTGTCATCGATTTCATCGACATGACCCCCACCCGTAATCAGCGGGAGGTTGAAAATCGTCTCAAGGAGGCGATGAAACAGGATCGTGCCCGCGTCCAGCTGGGGCGGATTTCGCGCTTCGGGCTGCTCGAACTCTCGCGTCAACGGCTGCGTCCCTCCCTGGGTGAGTCCATGCTGCATGTCTGCCCCCGCTGCGACGGGCATGGCTTTATCCGCGGGGTCGAATCCCTGGCGCTTTCCGTGCTGCGGATTATCGAAGAGCACGCCATGAAGGAAAATACCCTGCGGATCAACGCCCAGTTGCCCGTGGATGTGGCGACCTTCCTGCTGAACGAAAAGCGCGAGGCGATACACGACATCGAGCAGCGCCAGGATGTGAATGTAGTGTTGATTCCAAATATCCATTTGGACACGCCACATTACGAAATCGAGCGCATTCGTGAGCAGGATGTACTGGAAGGCGCCGAAGAGACCGCCAGCTACAAAATGATGATGGAACCGGAGGATAGAACTCCCGGCTTTGCGAGACCCAAGGAGACCAAAACGGAAGAACCGACCGTCAAACGGGTCATCCCCTCCTCCCCTGCACCGACCCCGCAGCAGCGACCGATCCAGGAGGTACGGCCGGAACTGCCGCGTGAGAAAGGATTCTTCAGCAAGCTGTGGAAGGCTATCATCGGCAACGATACCGAAGCGGTCGAAACCAGCGGGCAACAACAACCCAAGCCGAGAACACGGCCTAGCGAAAAGCGTGCGGAAGAGCCCAGAACACGGGACAGGCGTACCCGGGAGAGCCAGGAAGAGGGTCGTCGGTCGAGTGCCGGCCGCCCCGGCAAACCGAAGCCGCCTGGAAAGAAAAAGGTGGACGAGGGCCGCCAGCAACAACCTGTTCAGCGCAAGAGTGGCGGCAGTCAGGCCGACAAGCGCACGGAAAGCGATGAGGAGAAGCGCGAGACCGGTCAAAAGGTGGCAACCGCCGGAGAGAAGCGTGACACCAGTCAAAAGGTGACCACCGCAGAGGAGAACCGGGCAACCGAGCAGGCAGTGGCGGGCGAGGAACAGAAGCGCAGTTCCCGTCGCGGCCGTCGCGGCGGCCGGCGGCGGCGCAAGGCAAGCCCGGGTGATAACGAGACGACAACGGCCGTAACGACCGACAATGGCGAAGAAGCGAAGCCTGAGCCGGCGGAGAATGCGGCTGTGACGAAAAAAGAGCGCGGTGAGTCGTCGACGGTTCAGTCACGCCAACAAGGCAGAGCATTGCGTTCCCGCCAACCCAGTCAACCGGGTGCCGGGAGTGATGCGCCGGGTAGGGAAGTTTCAGCCATTTCGGGCAATGAAGGCGCGGTGCCTGCTTCGGAGCCTGGCGAAGCGCGGGTTCAGGAGACCCCCGCCGTCACACGGAATGCTGACAAGGCAGGATCGGACACCGTCGAGAAACCGGTGCCGGCCGTCGAGGCGCGCAGCACCTCCACCGCGGCAACGACAGAGACGGCAGAAAAACCGGCACCATCCGACAAGAGTGCGGGCAGCGAATCCACCCCGACAGTCGCGGCGGAGAAGCCGCCGGTCAAATCGGAGGATCGGCCGACCGCACCAAAGGCCGAACCTAAAACTGCGGCAAAAACCAAGGAGAAGAGTGAGGGTAAAGCGGACACCCCAGTGAAGCGCGAGTCACCGGAGCCCGCTCTGCGCCAGGTCGAGACCAAACCGGAGGCGGTCAAACCACCCGTAGAGATCGCAACCCCGGCAAAACCGGTGGCGGAGCCCCCGCCCAGACCGGCGCCCGTGGTCTCGCCCGTGGTCTCGGAAGCGCCCAAGTCTCCACTCACCACAGCACAACCCCTGCGCCAGGTCGAGACCAAGGCGGATGCGGTCAAACCACCAGCAGAGGCCGCAACCCCGGCAAAACCGGTGGCGGAGCGCCCGGCAAGACCGGCGCCCGTGGCTTCGGAAGCGCCCAAATCTCCGCTCACCGCAGCACAACCCCTGCGTCAGGTCGAGACCAAGCCGAGCGGCACGGCGGAATCTTCAAATCCGCCCGGCAAAACACCGGCAGCGGAATCCAAGCCGGTCGCGCCGGCCGAGGCCGATAAACCCACGGACGCCCCCGCCCCGGCAAAGAGCCCGGTTTCCGGCAACCAAGCGGATAACCCGCCTGCGTCGGACAAGGAAGGCTAACAGGGCCATCACACTGAGTTAACAACTGAAACGGAGGCGGCCCATTGGCCGCCTCTTCGCTTTAGGGCCTGGAAAGAAATAACGGTATCCGTTTCCGTCCGATCAGATGTGATGCTCTTCTCTGATGGTTACCAACAGGGCTTCCGCCGCGGCCGTCACCAGGTCGAAAACCCTATCGAATCCCCCGCTGCCGCCATAATAGGGGTCGGGTACCTCCCGGACTCCCAGCTCGGGGGCGAAATCGAGTAATAGATGCAGTTTCGTTCTATGAGCATCCGGCGCGATCGTCAGCAGGTTAGCCAGGTTATCCCTGTCCATTGCAATCACATAGTCAAACTGCTCGAAATCCTCCCTGGCCGCTTTGCGGGCACGTTGTCCGCTCAGGTCGATACCGCGCCCGAGGGCGGTTTCCTGGGACCGGGGATCGGGCGATTTACCTATGTGATAGGCATGGGTGCCGGCGGAGTCGACCTCGATCAACGCGGCGAGTCCGGCATCCCGAACCATCCGTTCAAACACACCGTGCGCGGTGGGTGAACGGCAAATGTTGCCCATGCAAACGAATAGAACTGATATTTTTTTCATATTTATCAAATAAATATACTGTTATTTAAAGATCATATCTAGGTGGAAAATAGTACCTTTCCGGGCGCTTGATTACAAATACCCAGCGTGCGGTTCCGGAAACGATTATAGGCCGTATCACGTGCGGTGAAGTCGGGTCGCACAGCCGCATGCCGGGCGGATTGGGTTTAGCGCATCTTTACCAACGCCTAGTAAAACATCGCCTATAATCAATGAAGGGAGTGGATCGCGTACAGACCGGAAGCAAATATCATGAAATGGTTTTCCAAAGAAGAGCCCCGGCCGTTGAGCCTCGACGAAATGCGCAAGGCTGAATTGGCGAAGATCAGACATTACGATCGTTTTATCCTGCTGCGGATTGCCCGTTGTGGCTGTAAAACAGCGATCAATCATATGGATCAGGTGTATCCGATCGACCAACCGCCACAACTGCCATTGCCTGGCTGTACCGCCCCCGAATGCCATTGTGTATATGAAGGAATTGTCGATCGTCGCGCTGCCAAATCAAGACGCTTTCGGGCGGAACGCAGAAAAAGCCATCGCGCCGAAGATCAAGATGAGCGACGCAAGAACCATGGCCGCAGGAAAGGCGATCTGCTCTCCTCCTATGGTCATTTTTAGCTGATAACGTCCCTGCTCTTCCTATCCGGCTTATTTTTCCCGGCTTAGGGTCCGAGGTCACGCTTATGCGTGATTTTAGTGTGGTTGAATTCGCCGGTTCCGTACCTATATGCTTTTGACAGGGTCGGTATTCCCCGGCATTTTCGCGACAGCCTGGAGATTACTTTGCAAGATCGGGATTTTATTCTGCGTATCCGCTCACTGATCGGCAGCCATTTCAACCATCTCGGCAAGGAGTGGGTGCTCCATGAGGTGTTGGCGGATGAAGGGGTCCTGGTGCTTGCCGATCCATCCAACAAGGCGGTGATCCAGACCAATCTGTTTGGCGAACCCTCCAGAAAAGGACCGGAAACCATCCTGATTCCGTTGTTCGGCAAGGTCCCGGATACCCTTTCCGATGAACTCATGGAACTGCTTGCCAATAAGCTCGCTTCAGGCACTACTCATCATTAGCACTGGAATCATCGCTGCTGCCGGAACTGCCGATTGAGCCGCTCCAGGTCATGCGGCGTATCCACCCCCTGCCCCGGCACCATGCCGGCGGCACTGACGTGTATCCGTTCGCCATACCAGAGCACCCGAAGCTGCTCAAGCGACTCGAGCAGTTCCAGGGGAGCGGGTGGCCATTGTATATAGCGTTCCAGAAAGCCGGCCCGGTAGGCATATAGCCCGATATGTCGTCGATACCCCTGGAGCGTTGCCGGTAACCGCTCCTGGCTGGCAAACTCATCCCGGTTCCAGGGGATGGGTGCGCGACTGAAGTAGAGGGCGTAGCCTTTGGCGTCGGTTACCAGTTTGACCACATTCGGATCAAACAGCTGCGCCCCGTCACTCAGATCGGCGGAGAGTGTGGTCATCACGGCATCCGCATGCCGTTCCATATCGAGCGCCACCTGGTGCAGCAGCGTGGCGGGCATGTCCGGCTCATCCCCCTGAAGATTGACCACAATCTGATCCGCTGTCCAGGCAAACTGTTTCACCACCTCGGCAATGCGATCGGTGCCGCTGCGGTGGCGCGAATCGGTCAGGCAGACCTCGCCGCCAAACCCCCGGACACATGCAGCGATTCGCTGATCGTCCGTAGCCACGACTATCTGCTCGGCGCCACTCTCGACGGCACGCTGGTGCACGTGCTGAATCATCGGTTTCCCGGCGATTTCGAGCAGCGGTTTACCCGGCAACCGGGTTGAGGCATAGCGGGCGGGTATGACTACTTTAAAGTTCATGCTGACTCCGAAAAGGCGAGACGACGGATGGATTATTCGACTTCCTCGTCCGCCGGCAGGCTCCGCGCCTCCTCTTCCAGCATGACCGGGATACCGTCACGGATCGGGAAGGCCAGACGGTCCGCCTTGCAGATCAGCTCAGCCGCCTTCTTGTTATAGGTCAGTTTGCTCTTGCACAGGGGGCACACCAAGATATCAAGCAATTTTTTATCCATTTCCAATCTCACTTATCCGCTGATCCAGCTGTTGTATGAAGCCCGTATCCGGTTGCGCACTGACTTCCAGGTACCAGTGCCGCCGATGGGCGAATGGAGCGCATTTTACCGCATCTTTCTCGGTAATGATTACCGGCAGGGCATCATCCGGGGTTATCTCCGCCTCGCGGAAGCGGTGGTGATCGGGGAACGGATGGGTGCGCGGCCGCAGGCCCGCCGCACGCAAGGTGTCGAAAAAACGCTCCGGATTACCTATGCCCGCCATGGCATGTACCGGCTGATCTTCAAAGTAGTCCAACCCGACCGCGAGGGACGGGGCCGCCAGATTGATCAGTTGTCCCGGTACCAGATTCATCCGGTAGTCGGCCAGTGTTGTCAGGCCAAACGTCTCCAGCCCAGGTGTCGAAGGCCCATTGGCGATTACCAGGTCCGCCTGGGCCAGTCGTGAAGCACCCTCACGCAACGGACCGGCCGGCAGAGACAACCCATTGCCCAGCCCCCTTGCGCCGTCGAGCACTACGATCTCCAGGTCGCGGTGGAGTGCGTAGTGTTGCAGCCCGTCATCGGAGATCAGGATGTTGCAATCGGCCGTGGCAAGCAGCGCCCGGGCTGTTGCGGGTCTGTCGGGCCCCACCCACAACGGGCAGCCGGTTCGGCTGGCCAGCATCACCGGCTCGTCCCCCACCTGGGTGGGATCGCTTTGCGGCACTACCGGCAGCGGCCACTCGGTTGCCTTGCCACCATAGCCCCGGGAGATGATACCCGGCTTGTAACCCAGATCCTGCAGGTGTCGCGCCAGCCAGATTACCAGTGGTGTCTTGCCGGTACCGCCGACGCTGATATTGCCCACGACAATGACCGGGACAGGTAGTTTTTTCGTGGTAAACAGCCCGACCGCATAGGCGCATCGCCGGAGCCGGCTGACCAGGCTAAACAGCCAGGAGAGCGGCAGCAGGGCTACGGAAACCGGATTGTAGCTATACCAGTAGTGATCCAGACGTTTCACGGATCGGTCAGTTGCCCTCTACCGGCTGCTTGCCGGGAAAGGTCATGTTGACAAAGCCCAGTTGACTGGTGACATCCATCACCTTGAACACCGACTGAAAGGGGGTACGGGCATCCGCCTTGATGATCACCGGCAGGTCCCGACGCATGCCGGCCGCCTTTTCGATGGCCCGCTTCAGGGTGTCGGCCTCGGTGTTCACCACCTCCCGTTCGTCCACGTAGAAGCGCCCGCTGGCATCGACGGTAATCGCCAGGACCTTTTCCGCCTCCACCTGCTCATCCTGGGTGGCAGCCGTCGGCAGTTCCACCTTGATCCGCGACTCCTTGTCGAAGGTGGTGGAGACCATGAAGAAGATCAGCAGCAGGAACACCACGTCGATCAACGGGGTGAGGTTCAGCTCGGGTGACTCCTTGCGATGGGGGCGTAGATTCACCTCGATTTACTCCTGCTCACGCTCGCCCTGCATCACCTCGACCATTTTCAGCGCCTGCTCCTCCATCTTGATCACCAGCCGATCCACCTTGCCGCCGAAGTAGCGGTGGAACATCAGGCTGGGAATGGCCACGGAGAGGCCGGCAGCCGTGGTGATCAGGGCCTCGGAGATGCCCCCGGCGAGCACGGTGGGATTGCCGACACCCGCGGTCATGATGGCGGCGAATACCTTGATCATGCCGATCACCGTACCCAGCAGCCCCAGCAGGGGGGCGATGGAGGCGATGGTGCCCAGGGTGTTCAGGTAGCGCTCCAGCTCATGGACCACCTGACGACCCACCTCCTCTATCGCCTCTTTCATCACAATCCTGGAATGCTGGCGATTGGCCAGGCCGGCGGACAGGATACGTCCCAGGGGGGAGCCCTCCTTGACGGTCACCACGTGGGCGTTGGTGAGCTGCCCCTTGCTATGCAGCTGCCAGATCTGGGCCACCAGGTTGTTCGGTATGACGCGTCTGGATCGAAGCGCCCAGAGCCGCTCGATAATGATCGCCAGGGCGACGATGGAGCATGCGATGATAGGCAGCATGAGTATGCCACCGGCCTTAACCAGTTCAAACACCTTATCTAGTCCCTCTGGAGTTGGTTTGTGCGGATCAGGGCAACCCGCCCCACCAAATGAGCAGTATCATACTGTATTCCATGCCGTGATCGAAAGCTGTTAGGCATTTCCCATCCCGATCGGTTGTCAGAAGGGTGTCGACATCCAGTAACGCCGGTGGGTCTTGCGATAACTGAAGGGGCCTTCGATCCGGCCGTCCGCCGTGAACCGCAGGGATATCGCACCGGCTTCGGCGGTATTCAGCAGAGTCGCCCCCCTCGCCTGCCAGCGTTGCCGTACCACCGCCTTGGGGAATCCATAACGGTTGCGGTAGCCGGCCGATATCAGGCCGTAGCGTGCGCCGGTTGCGTTGATGAACCGCATGCTCGAAGAACCGGCGCTGCCGTGATGCGGCACCGTCACCACTGTCGACGCCAGGCGCTCCCCATGGTGCGCAATCAAGCGCTCCTCTGCTGCCGCTTCGATATCCCCGGTCAGCAACAGCTGCCCGGCGGCCGTGGCGACGGCAAGCACACAGGAGGCATCATTGCCCCGCCAGTGTGAAGCGGCGTCCGGGTGCAGTATCTCAAAGCGTACCCCGTCCCAGGTCCAGTGCGTACCGGCCGCGCAGCGCACCGGTCTGCCGCTGGGAATACGCTCCGGCTCACCGCTCAACAGCGTTCCCGAGGGAAGCTCCTGCAGCACGGATGCCAACCCGCCACGGTGATCCATATCACCATTGGTGACGATGATCCGGTCGATTTTCTCCACACCCCGGCTCCTCAGGTAGGGCAGCACTACCGCCGCCCCGGTATCAAATCCCGATGGAAACCGGGGTCCTGCGTCATAGAGCAGCACGTGCCGCGAGGTCTGCAGTACGATGGCCAGCCCCTGTCCCACATCGAGCATGGTCATCCAGACCTCGCCCCGGGGAGGTGACGCAGGCCGGTGGAACAGCAGCGGCCAGATCAGCAGCAATCCCAGCCACCTTCCAGGGATGCCTGCCGGCAGCAACAGCAACAGGATGCTCAACAGCATGCCCAGCAGCATCCACAGCGGAGGGACGCCGGCCAGGGTGATGGTTTCGCTATACTCCGCCACCAGGGCCAGGAGCCCCTGCGTCTGTCCCAGCAACCAGGCCGTGGCGGCCAGCAGCATGCTCCCCAGGGTCGGCCACAGCATCAGTGTGGTCACCGAGAGCAGCGTAAGCGGCACCAGCAGCAGTGAGAAGAGTGGGACCACGATGAGATTCACCAGGGGGGAGACGATCGGCAGCTCAAAGCCCAGCAAAAGCAGTAGCGGGGCAAGGCCCAGGGCTACGACCCACTGCACCCTGAACAGCCCCGCCATGAGTGCCGCCTTCAGTCTGAGCCGGCCGAGGATGCCCAGCAGAATCACCGCCACCGCCCCGAAAGAGAGCCAGAAACCGGGCGATATCACCGAGATCGGATCCAGCAGCACGATCGATAGCAAGGCCATACAGAGACTCCGTTCCGGTTGAACGGGGCGGCGGCAGAGTACGCCGCCGAGCATCGCGGACAACATCACCAGTGCCCTGACACAGGGGATGGCGAAGCCCGCCAGTCCGGCATAACAGAAGCCGCTGATCAGGGCGGCAACGGCGCCCGCCTGGGGGGCGGGCATCAGGCCGCAGAGCCTGGCGGAGCGCCGCCATAGCCCACTGGCGAGAAAAAAACCGATGCCGGAGACGATGCCGATGTGCAGTCCGGATATCGCCACCAGATGATTGGTGCCGGTCTTGCGAAATGCCGACCACTCCGCCGGCGAGATGCGGCTGCGATCGCCTATCATCAGGGCACGCACCAGACCTGCCGGCTCTCCCGGCTGCAGCACCGAGTCGATGCGTTCGGCGATGGCTTGGCGCATCCGCTCAAACTGATAGCCGATAGCTACGCTACCCAGGCGGCGGTTCACAGGGCCGCCACGGATGTAGCCGGTGGCCCGGATCCCCTTCTGGAACAGGCTGGCTTCATAGTCGAACGCGCCGGGATTGGCCAGACCGTGGGGGCGTTTCAGGCGCACCGAGAACTGCCAGCGGTCACCCGCCGACAGCGCCGGGGCATGCCGATACCAGTTCAACAGCACCCGACCGGGAACGGGGTAGGTCTGTTGCGCGTCGGCGAGTTGCTCGACCTGAAACCAGAAGCGAGTTCGATCGGCGGTTACATCCGGAAGCGATTCGATGACACCGGTGGCCAGTAAATCGGCCCCTTCCAGGGCTTCCGGCAGCGCGGCATCCAGTGCGGAATGGGCCATGACGGCGGCCCAGAAGAACCCACACAGCAGGGTGGCGGGCAGCTGAATGAGTGGATTGGCGCGGTATCGCCAGGCAAACAGACAGAGCGGCAATAACAGCGGCCACGCGGACAACGGAGGCAGTGTCGACTGGAACTGTAGCAGCACAACACCGGACACAAAGGCGACCGTGGTGTAAATCATCTCCCTTCCCTGGGTCAGATATTTAACGAAGCAGTAGATTAAGTCTTATGGCCGTTTAACGCCAGCGCTATCTGCCCCCACATACCGGGAAGCGCGGGCCGGCTGAACCGGCCGCTCCTCGCGCCGGCCTCAGGTCGCTGACCACCCGGTCTGAATCGCCCGCCGGCAATCGATATTTACCGTGCATATCGTGCATATACTGGTCAAAAGGGTGTGGGCATGATTCAATACTCTGCCCTTGACAGGGGGATTGCATGGTTGAGAAGAGGTTGTATGCCGAAACACCTGATCAAACGATTTACCCCGAATCGCGAGACGATTCGAAATCACCGGCACCTCAAGGTATTTGGTCAGCTTCTCCACGATCCGAACCTCTGGCACATGAACCGCCGCTCTGTCGCCGGTGCCTTTGCCGTCGGGCTATTCTGGGCCCTCATTCCCATACCCTTCCAGATGATTGCCGCCGCAGCCACCGCCATACCGACCCGGGTCAATATGCCGATCTCGCTGGCCCTGGTATGGGTCACCAATCCGCTCACCATGCCGCCGATGTTCTATTTCACCTATCTGGTCGGCACCTGGATCCTGGGCACTCCGGCGGCCAACGGCCACTTTGAACCGACCATGGCATGGTTCAGCCACAGCATGGGAAATATCTGGCTACCGCTCTACCTGGGTAGCCTGGTGTGCGCACTGATTGCCGCCCTCCTGGGCTACCTCTCCATTCGCGGACTCTGGCGCATGCACATCATCTCGAACTGGAAAAACCGGCGGGGTCAGAAATAGGCGCTTAGGGCTCGCCGTTCAACACGCCATCGGAGAGGTGCAGCACCCGGTCCATACTTTCCGCCAGCGCGATGTCGTGGGTCACGACGATAAAGCTGGTCTGCAGATCCCGGTTCAGCTCGAGCATCAGTTCGTAGACCTGCCTTGCCGTTTTCTGGTCCAGGTTTCCGGTCGGCTCATCGGCCAGTACACAGCGCGGGTGGCTGACCAGTGCCCTGGCCACCGCGGCCCGTTGGCGTTCGCCACCGGAAAGCTCGGCCGGCTTATGGTCCAGCCTGTGCTCCAGGCCGACCCGTGACAGCATCTGCTCCGCCCGTCGCCGGGCTTCGGGCACCGGATGATTGCCGATCATCAACGGCATGGCGACATTCTCCAGGGCGGTGAACTCCGGCAGCAGGTGGTGAAACTGGTAGACAAACCCCAGGGCCTGGTTGCGCAGCAGGCCCCGCGCCTTCTCGTTCATGCGTTCCAAGTCCTGACCGTCAACCAGGATCTGCCCGCCGGTGGCCCGGTCCAGTCCCCCCAGACAGTGCAGCAGCGTACTCTTGCCCGAGCCGGAACTGCCGACGATGGCGACCCGTTCACCGCGGCCGATGCGCAGGGTGATGCCGTTCAGCACCTTCACGGTTAGTTTTCCATCGACAAAGGTCCGGGTCAGATCCCGGCATTCGATCACGCTGGTCTGATCACTCATACCGCAACGCCTCGGCCGGCTGGGTACGGGAGGCACGCCAGGCGGGATAGAGAGTGGCCACCAGGGTGATGAAGAAGGCGCTGATACTGATCATGCCCACATCATCCCAGTGCAGATCGGACGGCAGGGTGCTGATGTAGTAGATATTGGGATCCAGAAAGTTCACATCAAAGAACCCTTCGACCGATTTAACAAGCGATTCAAGATTCAGCGACAGCAGGATGCCGCCGCCAATCCCCAGCAGGGTCCCGACAAAGCCGATGGTGGCCCCCTGGATGATGAAGATGCCCATGATGCTACGCGGCGAGATGCCCAGGGTGCGCAGGATGGCGATGTCGCTCTGCTTGTCCGTCACCACCATCACCAGGGTCGACACGATATTGAAGGCCGCCACGGCGACGATCAGGAACAGGATCAGCGACATCATGCGCTTCTCGGTGCGCAACGCGCTGAAGAAATTCCGATGCTGGAAGGTCCAGTCACTGACCCGGTAGACCCCCGGTAGCTGTTTCGCCAGCTCGCGTGAGACCTGGGGGGCCAGGTAGAGGTCGTCGAGCTTGAGCCGGACGCCAGTGACGCCTTCGTCAAGCTTCAGCAGTCTGGCGGCGTCCTGCATGTGGATCAGCGCCAGTCCCCGGTCATACTCCCCCATGCCGACCTCGAAGATACCGCTGACCGTGAAGCGCTTCAGCCGCGGCATGGCGCCGGCGGGGGTGATGCGTATCTGCGGTGTGACCACCGTCACCTTGTCGCCGACCCCGACCCCCAGCAGCAGGGCCAGCTCCTTGCCCAGGATGATATCAAAACCGCCGGCAGCCAATTGATCGAGACGCCCGGTCAGCATATGTTCGCCCACTTCCGAGACCCGCGGTTCGTACTCCGGCAGAATCCCGCGCAGGATGGCCCCGTTCACCTTTTGCCCATTGGTCAACATGGTCTGGGCCTCGATGAAGGGCGCCTGCCCAACCACGTTGGGGTGCCGGGTGGACAACTCCATCGCCTGCTGCCAATCCGTCAGATTGTTCTGATAAGAGGAGATGGTGGCGTGAGAAGTCATTCCGAGAATTCGTTCACGGACTTCTTTGTGAAAGCCATTCATAACTGAGAGCACCGCGATCAACGCCACCACGCCCAGCATGATCCCCAGCATGGAGATCAGCGAGATGAAGGAGATGAAGTGGTTGCGTCGCTTGGCACGCGTGTACCGCAATCCGATATACAGTTCGAGAGGCTTATACATAGGCGCGCATTAAACCATATTCCGAAAGCCGCTCCCAGCCATCCAAGGCTTCCGCGGCATAAATCCATCCCTGGATAAAAAAACACCTTTGTGTTTCGGGAACTAGATCAAAATGCTATATTTTACTTTAGAGAATAAGAGGACAGGAGTTCCAATATCATGAAACCCATTTCAACACTGTTGCTGGTTGCTGCGCTCTCGTCCGTCACCCCGTTGGCATCAGCCGATGTGCTCTTGCTCGATGCCATCGAGCAGGCTCCCGCCAACAGCAGCGAGGGCTTGGTGCGTCCTCGCGCCGGACAGACCATGGACGCGGTTCGCGCCCGGTTCGGGGAGCCCGAAAAAGAGCTGCCCTGGGTCGGCGAGCCGCCGATTACCCGCTGGGTCTATGCCGATTTCACCGTCTACTTTGAAAACGAGTACGTGATCAACACGGTCGTTCACCGCTGATCTGTCAGGCACCGGCCAATCGCCGGTGCCGCTCCAATGGGACCACACACCCTTGACATCCGAGTATCTCCTGCCTGCCGAGTGGGCGAACCAATCCGCGATCATGTTGACCTGGCCACATCGGCAGACCGATTGGGCCGACCATCTTGCCGAGGTTGACCAGGTCTACCTCGCCATCAGCCGGCAGGTCACCCGCTTCCAGCGGCTGCTGATCGTCTGCCAGAACGAGCGACATCATAAGCTCATCAGCGGGAAGCTTGCCGCAGCGGGAATTGCTCCCGAACGGTTGCACTTCGCCATCGCCCCCTCCAACGACAGCTGGGCCAGGGACCACGCGCCATTGACCTGTATCGGCGAGAAAGGTGCCTTGTTGCTGGATTTCCAGTTCAACGGCTGGGGCGGAAAGTATCCGGCCGAATTGGATACCCGGATCAATCAGCAGCTGTTCCGTGCCGGGGTATTCGCCGCAACCGAACAGCGCAGCGTACCCCTGGTGCTCGAAGGGGGGGCCGTGGAGACCGATGGGCTGGGGACGCTGCTGGCCACCCGCAGTTCGGTCCTGACCCGCAGCAGGAATCCCGACCTGACGGCAGACCAGGTGGAGTCCATACTCTCCCAGCAGCTGGGATTCGATCGCTTCCTGTGGCTGGAGCATGGTCATCTCTCCGGCGACGACACCGACGGCCATATCGACACCCTGGCCCGGTTTGCCGACCCGGCGACCATCCTCTACGCCACGGCAACCGCGGAAGATCCCGACTATCCGGAGCTGGAGGCCATGGCCGCCGAACTACGCGCCTTCAGACAACGGGATGGGCAACCTTACCGGCTGATAGCACTGCCACCGATTCCGCCGATTTTATCCAAACAGGGCGACCGCCTGCCGGCGGGCTATGCCAATTTCCTGATCATCAACGGCGCGGTACTGCTCCCGGTGTATAATATTCCACAGGATGCGGCGGCGATCCGCGCGCTGCAGGCCTGTTTTCCGCAGCGTGAGATTATCCCGATCGACTGCCTGCCGTTGATTCGCCAGAACGGCAGCCTGCACTGTATCACCATGCAGTTTCCCGCACAGGTGACATTGTCCCCCGCGGAAGCGTCGTTGCCGGCCTGAACAGCGGGGTTGTGGGCGCCGATCCAATGCGGTTAAATCAGTACAGACCCGTTGCGCCCCGTTTGCTCAGGGGCATAGAATCCAGCCTTGAATCCATAGCCATGAATAGCAGAAAAGCCATCAAGATCGCCCTGATCCAGCACCCCTGCAGCAGCAACCGGGATGACAATCTGGCCCTTATCAGTGAGCGGATACGCCGGGCAGCCACGGCGGGTGGTCAGCTGGTGTTGCTGCAGGAGTTGCACAACACCCCCTACTTCTGCCAGACGGAAGAGACCCGGCTGTTTGATCTGGCGGAGCCAATTCCCGGCCCCTCGACCGAACTTTTCAGCGCCCTGGCCGCGCAACTGGGCGTGGTGATCGTCAGCTCGCTGTTCGAGAAGCGTGCCGCCGGCCTCTATCACAATACCGCGGTGGTGTTCGACAGCGACGGACGCCTGGCCGGACGCTATCGAAAGATGCATATCCCGGACGATCCCGGCTTCTACGAGAAATTCTACTTCACCCCCGGTGATCTGGGGTTCCGGCCGATCGATACCAGCCTCGGCAGATTGGGTGTGTTGGTGTGCTGGGATCAGTGGTACCCGGAGGCGGCCCGACTGATGGCCCTGGCCGGTGCCGAACTGCTGCTCTACCCCACCGCCATCGGCTGGGATCCGGGCGACAGCGAGGAGGAACAGAAGCGGCAACGCGACGCCTGGGTCACGGTGCAGCGGGGGCACGCTGTCGCCAACGGTCTGCCGGTGGCGGCCTGCAACCGGGTCGGCCATGAAGCGGACCCATCGGGCCACAGCCAGGGGATCCGCTTCTGGGGTAACTCGTTCATCTGTGGGCCCCAGGGCGAGCTGCTCGGGGAGGCGGGCGTCAACGAGGATATCCTGCTGGTGGATGTCGATCTGCGGCGCAGCGAGTCGGTGCGGCGCATCTGGCCTTTTCTCAGGGATCGCCGGATCGACAGCTTTGCCGATCTGCAGCGGCGCTATATAGACGAGATCATAGAAGAGATCGACGAGTAAGTTACCTAGCCCCTACTCCGGGTCCTTGCCCTTGCCCAGGTCAAACGGCACCACCGTCGAGGTGGGGCGTTCATCCGCATAGTAGGGACGCTGTGCCGTAACGCCCGCCTCCTCACCCAGCTCTTTTTCCCGCGCCGTAATCAGTCCCAGGCAGAGCCTTACATCCTGAATCGTCTCATCGGTCAGGGGGTGCCGCATACCCGGCGGCGGCGTGGTGTCACGGATGACCGCGGTCAGCACCTTGCGCATCGCCTCGAGTATCGCCCGGTCTTTGCTGTTGTCGGTAGTGATAATCAGAACTCCTCTAGCTGACGCCGCCGTTCCATCATCTCATGCACCAGGGGGTTCAACAACAGCTCCATGGCGAACTCCATCTTGCCGCCGGGCACCACCAGGGAGTTGCGCCGTGACATGAAGGCACCCTCAATCCGTTTCAGCAATATGGAGAAGTCATGCTTCCTGGGTTCGCGGAAGCTGATCACCACCATGCTCTCGTCACTCCCCGGCACATCCCGGGCATCGAACGGGTTGGAGGTATCCACCAGGGGGATGCGCTGGAAGTTGATGTCGGTATTCGAAAACTGTGGGGTGATGTAATGGACATAGTCGTGCAGCCGGTGCTGGATGGCGGCGCGTACCGCATCCAGGGTGTAGCCCCGGTTCCTGATATCCGTATGAATCTTCTGAATCCACTCCAGATTGACAATGGGCGCGACGCCCAGAGTCAGATCCACATGCTGCAGTATATCGACACCGGGGCCGGCGAATGCGCCGTGCAGGCCCTGATAGACCAGCAGGTCCAGATCCGGCGGCAGCGACGTCCAGGGGGTAAAGGTACCGGCCTCCTGTTGGTGCTGTATCGCCTGTTCCTCGGTATGCAGGTAGTGTCTGTACTCGCCGGTGCCGTGGGATGAGAACTCCCTGAACAGGGATTCCAGCAGGTCCAGCCGATTGCCCTCGGGGCTGAAGTGGCTGAGATAGCGGCCATCGGCACAGGCCTCTTCGACCTGCCGCGCCATCTCGTCCCGCGCATAGCGGTGAAATGCGCCGCCATCCACGATCAGGTGGCTGATCTTCTCACGCCAGGCAATATGGCTGAATACATCACTCACCCGGTTCGAACCAGAGCCCGATGAACCGGTGATGACAATAATGGGATGTTTAGTAGACATTGCGAAACCGTAATACACCACCGCGATTGATGCAATGCGCCATACATTCAATTTTTCTTATGCACCAGACCGCCACTACTTATGGATATCGCCCTGTTTTATAGATACTTTTCAGTTTGCGACCGATTATTGAAGACGCGCCAGTGTGGCCACCAACAGGTCCCAGAACCGCTGCACCGAGGGGATATGCATGCACTCATCCGGGGAATGCGGATAGCGGATGGTGGGGCCAAAGGAGATCATCTCGAGACCGGGATAGCGCCCGCCGATGATGCCGCACTCCAGGCCGGCGTGGATGGCGCCGATCTCGGCCGGGGTGTCAAAGATGTCCTGGTAGGCCTGGCGCATGGTCTGCAGCAGCGGCGAATGCGGATTGGGTTTCCAGCCGGGGTATTCCCCATCGATCACGGTTTCCGCACCGACCAGCCGAAACAGCGAGCGGTGAACCGCGCACAGCGCATCCCGGGCCGAGTCGATGGAGCTGCGGATCAGGCTTTTGATTTCGATGCGGCCGTCGCTCACTCGCACAATGGCCAGGTTGGTGGAGGTCTCCACCAGCCCGGGCATGCTGTCGCTCATGCGCAGCACCCCGTTGGGGCAGGCCATCAGGGCATCCAGCAGTTGTTGCTGCAGGCTCCCCGGCAGCCACTGGTCGGCGGTTGCATCCGCCTGCAGCTCCATCGCAAGATCAGGCTCCACCGCCGCGAGCTCCGATGCCATCGCCGCCCAGCGGGTCTCGAGCAGCCCTTTCAGGTCGGCCGCACGCGAGGCCGGCACATGGAACACACCGGTCGCCTCTCGCGGTATGGCATTGCGCATGTTGCCTCCGTTGAAGGCGCACAGCCGGATAGCACATTCCGCCTCGGCAGCGGATAACAGTCGCGCCAGCAGCTTGTTGGCATTGCCCCTGCCCCGGTGGATATCCACCCCGGAGTGCCCCCCCTTGAGCCCGCTCAGTTTGAGCCGATAGCCGAGCCACCCGCTGGCGACGCGCTCGGCCGGGTAGGAGAGCGAGCTGGTGGCATTGGCGCCACCGGCACAGCCGATACAGAGGACCCCCTCATCCTCCGAATCCATGTTCAGCAATATTTCCCCCTGGAGCAGATCGGGCCGGACACCGAATGCACCGGACATGCCGTCTTCTTCGTTACTGGTGAACAGTGCCTCAAGCGGGCCGTGCTTGAGTTGGCGCGACTCCAGCACGGCCAGGGTCGCCGCCACGCCGATGCCGTTATCCGCCCCCAGGGTAGTGCCGGTTGCCTTGACCCACTCCTGCTCAATGCGCACCCAAATCGGATCCCGGGTGAAATCGTGCAAGGTATCGGCATTGGCCTGCGGGACCATATCGAGATGCCCTTGAAGAATCACGCCGGGTGCCGACTCCATGCCGGCCGAGGCCGGTTTTCTGATCAGGATATTGTCCGCCGGGTCCCTGATGGTCTGCAGTCCCAGGCGCTCACCCACCTGTATGACGTAGTCCTGTACCGCCGCCTCATGATGCGACGGTCTGGGTATTTGGGTCAGCTGGTAAAAATGTCTCCAGACGGGCTGAGGCAGGAGTTGTGAAATTGCATCATTCATGGGAGACAACGATCCAAGGGATGGGCCAGGATTGGCGGGATTATGGTATCCCCCGACATTCCCGGGGGCAATCGCCATACGCTCCAATTTCACCCCTCACGCACCGACTGGACCATCTATAGTTAAGAAAACCAATGCCGGGTCACACTCAATGCCGTATCTCTCCAACTATCGTCGACTGATCAAACGGATCGACAACGCCCTCCGGCTTCCGCCCATCGCCCGGGTATTGCTGCCGGTCGCCGATGTGGCCGAGGATATCAAGGATAATTTCGGTTTCGTGGTCCTGAGCGACGGCAGCACCGGCCCCTTTTATAGCTGCCTGGGCGACACCCTGGAATGGCTTCGCCAGAACGCGCACCACTCCATCGCGGAATCGCCTTCCGAAATCGCCCGCGGGCTGGACGGAATCGACCTGCCGCGTAGCGCCCTGGCACTGGGAGCGTTCAATGCCCTCAGCCAGTACCTGATGAAGCGTGCCGGTTTTGATCCGACCACCGCCGGCAAGCCGGACGACGGCGACCGGCCCGAGGGTCGGATCGGAGTGGTGGGGTTCTTCAGACCCCTGGTTGAACGCTATCTGGCCCGGGGCACGGAGGTCATCGTGATCGAGCAGCAGCCGGAACGGGTACCACCGGAGTTGGGGCTGGAGCTGTTCACCACACCACAGGCACTGGCCCGCTGCGACACCGTTCTGTGTACCGCGTCGACCCTGATCAACAACAGCATCGAGTCGATTGTCGAGGCGGCCGGCGACCCGGCGAAGATCCACCTGATCGGACCCAGCGCCAGCGGACTTCCCGATCTGCTGTTCGATCTGGGCATCCGCTCCAGCGGCGGGGTGATCATCGACCGGCCGCGCGATCTTGAACGCGCCATCGCCCAGGGTGGCTCCTGGGGCGATTGCGGACGCAAGTATCAGCTGGACCGGGAGTATTATCCGGGACTCGATTCCCTGCTGCGGACGGCCTGCCGAGAGGCCGTGTGAGCGGCGTTCGCACAGCCCGCCCGTCCACTGGCAACATGGCCGTCGCGGCGAGTGCGGTGGCCACGCGCCAGCCGTTGTCAGCCTCCCTTACACCAAACAGGTAACCGTACCATGACGACCACGCAATCCGTCGGCTATCACAGTATCGTGGCCCTCTATTCGCCAACCGTGAGCGAACAACCGGCCGCCCTGCGGGCGACCAATGTCGCCAGCAAGCTCCACAGCCAGGTCACGTTGGTCCATATCACCCCGTCCGGCAGCGCTGTCGAAGCGCTGGCGGCGGCCATGGATCGGCTGCTGGCGGAGAATGCGGAGATCACGGCGGCTAAAAGTACCCAGGGGAATTTGCTGCAGCTCGCCCGCCTGGCAAACGCGGTGAATGGCGACCTGGTGGTCCTGGACAATGTCGGGTACGCACAACTGCAGCCGCTGCTTCAGGCCGGCGATGAAACCATGCCCGAGCAGACCGAGTGCGACGTCCTGGTGGTGCACGCCAACCGCCCGCCCGATGACTACCGGCATATCGTGGTTGCCGCCGACCTCAATGACCAGGGGCTGATGACCATCTACAAGGCCGTGCGAATGGCCAAACGCTACAATGCCCGGTTGACCCTGCTGAACGTGGTGGACAATTTTACCGCGGGAAAGGATGAAGAGAGCGCGGCGAAAAATCTCCGCATGCGGGGCCTGGAGGCCTTCACCTCGGTCATCGAGGGGCTGGAAGTGGAGCAAGAGGTGGTGGTGACTGCGGGGCCGGTCGATCAGGCGGTGGCCGACTACTCGGCCCGGCAGCAGGCCGGGCTGATTGTCATCGGATCGTACAAATTGGAAGGCCTCCACATCCTGCTGGGCGCCACCGCGAAGCGCGTGATCGAAACCGCAAACTGCGATGTATTGGTGGTACACGAATAGCGGAGGGTGTTGTCAGCGAATTTTACACTGGGCCGTTCCTGAATCTCCGGTGAATAATTAACCAGTTGATATTAATGATTAATTGACGGATGGAATAATATTTGCCTAGTGCATGGGTATCGTCATGTGGGTGAATACGCCATGCACTACCGGGCCTCTTCGGTTCTTTTATTACTTCTGCTGACGCCACTCTTCTGCGCGGCGGAGAAGCCGCGGCAAGCGGGCGACATGCGCCAACTGGCGCTGCGCTATGAGCATGGCCGCGGGGTGGAACAGGACTACCAAAAGGCGTTCCGGCTCTACTGCCTGGCGGCCGACCGGGGGGACTCCGAGGCCTACTACGCGCTGGGCTGGATGCATTTCAATGGCCGCTGGGTTGCACAGGACCCGGCGGTGGCTGCCGGGTGGTTTGAAAAAGCCGCCGCGGCCGGCGATCCCATGGCTGCCAGGATGCTGACCCGGCTGTCCGGCGTAGCGCCCCGCCGGGACCACCGGTGCAGTAGCCTGCCGCTGGAAGCACAGCCGGATCGACAGCAGATTGAGCACTGGGTGCGGGCCTGGGCACCTGCCTACGGTCTCGACGCCGACCTGGTGCTGGCAGTGATCCGGGCCGAGTCCAATTTCAATCCACAGGCCCGCTCTTCAAAGGACGCCCGGGGGCTGATGCAGCTTATTCCGGCCACTGCGCGACGCTTCGGTGTGAGCGATGTCTGGGACCCCTCACAGAACATGCACGGTGGCATGGCCTATCTGCAATGGCTGGTACGGCACTTTGAAGGGGATGTGCCCCTGGTTCTGGCCGCCTACAATGCCGGGGAGAACGCGGTGAAGAGCTATCGTGGGGTACCGCCCTATCGAGAGACCCGGAACTATGTTAAACGCATCACCCGCAATTATCGCAAGGCGGTCCATCCGGTGATCGGCAATCCCGTCCTCAGCGCGATCAGCTACTGAATCGGCCCGTTCAGATATACTTGGTGTAGTGAACCCTGGCGTTATTACTCACAGGTGACAGCGAGGTGTAACGATGACACAGGCACAGGAAAGGTCGGGACCATTGCAGGAAAGACACTGCAGCGTCTGCAACCCGCAGACCCCGCCACTGTCGGAGGCACAGTGCAGGGAGCTGTTGGCACGGCTCTCCCCGGAATGGCAACTGCTCGGTTCAACCCAGGCCATTGCACGGGAGTTCCGCTTCAAGAACTTTTACCAGACCATCGCCTTCGTCAATGCCGTGGCCTGGATAGCCAATGGCGAGGACCACCATCCCGACCTGGAGGTCGGGTACAACCGCTGCAAGGTAAGTTACAGCACCCATGCGATCAAGAATCTTTCGGAAAATGATTTTATTTGCGCGGCCAAGATTGATGCGCTGTTCCCAATGCTGGAACAGGATGGTTAGCGGGAATTATTGCCATAATTCACCATCTGAACCGATACCGTGAGGGCTATTCGGTGCGGGCGACTGGCGGCATGTGTTAGTAATTGCTAATATTTCGCCAATATGACCCCGACGGTACTCCGCAGATGCCCCATACAGCCGTAGCCGAAAATCCGCTTGCAACACCTTTCAGTCTGGCGAATGAAGCGCTTTACCAGAGTTGGCGGTCCAGGAAACTGGCGGACTACCCCGCTTCCCTGGAGGCGCTGCTGGTACCGGTCAGGGATCCCCGCCAACTGACCCGCGCAGAGTTCGAGGCCATCAGCCAACGGGTGCGCAAGGCCAATATGGCCATCTATATCAGCGAGACCGGGAGTGATCCGGACCCCGAGATCCCGCTCTCGCTGGGACGCCAGTTCGGCGCCCGGCACCTGAACCACAACTGGCTCTCGGATGACACCGGCCTGACCTCGCTGAAAGTCGCCGCGGACGGGATCAGACAGCAGTACATCCCCTACTCCAATCGCCCCATCAAATGGCACACGGACGGCTATTACAACCGCCCGGACGAGCAGATCCACTCGCTGATCCTGCACTGTGTGCAGAGCGCCGGCAGCGGCGGTGAAAATGCCCTGCTCGATCACGAAATCGCCTACATCCTGCTGCGGGACCAGGATCCCGCCTTCATCACGGCGCTGATGGGCCCGGAGGTGATGACCATCCCGCCGCGCCTGAACCAAGGCGAGGTGGCCCGGCAGGAAGAGATCGGACCGGTCCTGTCGATCATGCCCTGTGGCAACCTGCATATGCGTTATACCATACGCACCCGGCATGTCATCTGGTCCGATGACCCGCTCACTCGCCGGGCACTTGATGCCCTGAGCGAGATCCTCGCCAGTGACTCACCCTATATCTTCCGCGGCCGGTTGGAGCCGGGCATGGGCCTGATCAGCAACAATATCCTGCATGACCGTACCGCGTTTCGGGATGATGAGCAGGGTGTGCGCCACCTCTACCGGGCGCGTTATTATGACCGGCTGCGGGATACCGGGATCGACCAGTACCGTTGATCAGAGTCCGTCGTGCCTGACCCGATCAGGGACGGAACACCTCGGTGTCGGGATGGAAGGCATACCAGGCAAACCAGTAGGATTGGATCACCGGTATCTCTCCGCCTTGCGAATCGAAAAAACGGGCACTCTGACTGGCAGGATTGTAGCGTATGGTAAAGGCGCGGCCTGCAAACCGATCCCGGATCTCGCCTTCGGCACGACTCAGTTCGGCAACCGGGTAGGCCTTGAAGCGACCGTCAATCTCCAACCCGAAAACCTGCTCCTTGGGATGGTAGCGTGGGTCCTGCTGTTTGACCGGGAAGTAGATCCCTTCACTGGATTCATAACCGGCGTAGGGGTCCCGGTCATAATCCCGGACATGCCCGGTGGCGCGTGACAGAACCAGTGTTGCGGGATGCTGCGCGCGCCACTCCGACCAGTTTGTCGTCATTAACGGCAGCACCTCCAGCCGGGTGCCATTCATCTCTCCGGTGACCGCGCGGGCCAGCAGTTGCGACCAGAGCGAGTCCGTTTTCCGGTCATAGAGCAGCACGTCGCTGTTATAGAGCAGACCCGACACACCAAACTGCAAGGTCTCACCGGACACGCGCGCGGAAAAGGCCACACCACTGCCGCAAAGCGGGCAGTAGGTGATCACCACGGGCTCATCGGCAAACCGGTCATTGACGATTTCGTGCCAGTTCATGATCGCAATGGGATAAGCCTTGGCGATGCCGTTCAGGTTCAGTCCGAGCACTCGCTCCTCGGGCCCGAGATCATGGGCCTCCCCGGCCTGCAAAAACCTGGGGTGGTCGATTGCCGGAATGCCGTCTTTGGGTGGTCCACCCGAGTGGATCTCACGCAGCGGAATCGAGGCCTGATCCGCGGCAATCTCGAATCCGCCAATCCGCTCGGCAGTGGCGGAGAACGGCAACAGCAGGAAAATCATCAGCTTGAAGTCAAGGTACCGGCGTAACAGGCGAAACATCGGTGCGCCTCTCTGGTGCGGAAGGAAGAGTTTAGGCCATTTCTGTCAAACGAAGTACCATCTTGCTTGTCTTTTCGTCCGTCTACGGCGTTGCGCCAAGGGTCACATGGGCCCAGCTATGCTCCCCTTGGTGCGCCTTGCAGACAAACGAAAAATTCGCCGCAATCGGGTACTTCGTGTTCCGGCAATGGCCTTATCCGGGTTCTGCCGGCGCATGCGCGGAGACCCTCATCAGATAGAGACCGCGTCACGGAGCGATTTATTGCAGCGATGCCCTGTTGCTATCAACTACGCACCGTCAGCCACACCCCCAGCAGCATGATCAGCATGCCGGCAATCTTGCGGAGATCGAGTTCCCGCACCTCGGCCCCGAGCAAACCAAAGTGATCCAACAGGGCGCCGACAATGAACTGGGCGGCGACTAGCAGCGTGAAGGCGGTGACCAGTCCGAGTCTCGGCACACTGAAGCCGATCGAGGCGACAATAATCAGACCGGCGGCGCCGGAGAGATAGGCGTACCAGGGGATGGTATGCCATATCGACAGGTTGCCACCACGCAGAAACAGCATCGTCAGGCCGATCAGCAGGCCGCCCCCGCCATAGGTGATAAACACACTCTCCAGCGTCCCCATGCCGCGGTCGAGCAGTGCCATCAGCTGGGCCTGCAGCGCCACGGCAATGCCGCCGATCACCGCAACGCCGGAGAGTAGCAACAGATTAGATGACATCATGATCCCCTTGTCGGTTGTTAATTTTTAGAAGCACTGCCGCCCCTTCACCGGAGCGCGGCGAAAACCCGCCGCAATCGGGCTATGCCCGGCGCGATGCGCGCTTCCGGGATGCCGCCATAACCGAACAACAGCCCCAACCGCCCGGGTGGTCGCTGGTAGAGGGGTGAAACCGGATAGACCCCCACCCCGGCCGCCCGTGCCGCTGCAATCAATGTGGATTCCCCCGCCGCCAAGGCGTCCTCCCTGAACCAGACCAGCAGATGCAGACCGGCATTGGTGCCGTGCAGCTCGATCTCCGCGCCGAACGCCTGGTGCAACGCGTCGATCAGCGCGCGGCGTCGCCCCTGGTAGCGTTTGCGCATGCGCCGCAGGTGACGCTCATAATGACCCTCGCGGATAAACGCGGCCAGCACCCGCTGTTGGTGGGTCGCGGTATGGCGGTCACAGAGCCAGCGCAGGCCGACAAACGGCTCGACCAGATTGCCGGGCAGGATGACGTAACCGATGCGCAGGGCGGGAAACAGCACTTTTGAAAAAGTGCCGACATAAAGGGTGCGCCCCGCCGGGTCGAGCCCCTGCAGCGCGGGGATCGGCCGCCCCGCATACCGGAACTCCCCGTCGTAGTCATCCTCCAGGATAAATCGGTTGTGCTGTTCCGCCCACTCCAGCAACGCCAGTCGCCGGGGGAGGCTGAGGATCGAGCCGGTCGGGAACTGGTGAGAGGGGGTGACGTAGATCAACCCGTTGGCACTGCCCGGATCGGGAAACTGTCCGACCTTGATCCCCGCCAGATCCACCGGTACCGGAACCAGTGTGGCGCCGGTTGCCTGAAACGCCGTGCGTGCCCCTGGATAACCCGGTTCCTCCACTATCACCTGGCTGTCGGGAGAGAGGAACATCCGGGCCAGAATATCCAGCGCCTGTTGAGAACCGTTGACTATGCACACCTGTCCCGGATCGCAGTCACATCCCCTGCCGGCGCCGGCATACTCGGCAATGATTTCACGCAGGACGGGCTCGCCCTGGGGGTGGCCATACTGATGCACGCTGTGCGTGAACAGGTGGCCGCTGAGGCGGCGCCAGATCCGCGCGGAGAGCGGATCCACCTCGACATCCCCATAACGGAAATCATAGTCGAGGGCGCGGGTGGGTAGCGTCCCGGGTTGTGCCCGGGCTTGCCAGTAGGCCAATGCGATATTGGCCTGTTCCGTCAGCCGGACCGCGGAAACGGTTTCGCCACGCCGCCTGGCCGCCGCCAGACCGGTTCTCACATCTGCGGTTGCAAGATGATCCGCCACCCGGGTGCCCGCGCCGACCCGGCCGACGATAAAGCCCTCGGATTTCAACTGGTCGTATCCCTGCAGAACCACATTTCGGGACACCCCCAGACTGTCCGCGAGCAGCCGGGAGGCGGGTAGCCGCTCCCCTTCCCTGAGGCGGCCAGCGAGGATCTGCTGCTTCAATGAGCGGTAGACCTGCATATAGAGCGCACCCTCGCCATCCAGTGTCAGCAACATCGCCCCCAATATTGGTACCAATAAAAAACCATTAATTGGATCTTTTACAAGGTCCATTAGTCAATGATCATAGCTCAAGTTCACTGATTATGGAGCATAAAAAATGACCAGCAACACTCCCGGCAGACACCGCATACAGCGACACAAGGAACGTGGCCATTATGACCCGGAAACCATCCATGCAATTCTCGACCAGGGCAAGATCTGTCACGTCGGTTTCCACCTGGAGGGCCAGCCGTTTGTGATCCCCATGGCCTATGCCCGCCAGGGTAATGCGCTGATCCTGCATGGGGCTCCCAATTCACGGCTGCTCCGGCAACTGGCCGGCGGCATGCCGGCCTGTGTGACGGTGACCCACCTGGATGGTCTGGTACTGGCGCGCTCGACCTTTCACCATTCGCTCAACTTTCGCTCCGTGGTGGCATTCGGCACCGCCAGGCCGGTGCTTTCCCTGGAGGAGAAACAGGCGGCGCTGGTCGCACTGACCGAGCACCTGGCCCCCGGCAGAACGGCGCTGGCCCGGGCCGCCACGGATCAGGAGGCGCAAGCGACCCAGGTGGTCCGGTTTGAAATCGAGGAGGCGTCGGCAAAGATCAGAAGCGGCCCACCGCTGGATAATCCCAAGGATGTGCCGCTGGATGTCTGGGCGGGGGTGGTTCCGATCCACAGCATTGAGGCCGAGCCGATTCCCGCGCCGGACCTGAAGCCCGAGCTAAGGACCTGTCAGCCGGGACCGACAGCCGCGGTCAAAGCACCAGTTCCGTGAGTTGCTGAAACAGCGTAAGTATTGGTTGCAGGGTCCGGTCCGGCAGTGCGTGGGACTCGCTGCCGGCCGGTTTCTGATCGAGATAGGTATGTGCCAGCGCGTCGGCCTGACGCAGCAGCGCCAGCGGTTCGGATGCCGGTGCCGGGCCGTGGTGGCCGGCGGTCAGGGTTATCAGCGCCTCCGGGAGCTGCCACGCCTCGAACAGCCGGGCCCCGAGTTGCGCGTGGCTGACACCCAACCGCTCCACCTCCAGTTCGGCCCCTTTATCGCCACAGTTCCGACGATGAATCACCTCCACATACTCAATCGGCATCAGCTGCAAAAACAGCAACTTGCCGATATCATGCAACAACCCGGCAACGAACAGATCGCCGGCCGATCCCAGTCGCTGCTGTTCCGCCAGTATGCGGCAGGCGCAGGCAGTGAACAGGGCGTGGCGCCAGAAACTGTTCATGTCCATCAGATCGGGGCGGATGCCGAAAAACAGGCTCTTGACCTCGGTCGAGATCAGCAGGGCCCAGAGGTCGAACGGCCCCACGCGCAGGATGGCATCCTCCACCCGGGTGATCTGCTTCCCCGCACCGTAATACGCGGAGTTTCCCAGCTGAAGCGCCCGCGCGGTCAACCCCGGATCGGTCTCAAGCAGTTGTATGATGCGCTCGATGCCGGCCGTCTCCGACTCGAGTTCTTTATAGACCTCAATCAGCACATGCGGCAGCGATGGCAATTTTGCGTGCTTGATCAACCAGCCCGGCAGGTCGGTTTCACGCTCCTTTTTCAACCTGGCGTTCGCCAGGTCACGGACATCCCGGGCCCCCTGATCCCAGGCATCCACGGCATCCTGACAGAAGGAGCAGATACCCAGCCGGGTGGATTCATCCTGGCGCAGCCAGTGCATACCCTGATCAATGGAAGAGGCGATGTACCGATGGGTTCTGCCGCAGCTGATACAGATCATACCGCCCTCCTCCGGCGATGGTACTGAGTTAAACCATGAATTAAAAAACCGGCCGTTCAGCTTATCGGCCCATAGCATACAAGCAGCCGCAGTATAAACACAGCCTTTTGGTTTCGCTATGTGGGTCGCGTGCCGAGGGGTTGGAATCAGGCCGGGCATATACGCGTCGGGATAGCGTAATTCCTCGGGACGCAGGCGTTTCTGGTGGGAGGGACTCAGTCGGAAACGGGGTGCCAGTGGGCGCCCCGTAGCGGTCCGCTGTCGTCGTTCAGCGTCCCATGCCGAACGGAATGGCGATCATTACGTATTCATGGCCGCCATAGTTGAAGCTTTTCCAGGGCTCGTCATCCCGCAAGGCCACCTTGACCAGGTTGATCGCCTGCTGGTGGCGGGGATCACAAATCTCGCCCTGTTCATCCACCAGGTAGGCCTCAAAGTGCATGGGACAGGTGTTGACATGAAGGGTCGCCAGCAGCTGGCTTGGTATCCCGGTCTCATCGCCATCGAGAAAATCGACCGGCTCCCAGCAATCATCGGGAATCTGGATGACGGCATCATCCATCTCACTGGATGCATCGTGCTGTGCTATGGGGAGGGGGGAGATAAATGTAGAGGCCTCGTTTGCGACTGAAAAAATCATACGTGCAGACATATCACAATGCTCCATAGTATTCGCCTTTGATCACGGCCAGCTTCAGAACCCGGGCAAAACGGCACACAGACGAAACGGACCGGCATCTCTCATCTTACTGTTTTTATTATAAAATACTTGTAATAAGCGTAATATCAGCTTAGATACTTCATTCCCTTGTGATCTGCTATCATAACAACTCATTTCTCTGTTTTCTGTCATTCAGATGACATTTGGAGCCATGGAATCCCTGGAACAGTTTCTTGGCACGAGCCCCTGGATGGAGAGCCTGACGCCTGCCCAGCAGCAGCTGGTCAGGGGCACGCTGTATGAGAAGCACTACGATGCCGGGGATATCGTCTGCCGTAAAGGATCCCCCTCTGAAGAGTGGGTAGGCATTATCGAAGGCCTGGCCAAGATCTCCTGTGAATCCCACACCGGCAAACAGATCTCCTTTATCACCGGCATCCCGTCCGGCAGCTGGTTTGGCGAGGGCTCGCTGCTGAAACGCGAGCCGCGGCGCTACGACATTGTGGCATTACGCAAATCCCGCATCGCCTTCATGCCGGCACGGACATTTTTCACCCTGCTGGAAGAGAGCATCGGCTTCAACCGTTTCCTGCTCACCCATTTCAACGAGCGCCTCGGCCAGTTTATCGGCTACATGGAATATGACCGTTTCCTGTCACCGGAAGCGCGGGTTGCCCGCTCCCTCGCCTCCATGTTCAACCATGAACTCTATCCCGGCATGCATTACAAGCTGGAGATCTCCCAGGAGGAGCTGGGCAATCTCTCCGGCATCTCCCGCCAGCGGGTCAATCAGGCGCTGCATGTGCTGCAGTCGGAGAAGATCGTCGACGTGAAGTACGGCGCCATTACCATACTGGATATCGATGCGTTGAAATCTTTTGAGGCGTAACCGCGCTCCTCATAACTCAAGGTTGGAGTCCAGTTCAAGACGCCGGGCGGGCCACCCCCTTTCCGGGACACACTGTGAATACGTCCCTGTACGCTCGGCGTCGGCATCCCTGCCTCCGACGGTTCCGGAAAGGGAATAGCCCGCCCTGAACGACGCCTTTTGAACTTCGAAACTCGCGCTCATAATACCGCGGCCAGCTCCGCGCCATCACGAATCGCCCGTTTCGCATCCAGCTCACCCGCCAGTTTGGCGCCGCCGATCAGGTGTGCGCTTACCCCCTGCTCCCGCAACGCCTCATAAAGCCCCGTTCGCGACTCCTGACCGGCGCAGATGATGACATTATCCACCTCCAGCAACCGCAGCCTGTCATCGACCAGGAGATGCAACCCCTGATCGTCGATCCGCTCATACTGAACCCCCGCCCACAGCTCCACCTGGCGGTGCTTCAGGGTGGCGCGGTGGATCCAGCCGGTGGTCTTGCCCAGACCGGCTCCGGGTTTGCTCGCCTTGCGTTGCAGCAGATAGATCTTTCTGCCCGGCACCATCGCCTCCCGTTGCACCCCGGCAACACCGCCTCGGGCGGACAGGCTCTTGTCTATGCCCCATTCGCCGAGAAACGCGTCGACCGCCTCCTCCGGGGGCGTCGCCGTCTCCGCGTGCGTGAGGTACTCGGCGACATCAAAGCCGATCCCCCCGGCACCGACGATGGCCACCCGCTCACCGACCGGTTTGCGCTCGCGCAGCACTTCGATATAGCTCAGTACCTTGGGGTGGGAGATACCGCTGATTGCCGGGGTCCGGGGCAGGACACCGGTGGCGATCACCACCTCGTCGTAGGCGGCGGCCAGCAGTGTCTCCACCGTCACCTTCCGCCCGGCGTGCAGGGTCACCCCGGTCAGCTCGATCTGGCGGGTGAAATAGCGCAGGGTCTCGTCGAACTCGGCCTTGCCGGGGATGCGCCGGGCCATATTGAACTGACCGCCGATCCGGCTATCGGCCTCGAACAGGTGCACCTCGTGACCGCGGCCGGCGGCCAGGGTCGAACAGGCCAGGCCGGCCGGTCCCGCCCCCACCACGGCGATGCGTTTGCGTCGCTCGGTGGGGGGATAGTTGAGTTCGGTTTCGTAGCAGGCCCTGGGGTTGACCAGACAGGTGGCCCGCTGATGGGAAAAGATATGATCGAGGCAGGCCTGGTTACAGGCGATGCAGGTGTTGATCTCATCGGCCCGGCCCTGCGCCGCCTTATGTACGAACGCGGGATCGGCCAGCATCGGCCGGGCCATCGAGACCATGTCGGCGTCGCCCCGCGCAATCACCGCTTCCGCCACCTCCGGGGTGTTGATCCGGTTGGTGGTGATCAACGGGATCCCCACCTCGCCCTTGAGGCGTCCGGTGACCCAGGTGAAGCCCGCGCGGGGGACCATGGTGGCGATGGTTGGGATACGTGCCTCATGCCAGCCGATGCCGGTATTGATCAGGCTGGCGCCAGCCGCCTCGATCGCCCGCGCCAGGGCGACCACCTCCTCCCAACTGCTGCCCTGTTCAATCAGATCCAGCATCGACAGCCGGAATATGATGATGAACTCCCGGCCCACCGCGGCCCGGATGCGTTTCACCACCTCCACCGGCAGGCGCATGCGATTCGGATAGGCGCCGCCCCAGGCATCGTTGCGCCGGTTGGTGTGGGTGACCAGAAATTCGTTCAGAAAGTATCCCTCGGAACCCATCACCTCCACGCCGTCGTAGCCGGCGCGCTGTGCCAGGCGGGCACAGCGGACAAACCCGTCAAGCTGTTTGCGTATCCCCCGGGCCGAGAGTGCGTGGGGTTTGAATGGCGTGATGGGTGACTTCACCGCCGAGGGTGCCACGTTGATCGGCGTGTAGCCGTAGCGGCCGGCATGCAGGATCTGCAGGCAGATCCGCCCCCCCTCCCGGTGCACCGCGTCGGTCACCAGCCGGTGGCGGCCGAGTTCAAGCCGATTGGTCAGTTTGGAGGCGAACGGCGACAGCCAGCCGGCCCGGGTCGGGGCAAAGCCGCCGGTCACCATCAGTCCGGCGCCGCCCCGCGCCCGCTCGGCAAAGTAGGCCGCCAGCTTGGGGAAATCCGCCTTTTTATCCTCCAGTCCGGTATGCATGGAGCCCATCAGGACGCGGTTTTTCAGGGTGGTGAATCCGAGGTCGAGCGGTTCAAGCAGATGGGGATAAGGGGTTGTCATGATCGGGGTTGTAACCTTGCTTGGCGGAAAGAAACAGTGTAGTAACTACTCACGGGGTGATTGGCCCGCCTTGCCGGCCTCACACGATGGCTTATCTCCTCGAATCCGGCCCCATTTTCAGCGCCTGCCCAAACTCGCTTCGCTCAAACAAGGGCAGGCTTGAATCTGAAAAAGGAGCCGGATTCGAGGCGCCATCAAGATCGGCCAACAAGGCAGGCCAATCACTTACAGACCGGGCGAGTAGTTACACTGTGCAAAGAATTGCATCCTTGGCTGCTCTGTGCAATTGTCACTTATGACAATTTACTGGCGATTAATGCCATGACGGCTGCCCGATGAAAAAAATCACCCTGTACTGCTTTGATTATGCCTTCTCCTCCGTCATCACCGGGGTACTGGATCTGTTCAGCTTGGTCGGGGTTACCTGGAACAGGATTCAGGAAACCACTTCAGCTCCGTGCTTCCAGGTACAACTGGCGTCACAGGATGGTCATGCGGTTCGCTGTCTGAATCGCCTCTCGCTGCAGCCGGATGCCGCCATCACGGCAATAAGCGAGAGCGATATCATATTTATCCCGCCCATCGGTGCCGATATCGACAGGACGCTGGAAAACAATGCCGCGGCCATCACCTGGCTGCGGGAGATGCACGGCAACGGTAGCCAGATTGTCAGCAGCTGCACCGGCAGTTTTCTGTTGGCTGAAACCGGCCTGCTGGATGGTAAGCGGGCGACCACCCACTGGGGCTATGTGGAGCGCTTCCGCGAGCGTTACCCGCGGGTAAGACTCAGGCCGGAACAGCTCATTACCAACGAGATAGATCTGTTGTGCGCCGGGGGCGGCAGCGCCTGGCTGGACCTCTCCCTGTTTCTCGTTGAACAGCACTTCGGGCATGACGTTGCGGTGCAGACCGCCAAGGCGCTGGTAATCGAGAGGAAGCAGCACTCCCAGGCGCCGTACACTACCAGCCAGGACCAGAAGTACCACCAGGATGCAGCGGTCCTCGCCGCCCAGCTGTGGATGGAGGCTCACCTGGCGGAGAAGATCAGTATCGATCGGCTGGGTGAACGCTTTGGCATGAGTTCCCGAACCTTCAAGCGACGGTTCAAGCAGGCGACGGGGGATACGCCCCTCGCCTACCTTCAGTCACTGCGGATAGAGATGGCGAAAAAAATCCTGGAATCCAGCCGGATGCCGGTTGAACTAGTTACCCAGAGTGTAGGTTATGAAGACAGCAGTTCGTTTATGAAGTTGTTCAAGCGTAAAACCGGTATCTCACCCCAGCATTACCGTAACGCATTCAGTCACCAACAGCGGAGATAGCCTTCCCGGCCCGCAACAGACTGTAGATCCTCTTCAGGGTCTGATCAACGAACGGGTACCGGTTGGGCGTAATAATGCGTACTGTCCCGTTGTCCAGCCGCTTGACCAGCTCATCCGTGGACAGCATAAAGGCCTTGAAGCCGAAGCGATCGATGAACATGTGATTATTGGTTATCGGGCTATACCAGGACTTCTTGACGCGAAGCAGCTTACCATCCGGCGCGGTGAATTCAAACCAGGTGCCGATATCGCTTTTTTGCACCTCCACCCGGTATGCCACTAATCTTTTCGAGTGCGCCGTTTCCTCAGCATGAACATTGGCAACCGTGTCGGAACGGACGGCCACCGTCTCAACGGCTACCGCCACCCTCCCCTGCAGGAGTCCCTGGACCGCCTCACGCAGGGCGATATACTCCGAAGGAGTGTTATCGCCGAGAAATTCGAGCCCCGACTCGATATTTTTCCTCAATCCCGGCCAGGCATGCTTCAGCCACTCCCCCGTGCGGGCATCCACATAGGCGTTATTCAGTTTGATGATACTGTTAATCACCATCAGGACCGTTCGCCACTGTCTTTGTTGTTCGATCTTCTGATCCCGCAACAGCAGCAGGGTCATGTAGTTTTTCCAGACCGAGGACAGAAAGCCCCAGAGAACCGGCTGGAACCGCACCCCGGCGCATTGCTGTCGCAAGACCGCATCGGCGCGCAATCGGGAATACTCCAGCCGGTCCTTGCCCTGAGTGGCCTCCCTGGTCCGCTCCTCGAGTATTTTTGTTTTATGTTCCAGTGCCTGCAGGTGATCGAGGAACTCGTCATGGAACTTTTCAAATATTGAAACGTCATCCTTGAAATCACCCATGATGGTCTGAATCATGTCACGCATGGTGTGATAAATACCTGCGTCAAGACTGTTTTCATCGACCCAACGGCGACCGCCATTCACTACCAGATTCAGCAGTTTTCTGGCGATATGCTCAGGATTGGACAGGAACTCCTGATCGAGAATAGCCACTTTCAGGTACGGCGTGTGCAGGTGACAAATCAGCGCCTTGGTGATACTGGCCAGATCCTGATCGTCAAGCACATGTTCGAACAGCATGCCGACCAGTTCTATGGTATCCAGATCGGCAGTCGGGATGGTATTGGTATCCAGGCTCCTGTAGATGACCTCCCGTTCATCGGCAATCCGCTGTTGCAGGTAATCAATCGTTGCAACGTTGCGATCGGCCGCCGTCGCCGCAGCCGCCGTGGCGGTTGCATACAGGCCCATGTCCAAATGCCTTGGCGTATCGAGCTGGTTGATCGCCCGCACCAGATCCGGCTTGCTTCTGAGCTGTGCCAGGTTGCCGCCCGGACGATATTCCGGATGGTTTTTAAAGCGCGGGTCGGTTTTGAGCCGCTCCGTCAATAGCGAAAGTATTGACCGGAAAACCTCCGCCCCGATGGCAAAATCCTTATTGGTCAACGGCGCGCTACGGACAGCCGGCAGAAACTCCGTATCGGTTGAGCTTCGCGCTTTTGTCTCGGTCGATACCCGCCTGTGGCGCTTCTCCGATTTGCCTTGGATCAGGCTAACCATGGGGGTCAGATTGGGGTAGATTCCGGCATCGGAAAACAGGCGGTTGATCTCCACATACAATGTGCCGACATTCCCCAGCACACGCTTCTCGAACAGGACGTAGAGTATGAGCAGCAGCTTATGCTCCAGGGCAAAATCGGCCGCGACGCTCTGGAAGGTTATCGCGAGATGGTCTGGACTGGCGGGAATATCGGGTCGTGCGAGTCTCCTGCCCTGGCGGATAACCGCCAGCCGTTGGCCAAGCTGATAGAGTGACTGGTAATGTTTATTTTTCGATTTCTCGATCATCGCCTGGGTGGCGATGTGCACCTCCAGGTCATTATCATCAACTATGCCGATCAGACCGGCACTATCCGTCTCGATAATCGGTTTGGGGTAGTGAATCGGCCGGCCGCTGATAAACTCCCCGAAACCTGTTGTCAGGGTGTCGAAGTAGTTCCGCGTGACGACCCCGCTCAGGTTGCGTATATGACTGATGGCGTCAAAAAAACGCACCTGGGCGTTATCCGTTTCCGCTTTGCTGGCGAAATCGATCATCGTGGGCTCGACCTCGGAAAACATCCGGGCGAGGCTGTTCTTCAGGTGATCCCGCGTCGCCGATTCGTAATCGGTCACCAGTTGTCGGTACTTTGGCAAAACATCGGCTGACACTCTATTCATGCCAAATCACGCGCCACCCTACCTCGGGTATCTGAATGGAGGGAGGAATTGTGCAGGAACATACATGGGTGACGGCTCAGTTAACCGGTGGGACTATGACTATCTTCACAAGCCGCTGCATGTGTCGTGCTCTTGCTCTATTATCGGAGCGACTTCTCAGCACCGGATAAACGCCGCGTCCTTCAACATGGAGCCGGCTTTTGGCAATGTTTTTTTTTTCGAGATAGGCGGCTACGGCGTCAGCACGCTTGAACGAAAGTTCCAGATTATAATAGCGGTTCCCGCTGTTATCCGCATATCCGATGATCCGGGCCGTATCCTCGGTGTGTCGTTTCAACCACTCCACCACCTCGGACAACTGGCCGACATACTCCTCTCCAATCGCAGTGCTGTTGCTGTTGAAGAGTACCTGTCGCTCCGGTCGCTGCCCGCTGGCCTGTTCAGCCGGGAGCCCGGCCGTCTCCCGAGTTTGCTCATGGTAGAGTATGCGGTCGTTGGTGGGTGTGCGCGGGATATCCTTGCGCTTCGGCGGTGGGTACGAGGTCGATACCGTCTCCTGGCTCATCCGGCCGTTGATGGCGGCCTGATCAATAATAGAATCCACCGTTACCGGCGAGGCCGGTTCATCGGCGGGTGCTGGCGACGCACCGTCCATGGGAAGCGGATCACCCGCCGTGGGTGTTGCTGCCATAACGGGTTCTTCCGTTTCCTCTTCCACTACCCGCACAGTGGTTTGTGTGATCGGAATCGGTAGCTCCGGGACGGCTTGCCCGGTTTCCTCGGGTGCCAGCGCGACGGGGATGATTGGCGCCGGGGTATCGACCATCGGATGCAGATTCGGCGGTGCGGAATTGTCGGTATGCTGGGCGGTTTCGCTATTGGCAGGTGTAGCGGAAACAGCGCTTTGCTCAACTACCGGCGCCGTTTTTTTTTGCTCGTCGATCACCCGGTCGTTTCGCGGGGTGTCGCGTGCTATCTGGTTGCCAGGGGGATCGCCGGACAATCGCGGAGCCGTCTCGCGGACTCTCTCCGCGGGTTGTGCCGCCTCATCCTGCGTGACCAGGCCCGTCGCCTCTAAATACTTCGCAGTATTATCGTTGCTGTTGGTATTGGCCGGTTTCCGGTCCGGAGTGAGCGCCGCCTGTTCACTCCGGCTGGATATGGCGTCACCGATTTTCTGTTCAAGCCTTTCTATACTGTCTTGAAACAGTGGCGGACGAATCACGTAGAGCGTTATCGATGCCACAACGAGTATGAACATAAACAGCAGCGTTATGCCCAGTAAACTCCGCTTTCGGCCGGCGTTACCACGGGGATGGGCGCGCGCCTGATATTCGTTGTAATAGTGGGTCCTTGGATCGGCGGTCATTTTCTCCCGCTGCGCCTTGGCAAACCGGTCACCATAACCTTGTTCGACGACAAGTGATTCAACGGGTTGGCGGATAGGTATCGGCTCGGAAGGCAGGTCCAGGGTATCGCCGAGCGAGAAATAATTCTCCTGGATTACATCCTCTTCGGTGCTCTGGGTCTGATCGGGAGAATGACTCCCTTCCCGCTTGGTCTGTTCCTCGAGCGAGCAGAAATGGGGAATCTCATCGTCCCGCGGTTGGGGGCGGGATAGTGGTGTGGTCGCGACCGAGGTTTTCCGGGCCGCCCGGTCCGTTTTGGCCAGATCAGGTTCGGTCCGCTCAATCAGCGGCGCTGTCGGCGGGTTATTATCCGTACCCGGCTGCAGGTCCGACTCTTCATCATCCATCAGGGAGGGCAGTTCCGCTTCGAAGCCCGCCGGCGCCAACTGCTCGAGTTGCAGCTCTTGCACCACGGTTCTTACATCGGCGGCACGGATGCGATGCTTTTCCTCCACGCAACCGTGGAGTAAGAAACGGCTGCATATAAGGTTAATTCTTCTCGGAACACCCTTACTGAACTGGAACACAAGCGGGTACACACCCTCATCGATCGTCGGATCATCCCTCCAGCCGACACGCTCCAGGCGATGTCGGATGTAGGCCTTTGTGTCCGGCTCGCTCAGTGAGTCAAGATGGCAGGCGGCCACGAGACGCTGGTGAACCTGCTCCATACTCGGTTTCTGGATCAGATCACGCAGATTTTCCTGGCCGATAAGAAAGATCTGCAGCAACGGCTGATTATTCAGTTGCAGGTTGGTTAATAGCCGGAGCTCTTCCAGTGCCGAAGCGGAGAGGTCCTGTGCTTCATCGATAATCAGCAGTGCCCGGGTGCCCTCTTCATGGAAGCGCCGCAGTCGCACGGAGAGACCCTGAAGCACAACCGCCTTGTTCGGGGCATCGATATCGAGTCCGAAATTGCATGCCACAAGCCGAAGCAGATCATCCGCCTCGAGTTGTGTGCTAACGATGGTGGCCACCACTATCGTGGATTGCGACAAGCCATCAACCAGGTCATTTACCAGCGTGGTCTTGCCGGTTCCGGGTTTACCGGTCACCATCACAAAGCCTTCGGCCCTGTGGATGGCATACTGCATATATGCCTTGGCCTTGGCATAACTCTTATGACTGAAACAGAACCGATGATCAGGGCTCAGCCTGAACGGTTCGGCTTTCAGATTGTAGAAAGACTCATACATAATACACGATCAATCCTTTGTCAGGCGTACGCCATCGCGTTGTTAAATCACTATTTTCCTCGCTCGATGCCTCTATTGTGGCGATTCCCAACGGGTAGCGATAAGACTGGGGGGCTCTCTTGAATCAGCTATCGCTTCAGCATCCTCTCTTCCGGTCAACAGCACAACAGGATCAATGCACGGGTTTGGAAAAATGTGATCAAATTACAGATAATCAGTATGTTACCGTATATATATACAACAGTACATTAGAGTGATATTTATCATACCAGTTAAATCCAGGCGCATAAATCATGCAGGTCGTTCGTATTAAGAAATAGCTTCCGAGGTGAACAGATACAGATTCCAGGATTTAGCGTATTAACTATTTGGGGCAATTACTGCTATAAAGTCCTGTGAACCACACAGCACGAATACACCCCCGTGTAAACAGGATAGCAGCCCCGTAAAAGAGTGCATCCCTGGGGTATAATCAACAGGCGAGGCAACTGCTATGCTTAGGGCTCGCGCAAAAATAAGTTCCGGTATTCGGTTGCCACTGGACCCCGCTGGCGGCGTTACGCTTTTTGGCAAGGGAGCGGGTTTGTCCATGGATGGACTTATGCCGCAGAGGCCATGGATGGCCGGGAGCGGCCATTGCCTGCAAAGCGTGCCTTGCCAGCGTGGCCCAGTTACGCCCTCGGTACTGCGAAATTATTCTTGCGCGAGCCCTTAGCGGACCCATGTGAAAGAAAATTTGCCAGGGAAGCGATCAACCATGGTATCGGGAAGCTGAAAAAAGCTGACCGGTATCAATAACAAGGATGGCAGACATTGCCATAAATATAACCATGTATGAAAAATTCTATCACCTGGAAGCGGACCCCTTCCGGCTCAGTCCAAACACCAGGCCTGGCTATAGGCATACCAGCTACATCCAGGCGAAGACCTACATGCTCTATGCGTTGCGCCGCGGCGAGGGCATTGTGCTTGTCACCGGGAGGCCCGGAACGGGTAAGACGGCCTTGCTGAGAGACTTCATCAACTCCATCCAGAATGAGCCCATTGTCACTGCCGATCTGGTCTCCACTCAGCTGCAATCCACAGACCTGATCAGGATGATCGCTTTCAGCTTCGGTATCGACCCACTGATCGGCGCTGAGACGACAATCATCAGTGAATTGAAGGCCCGGCTTTCAGAGATGCGTAATCTCGGCCGGCGTCCCCTGTTAATCATTGATGAGGCGCAGAATCTGGAGAATGAAGCGCTGCGCAAGATAGAGCTGCTGATGGAGCTCAGGTGGCAATCAGAACCACTGATTCAGATTTTTCTCATTGGCAGAGAACCGCTGCGCGAACTGGTGCTCGCGGAATCCCTTAAACGGCTTTATCAACAGGTAAACGCCGTGCTCTACATCGAACCGCTCGATGAGCGCGGCACGGCTGAATATATCCGGCACAGATTAATCCAGGTGGGCTGGGATTATGACCCCCAATTGGCGGATGAGATCTTCCCGGTAATTTACACCTACAGCCACGGTATCCCGCGTTTGATCAATCTCATCTGCAGCCAGGTGCTTCTGTTTGGGATGACGGAAGGTCTGCATTTCATCGGCCCGGACGAGCTCAATTCGGTTTTGGAGCAAATGATCAATGATCAGATGCTACCCTCGCCATTGCCGCATATCGCCGCGTGACCGGATAGGTCAGAGTCTCCAGAGCTCAATCCCGGCGTTGGAGAATGCGCTTCTGTCCAGCTTGGATTTCACATCCATCACGACCGCACCTTGATGCATGATTGCTGCAAAATCCGCTACCGAGAGCGACTGATACTGACTATGGGCTACCGCCAGCACCACCGCCTGGGCCTGCGGCAGCTGATCCCAACTCTGTAACTGGACGCCATACTCCTGGACCGCCTCTTCCGGGTCGGCCATAGGGTCCGTCACATACACATCGACGTTGTAGCTTTTCAGTTCATCGATAATATCCACAACCCGGGAATTTCTCAGGTCCGGACAGTTTTCCTTGAATGTCAGACCGAGGATGACCACCTTGGCGCCATTCACCGAATGACCGGCCCGAATCATCCGTTTCACCGTCTGCTCGGCAATATATTTGCCCATGCCGTCATTGGTCTTGCGGCCGGCAAGAATCACCTGGGGGTGATAGCCCACCGCCTCTGCCTTGTAGGTCAGGTAATAGGGATCAACCCCGATGCAGTGCCCCCCGACCAGGCCTGGCCGGAATGGCAGGAAATTCCATTTGGTACCGGCGGCCTCAAGCACATCGATGGTATCAATATCCATCTTGTGGAAAATCATCGCCAGTTCGTTCATCAAGGCGATATTCAGATCACGCTGGGTGTTCTCGATCACCTTGGCCGCCTCAGCGACCTTGATGGTGGAGGCACGGCAGACTCCAGCCGTGACAACGCTCTCATAGAGTTCGGCGACCAGCTCCCGGGTAATCGGTGTATCTCCGGAGACCACCTTGACAATGGTCTCCAGCCGATTCTCCTTATCTCCGGGATTAATCCGTTCGGGCGAGTAACCGATGTAGAATCCGCTATGCCGATCACCGCTGTCGGCGCCGTCACGGCCGGCCCACTGCATACCGGATATCTGTTCGATAATCGGTACGCAGACCTCTTCCGTGCAGCCCGGATAGACCGTGGATTCGAATACCACCGTTGCCCCGGGCTTGAGGTAAGCGGCCAGCGCCCGGCACGCCCCGATCACGGGACCCAGGTCAGGTTTTCTGGCATGATCGATCGGGGTCGGTACCGCCACCACGATGATCGACGCCTCGACAAGGCGTGATGGATCACTGGTATATTCGAGATAGGAGGCAATGGCCAGATCTTCCGGCTCGACTTCACCACTGGGGTCGAATCCGTTGCGATAATTGGTCAGCTTTCTCTCATCCAGGTCATAGCCGATCGTATCGCGTTTTTTACCAAATGCCACCGCCAGTGGCAAACCGACATAACCAAGACCTACGACTGCAATTTTGTCCATCATCATTCCTGATATTTGTTGAGCCCGTTACAGCGGGCCGGTCATTATGGCGACCTGAGCCGACTCTTCCGGTTCGGACTCGATAATGAGGGATTCACCGGTGAAGCCAGGTCCATTTTTTAAAATTGTCTGTTTCAGGCACCCGCCTCTAACTCGTCCAGAAACCAGCGGGTGGTCACCTCCAGCCCTTGCTGCAGATCGTGGGACGGGGCGTAGCCAAGCAGCGCGACTGCCTTGGATATATCCGCCTGCGAGTGCCGGACATCGCCGGCCCGGAACTCGACATAGTCCGGTTGTGCATCGGCGATGCGCTCATGGCGCAGGGCAAGCCGCTTCCTGATTTCGCTGAAAAGCTCGTTCAGCGTGGTACGGGCACCGTATGCTACATTGTATACTTGGTTCACTGCCTGCGGATTGGATGTGGTTGCCGCCAATAGATTCATCTGCACCGTATTGCCGATGAAACAGAAATCCCTGGAGGTCTCACCATCGCCGTTGATGCGGCAGGTAACCCCCCGGTAGAGCTCCTCTATCCAGCGCGGGATTACCGCGGCATAGGCGCCTTTGGGGTCCTGACGTGGCCCAAACACGTTGAAATAACGCAGACCAATCGATTCGATGCCGTAGGTTCGGGCGAAGACATCCGCATATAACTCGTTGACATACTTTGTCACCGCATAAGGTGAGAGCGGCTTGCCTATCAGCTCTTCTCGCTTCGGCAGGCCCGGATGATCCCCATAGGTCGAGGAAGAGGCCGCGTAAATAAACCGCTTCACCCCGGCATCCCTGGCCGCAACCAGCATATTAAGAAAACCGCTACTGTTGGTGTCATTGGTGGTTAACGGATCGTTGATTGAGCGGGGCACACTGCCCAGGGCGGCCTGATGCAGTACATAGTCAACCCCCTCAGCGGCTATCCTGCACTGGTCAATGCTCCTGATATCCAGTTCATGGAAGGTAAACCGTTGCCATTGCGTGTCACTGACCAGGCCACGGACTTTTTCCAGATTGTGCGGATGACCGGTGGCAAAGTTATCCAATCCCACCACCGTCTGGTCGAGCTGCAACAGCTCTTCCAGAAGATTCGAACCGATAAAACCGGCGACACCGGTGATTAACCAGGTACGCGGATTGTCCCGAAGTTCGTCCCGAACTTGCATAAACACTGACATTTTCTAGCCCTACCTCACCCTGCTGATGCCGCCCTATCCTGGGGCCTCCGGGCGCGCCGTGGATCAGCCCTGGGTATTTGAACCAAGCTGTTAATAATCCAGCAGATTGTACTTTCAAACACCCCCCGGGGCCAGTGGAATAAGCTAACATGAGTGACGATTCCTTATTTCCCCTCCGGCTCCGCGGGGTGTTCAAATACGCCCGGACACCGGGGTACAATCGGGACCATGATGCACCACCGTTATAGCACGGCTGAACTTGCCCTGTATCGGAACTAAGGACCCGTGCAAGAATAAGTTCCTGTATTCGGTCGACCCTGGACCCCGCTGGCGGCGTTACGCTTTTTGCCAAGGGAACAGGTTTGTCCATGGATGGACTTATGCCGCGGAGGCCATGGATGGCCGGGAGCTGCCATAGCCTGCAAAGCGTGCCTTGCCAGCGTGGCCCAGGAACGCCCTCGGTACTACGGAATTATCCTTGCGCGGGCCCTAAAACAACCAGAGTATGCTGCATTGAATATAGGATTCTTCAGTTATCTATTTGCTTTTATTGCCTTTGCGGCGCTGACCGGGTTGCTCATCACCTCCTGGCGGGGCCGTTCGCTGGGCCGTTTGCTGATCCTGGCCAGCACTCTTTCCGCTCTCTGGGCGGGAATTTCCGCACTTTCTGTTCTACGCCTCATAACTTTCCCCGGTATCTTGCAGCTATTGGAGTTGGGCCGGGATGCCTTCTGGTGCCTCTTTCTGTTGAAAAGTGTCCAGTCCAACAGCAGTCAGAAAATGGGCGGCCTGCTGCGTGTCACCCCGATAAACCTGTTCACCGCTTTTCTGGTCGTTGCCAGTGTGATTACGGTCGTCATTCCCCTGGTCGCGAAGCTAACGGCGAACGCCGGCCTGGTCAGCCATGATGCCACGCTGGGAATCTGGGTCGCCTTTAATATTATCGCCCTGTTGTTGCTGGAGCAGCTCTTCAGAAACTCCGCCCTCGAGCAGCGCTGGGCGATCAAGCATCTCTGCATCGGCATCGGCTGCATATTCTCCTATGACTTCTTCATGTTCGCGGATGCCCTCCTGTTCAAGCAGCTCAACCCGGCCCTGTGGAATGCCCGGGGCATAGTCAACGGTTTGATGGTCCCGCTGATCGCGATTTCGGTTGCGCGCAACCCCAAATGGTCACTGGACATCTACGTCTCCCGCAACGTGGTTTTCCAGTCCGTTACCCTGATCGGGGCCGGCATTTACCTGTTGGTGATGGCCTCGGCGGGTTATTACATCCGTTTTTACGGCGGCTCATGGGGTTCCACACTGCAGATAGCGTTCCTCAGTGGCACCGGGGCGCTGCTTCTTATTATCCTGTTTTCCGGGACCATACGGGCCAAGCTCAGGGTCTTCCTGAGCAAACACTTCTTCAACTACAAGTATGATTACCGGGAGGAGTGGCTGAGGTTCACACAGACGCTTGCCGACAGCGATGATGCGGTACCCGGAAGGATCCTGCGCGCCATGTCGGCCCTGGTCAACAGCAGCGGGGGAGCACTCTGGATCAGGCGCGACAACGGCCGATACGAATTCACCAGCAGCCTGAACATGCCCGAACCGGTGCAGGGGATAACGCCGGAACATGACCCGCTCTGCACCTTTCTGGAGAAGAATCAGTGGCTGGTTGACTTGGAGGAGTACGCAAGGAATCCGGATCTTTATGGTGGATTCACGCCACCCGCCTGGCTGACTGGAATTCAGAATGCCTGGCTGGTTGTGCCGCTGCTGTTCAAGAACGGCGTTTTTGGCTTCATTGTCATTGCCGCCTCCTCGTCACAGCGGTCCATCAACTGGGAGGACAGGGATCTGCTGAAGATGGCCGGTCAACAGGCGGCCAGCCATCTGGCGCAGCATTTTTCGGAAAAGGCGCTGACCCAGGCGCGGCAGTTCGAGGCATTTAATCGACTATCCGCCTACGTGGTGCATGATCTCAAGAATATCCTTGCGCAACAGTCGCTGATTGTATCGAACGCCGAGCGGCATAAACATAAGCCGGAATTCATAGATGATGTGATCTGCACGGTCAGAAACTCGGTCATGCGCATGACCAACTTGATGGAACAGATGAAGAGCGGTATGCGGGGCAACACTTCACAGCGGATCAACCTGGGTTCACTGCTGGAAGAAGTGACCGCCGCGCACGCTGCAGGAAAACCCGCTCCTCTCCTCAGAGCACCTCTGGAAACACTTTTTGTCCAGGCGGACAGGGAGCAGCTGGCGACGGTATTCGGCCATATTATTCAGAACGCCCAGGATGCCACAGCCAATGACGGACATGTTATTATCAGTGTGGTACAAGCTGGGGATATGGCCGTGGTAGAGGTTGAAGATAATGGCACCGGCATGGATCAGGAGTTCATAAAGCAACGCCTTTTTCACCCCTTTGACTCCACCAAGGGCCTGACGGGCATGGGGATCGGTGTGTATGAGAGCCGGGAGTATATTCGTAGCCTGAGCGGTGATATCAGTGTCAAAAGTACACCGGGGGAAGGTTCGATTTTTCGTATTGCCCTGCCCCGCGTGAGTACCCTGGTAATAACGGACTAGCCATAGTGAGGAAGCTTGTGACGGACTTGAATAAGTACCTGTTAATCGTCGAGGACGATGTTGGCCTACAGAGTCAACTCCGATGGTGTTTTGATGATTTTGAGGTGCTGATGGCGGGAGACAGGGAAGAGGCCATCACGCAAATCCGGCGCCACCAGCCCGCGGTTGTAACGCTCGATCTGGGCTTGCCGCCCGACCCAGGCGGCGTCAGCGAGGGACTTGCCTCACTGGAGGAGATACTCTTCATTGCCCCGGGCACGAAGATTATCGTGGTGACGGGAGATAATGACCGGACGAATGCGGTAAAGGCAATCGCGCTTGGCGCCTACGATTTCTGCCAGAAACCGGTGGAACCGGAGATCCTGTCATTGATTGTCAACCGCGCCTATCATGTAAGCGAGCTTGAGCAGGAAAACATCAAACTTCAGCAGAGTCAGTTCAAAACCCCACTCAACGGCATCATTGCAACCAGCCCGGAAATGATCAAGGTTTGCAGGACGATCGAGAAGGTTGCCCCATCCAACATAACAACCCTGCTGCTCGGTGCCAGCGGCACGGGAAAGGAGCTGTTTGCGCAGGCCCTGCACGAACTCAGCCCACGGTCCGATCATAAGATGGTCGCCATCAACTGTGCTGCCATACCGGCAAACCTGCTGGAGAGCGAACTGTTCGGTTACGAGAAGGGGGCTTTCACCGGCGCCTCGAAACAGACCCGGGGTAAGATTGAATACGCCAACGGTGGTACGCTGTTTCTGGACGAAATCGGCGATCTGCCAATCGATCTTCAGGCCAAGCTCCTGCGTTTTCTTCAGGAACGTGTCCTGGAGCGAATCGGTGGACGCGAAGAGATCCCCATCGACGTGCGAATCATCTGCGCCACCCACCAGAATATTCAGAACCTGATTGAAGCAGGCCGCTTCAGGGAAGATCTGTATTACCGGATCAGTGAAGTCACCATAAAAATACCGGCATTAAAGGAGCGTGAGGGAGATGCGCTGGTATTGGCCAAGGCGTTTCTTGAGCGCTTCAGCAAAGAGTATAACCAGCAGATAAGCGGCTTCGACAAAAATGCCATTCTTGCCGTCGAACACTATGACTGGCCGGGCAATGTGCGTGAAATAGAGAGCCGGGTCAAGCGCGCGGTGATTATGGCAGAAAGCCCGCTGATAACCCTGGAAGATCTTGAGCTCGCCGCTCCGGATGCAGAGGCGATGCCGTTAAATTTAAAACAGGTTCGTGGGGAGGCCGAACGCAAGGCGATTCTGCGCGCACTTAACCATACAGATGCAAACATTTCCGATACCGCAAAGATTCTGGGCGTCACCCGCCCGACTCTTTACAGTCTGATGGAAAAATACGATATCAAGCCATGAGGGGCCGCAAGCCGCCTAGCGCACACCCTTCTTGAAAAAAATAATCTCCGCCGTCTGCACCAGTATATAGAAATCAAACAACAGTCCGTGGTTTTTCACGTAATAGAGGTCGTACTGAAGCTTTTCCATGGAGTCTTTCCTGGAGGCTCCGTAGGGGTAGCAGACCTGCGCCCAGCCGGCCAGCCCGGGCGTGACCCGGTGCCTTTCCTTATACAGCGCATTCACTTTGGAGAGCTGCTCTACAAACTCGGGGCGTTCCGGGCGGGGCCCCACCAGGCTCATGTCGCTGACAAAAATATTCCATAGCTGGGGTAACTCGTCAAAGCGGTATTTGCGTATCCATGAGCCGACCCCGGTGATTCTTGAATCGTTCGGTTGCGCCCAGCGGGCCACGCCATCCTTTTCTGCATCCGCGCGCATACTGCGGAACTTGTAGAGATTAAAGCATCGCCCATCCCGCCCTACACGTTCCTGCCGGTACAACACCGGTCCCCGCCCCTTGCTCTCCAGCAGGATGGCTATTGCCGTCAGCGCCATCAGCGGCGCACAGATGACCAGCATCACCGAGCTGATCAGGATATCGAATGCACGCTTGGCAACGGAACGGAGAATATTACGCCTGAAGCCTTCCGCATAGATCAGCCAGCTTGGCTGGATAAGATCAAGCCTTATCTTTTCTGTTTCGCGTTCGAAAAAGTCGAGCAGATCGGTTATCGCTATGCCGCTCATGCGGCAGTCGATAAGGCCTTCAAGGGGTAATTTTCTGCGCCTGTCATCCGGTGCAATGATAATTTCGTCGATGTGATGCTCAATGGCATAACGGCAGATATCGTCATCAATATCGAGCAGCTTGTGATTTCCCACCTGGACCGCCTCGTCCATGGCGGTTCGTATATAACCGGCCAGCTCAAAACCCCGTTGATCGGTCTTGCGCCTGAGTTTATCGATGGATGCGGCACGGCGGCCAGCCCCGATCACCAGGACCCGCCGCTGCAGGACATTCCCATCGACAAATTTGTAGAAGTAGATTCTGAGTCCTATCGAGTAGACAAAGGCCAGCAGGACATATTCACCGATATAGGCGGCATCCGTGGTAAACAACGGAAAAAGCGCATCCAGCAGGGTCATCGTCAGAAGACCCGAGAGGCATGCCACCATCAGTCTGATCAAGGCCCCCTTGATGCCTTCCCGCTGGCGGGCGTCGTACAGCCCCATGGAGGCGATGGCGAGGACCAGTACCATGCCGGCGAAGGCCGCTTCCGGCCAACGCTGGGCCAGTGGCGCGGAAATCCTGGTGGTATCCAGCAGGGGCGACACGAACAGGTATACCGACACAAACGAGAGATATTCAACGACGGCGAGCAAGAGGAACTGGGCGTGAAAGAAGTGTCCGAAAAGCCGCACCTTTCCTCTTAACGAGTGGAGGCGCGAAAAGACTCTCATCTTGTCGCTTGCCACGACACCGGGGGATACACTATCGGATTCGGAATGCGGTACTTTTTGCTGCTCATTCTCGAACCGGACTAATGAAATGTTTGGACTGCCTTGAGCGCTCATACATTCTCCCTTGCACCCTGATTATTTATTCTTTCCTTGACGAATTTTGTTCTATTCTACCCGGGTAGTATGTCGGCAAAATGGCAAAACCGTGTCAGTTCAATTATCCCGCTGCCGTGAATACCCCGGTAAAATCTTTCTATCGTCCAGTAATAGTAAACCCTAGCGCGGGATCTGCCTACCCAGGCTGATCTAAGTCAAGGCGCGCCACCGCCTGAATCGGAGCGACCGGCTCCCGCAAAATCCCCGTTGATGTGCCTTTATATGGAGAGTTCGGCGGGGAAGTTGATTCATAATCCGGCAGAGAATATCTGGCCTGGCAGGCTGTGTAGAACCCTGTCGCCGGCCGCTTGCAGGCATTAGACAGGCAATGGATTCACTCTTGAATCTGCAGTGACAGCGGCGTAACCCGGGGCGCTATATCGCTCCGGACACAACGCCGCAGGGCAGCGGAAAGCCCCTCCACCTCCTCTGGAAGCGGCCCTGTCGTCAACACCGGTATAGCCAGATTATCACTCTCATGGACCATCAGGATTACCACATCATCTTTTATAAGTGCCGCTATGTACGGATTATTTTGCCTTTGAACATACGGATAACCGTCACCCGTCATCAGATAGTCATACCCTTCGGATGTGCAGCTATCCCCGGGTATGCCGGAAGCGGTCTCCCCCATGATGGTAGTCGGATCGGCACCCTGTCGCAGCTGCCGGCTATTCTGGTCGTCCTCGTTGATAAAGGTGCCGATCAGCATCGGGATGGCGAATGCGAACAGAAAACCAAAGGCGACAAAGTAAAGCACCACTCTCATGCTCTTGCCCTTCCCTATGCCAAAACCGTCCGCCTGCAGATCCAGCGCATGTTCATTTCATGAAGGTTGTTCAATAGAAGATCAGCCTATGGACTACCTTTTTTGCAAAAATTCGGCATCCAGTTGGAGATCAGACCTACAATCAGGGTAGGCGATGTCCTACAAACAGGCTTCGTATTATTTTAAAGCTATTTTCCCAGTCAAAATTGTTTAGGCAATATTCACGCCATCTATATATCTCTATGTAATATAAGAAATATAATTCGCGGCTTCGCGCTGAGCTGTAAAATAATCCGACAAGTTATATCGACCGCGCGCTCATTTGGGTCGCCGAGCCAGGCAATCCGCCAATCGATCCCACGCCTCTTCTTCACCCGGCAGTCCAAAACGAACAGCCGACTGCTCCGGGAACCGTCGCACCAGGATGCCGTGGTGCGCCAAGTGATCCGCAATCGAATCGGCAGCCGCACTTTTTACATACTGGAACAGTAATGTCCCTCCAGCGGGTTCAAGAGCGGCACGGGTCAATAGCGTTTGCAGCCGGGCGCCAGCCAGGGAGAGTTCGCCACGCATCCTCGCCTGCCAGGCCCGGTCGGCCAGTGCCGCGCTCGCCACCCAGCGTGACGGCCCGGCAATGCTCCAGGGACCGAGTTTCACCCTTATCCGCTCGAGCAGCGCTGTTTCAGCCAGGACAAATCCCACCCGGGCCCCTGCAAGCCCGAAAAATTTGCCCAGCGAACGCAGGATGATCAGTCCGGCCCTGGGCGTAACGCTGGCCAGGCTCCGTTCCGGTGTAGCATCCATAAAGGCTTCATCGATCACCAGCCAGCCGCCTCTTACTGAAAGCCTGTTATGCCATGCCAATAACTGTGACCGGGTAAAAACACGGCCGTCGGGATTATTTGGATTACAAATGACCAGCACATCCAGCTCATCGATGCGGCCCTCTATCGCATCGGCGGCGATCGTCCGTACCTGGTGGTTGGCGTATCGCCAGGCGTGCGGGTGTTCGCCGTAGCAGGGATCGACCACCCCGACTCTCGACACGGGTCTGAGTGCAGGAAGCACCTGAATGGCCTGCTGCGAGCCCGCCACCGGCAACAGACTGCGGCATCCATAGTAGACACACGCCGCCTGCTCCAGTCCATCCGCCTCTTCCGGCAGGCGCTGCCAGACCGTATCGGGCGGCCGCGGGGCCGCCCAGCCGTCCGGATTGATACCGGTCGAAAGATCCACCCACTCGTCCAGCGGAATCCCATAGGCTTCCGCGGCGGCTCTCAGCCTCCCGCCATGCTCAAGCAAGCAGCCATCCTCCCATCAATATCCCAATCACCCACAACAGCACGCTTTTATGCACCAGGTCAATGGCACGGTAGATATCGCCCGTTGCGGGAACCACCCCGGTCCCGAAATAGGGTTTGTTTTTCTCTAACCCTGCATAGCAACAGGGACCACCGAGTATCACGCCGAGCGCACCCGCCCCGGCCGTCATCACGACGCCGGCATTGGGGCTGTCGAGCGCGCCGGCCTGCTCGTGCCAACAGCGGATACTTCCGCGCCAATCACCGGCAACGGCATAGGCCAGGGCGGTCAGCCGGGCCGGCAACCAGTTCAGCAGGTCATCCAGGCGCGCGGCACTCCAGCCGAAATCCAGGAAGCGCGGGGTACGGTAGCCCCACATGGCATCCAGTGTATTGACCAGCCGATAGACGACCACCCCCGGGGCGCCGGCCAGCAAAAACCAGAACAGTGCACCAAAGATCGCATCGGCGCCGTTCTCCAGCACGGACTCAAGGGTGGCACTGACGATGGCCGTGTGCGGCATATCCTGGGTATCCCGGCTGACGATCATACCGACCCGCTCTCTGGCGAGTTCCGGGTCGGGAGTTTGCAGTGCCTCGGCTACGGCACGCGCGTGCCCCGCCAGGCTGTTGGCGCCGATCGCCAGATACAGCAGCAAGATATCGAACAGCGGACCCAGCCAGCCACTGAGACCGTGGGCAGCCAGGGCCAGGGGCGTCACCAGCAGCAGGACGGCAAGGCTGCCGGCGATCCGCATGGCTTTGCCGCTGCCCCTGTTCAGGCGGTCCTCCAGATAGTGCGCCATCCGGCCGAACCCGATCAATGGGTGCCAGCGCCTGGGTTCGCCCAGAATCCGGTCCAGCAACAGCGCTGGCAGAATCAGCGCGAAACTCATAGCAGCACAGCCGCCACTACCAGCGACATCGCCTCGGTCAGTTCACAGATGGCGCCTGCCGCATCGCCGGTGAAACCACCGATGCGTGACATGATGGCCTGGCGGTAGAGATAAAACAGCGCGGCACAGGATAACAGGATCCACACGGCGGACCACCCCAATATAACCAGGCAGAAGAGTGCCGAGGCCAGCAGTACCCGGACGGCCTGCGCTCTCGGGAGATACGCGGCGAGCGTGGAACCGAGACCCACCGGCCTGATATAGGGCAGATAGAGAAAGATCGCCATCAGACTGAGCCGCCCGAGCAGCGGGGCCACCAGCAGGACACCCCAGGCGCCCTGGGTTGTCAGCGTCTGCAGCGCGGCCAGCTTGACCAGCAACAACAGCACCACGCCAGTGACCGCCATGGGGCCGCAGGTGGGGTCCTTCATGATCTCCAGGGTTCTGTCCCGGTCCCCCTGACCGCCGATCCAGGCATCGGCCATATCGGCGAGCCCGTCAAGATGCAATCCGCCGGTCACCACCACCCAGACAACCAGCAACAGCACGGCACGCAGCAGGGGATCGGCAGTACCGGCCATACTGTCGGTGGCCATCAGCAACAGCCCGATCAGCAGACCGACCAGCGGATAGTAGAGCAGGCTTCTCCCCTGCTCCGATTCACCTGGCAGCGGACCCGGCACGGCGACCGGCAACCGGGTCAGAAACTGTAATGCGAAGAGAAATTGCCTGATCATATAGTCAACCGTTTTCAGGGGCCGGTGATCCGCAATGAAACACCAGCCGCGGACAGCCCTGTTCAATACGGATGCGACTGATTCCCGCATAGGGCAGCTCTATCCGGAACAGATGACGCAGGGAGATCTCCAGCACCTGGCCGATGATCATCCGGTTGACACCGCCATGGGCGACGATCAACAGATGCTGGCCTTGATGCAGCGACTGGATATCCCGCCAGGCCGATGCCACCCGGGATTGAAACCGGGTCATCGGCTCCCCCCCCGGTGGCGGGCAGTCCACGGGGTTGTTCCAGAAGGCGCCCACCAGTTGGGGCGATTCCCGATACAGGATCTCCGGTGAGCGACCCTCCCAGTCACCAAAGCCGATCTCTTTAAGGCGCTCGTCGAGCGCCATCGGGATACCCGCCTTGTGACTCAACTCGGCGGCAAACTGCGCACAACGCAACAACGGCGAGGAGATGATGCGGTCCCAGGGGGCGTGGCCGGCGGTCGCCTCACGCATCTGCCGCCAGCCGCGATCGCTCAGCGGATCATCACGCCAGCCGCGGAACAGCACACCGCCTTCCGGTTCGCCATGGCGGATCAGATCGATCGTGGTCGGGCCTGCGCCCGTTTCCGGATCCACTCCCGGCACACTCACCCCCCGGCCACACCGGCATCGGCAAAGGTCGCCATACGGTTGTGCAGATCACAGGCCGCGCGCAACAGCGGCACCGCGGTCGCCGCCCCGCTGCCCTCGCCCAGGCGCATGCCCAGGTTCAGCAGCGGCCGCGCGTCCAGCGCCTGCAGCATCAACTGATGACCCGGCTCGGCCGATTGATGGGAGAACAGCAGCCACTCCCGCACCTCGGGACGGTGGCGCACCGCCACCAGCGCGGCGGCCGTGGTGATATAGCCATCGACCAGCACCGGCAAACCCGCCTGGGCACAGCAGAGGTAGGCGCCGGCCAGGGCGGCGATCTCGAACCCCCCCAGACAACGCAGTGCCTCCAGGGGTTGACGGATGAGGTCCCCGTAGCGTTGCAGTGCCCCTCGCAGCAGCGCGGCCTTGTGGGAGACACCCTGCCGGTCGAGACCGGTACCCGGCCCGGCCAGCCGCTCGGGGTCGACCTCCAGCAGCGCGCAACCCAGCGCCGCCGCGGCCGTGGTGTTGCCGATGCCCATGTCGCCGCCGATAAACAGTTCCGCCCCCTGAGCCAATGCCCTGCGGGCAGCGGCACGACCGGCATCCAGGGCGATAGCCAGTTGCGCGGCGGTCATGGCATCCTGATGCTGCAGATTGGCGGTGCCCGCCCCGGCGCGATGGCTGATGACACCGGGCAGATCCGCCGGTTCGGCCACGGTGCCGACATCGACCACTTCCAGGGTGGCGCCGAGGGAGTCCGCCAACACGCTGATAGCAGCACCACCGGCGGAAAAATTGGCCACCATCTGTACGGTGACCTCCTGTGGAAAGGCGGAAACCCCGGAAGCGGCAACCCCATGATCGCCGGCAAACACCGTTATCCACACCTTGTCCACCCGGGGTGACTCCCGGCCCTGCAGGACCGCCAGGCGGATTGCCAGCGACTCCAGCATGCCCAGCGATCCGGCCGGCTTGGTCAGCTGCAGTTGCCGCGCTGTCGCGATACCGCTATAGGTCCGGTCCGGTACCGCTACCGGGTCATTCAGCCAGTCTGGTTTCAAAGTGGTTCCCCTTTAAGTGTCAGTGGCAGGCCTGCCACGGTGAATATCACGCGGTCACAGAGCTGGGCCAGGCGCTGATGCAGCCAACCGGACTCGTCCTGAAAACGCCTGGTGATCTCGCCCAGCGGCACGATGCCGAGTCCCACCTCGTTGCTGACCAGGATCAGCTCGCCCGGCAAATCCGGCACGACCGACAACAACGCCTCGGTCTGTTCCTGAAAGTGCCGACCGTCATCCAGCAGCAGGATATTGGAGAGCCAGAGGGTCAGGCAATCGACCAGCAGCAGTTGTCCGCCAGTGCAGTGCTGGCGGAGGGTGGCGGCGAGATTCAACGGCTCCTCGATCAGCTGCCAGTGCTCGGGACGACGTTCCCGGTGCCGCCTGATGCGCCGCTCCATCTCCAGATCTTCATCTACCAGTGCCGCCGTGGCGACATAGATAACCCGACCGGACGACTCCGTTGCCAGTCGTTCCGCCAAGGCGCTCTTGCCTGAGCGGGCGCCCCCGAGAATCAGCTGTTTCACGCCATGCTTACCCGTTGGATCAAAAAGCGCCCATTATGGAGGCCAAATAATCGAAGGTAAACTTGAAACGCAAATCATGTAGAATCCCGGTTCCATACAACTTCAGGTGCCCGGCCGGTTTGCGGCCGGGAGAATCGGGAAAGCGGTGAAACTCCGCTACGTGCCCAACGCTGTAATGGGGATTTTACGGGTGGACCTGTCTGGTCAGCCACTGGTCGCTTTGGCCGGGAAGGTATTCGTAAAAGTTGATCCTGAGTCAGAAGACCGGCCTGAAGCCCAATTACGAAGGATACCTGGTCACCTATCCTCGGTTTTCCAGCCAAGGGGAATATCATGGAAAATCAATCTATTGAGCACCAATTCGAGCACGTTTTCAGCAACGCCGAACGCCATGCGGTGTACAAGGCGATCTACTCGCGCCGCGATGTCCGGGGGCAGTTCAAGCCTGACCCGATTCCGGACGAGATCCTGGCCCGCCTGTTACAGGCGGCGCATCATGCGCCATCCGTGGGTTTCATGCAGCCGTGGAATTTCCTGTTGATACGCTCCCGGGAGGTCAGGCAACAAGTTCATCAGCTGTTCCTCGAAGCCAACCGGGAAGCCGAGGCGATGTTCGAAACGGCCGAGAAACGACATATCTACAGTTCACTCAAGCTGGAGGGCATCCTGGAATCTCCCGTAAACCTGGTGATCACCTGTGACCGGGAACGCGCCGGGCCGGTTGTCATCGGGCGTACCCATGATATGGCCATGGATGTCTACAGCAGTGTCTGTGCGGTACAGAATCTCTGGCTCGCCGCCCGGGGTGAAGGTGTCGGTGTCGGCTGGGTCAGTATATTTGACCGGTCAAAACTCAAAAAGCTATTGAATCTGCCGGCACAGGTCACCCCGGTCGCCTATCTCTGTCTGGGCTATGTCGAGCACTTCCTCAGCGAGCCGGAACTGAAGAGCGCCGGCTGGCGGGAGCGGTTGCCACTTCAGGAGCTGGTCTACTTCGACCACTGGGAGAACAGTCACCCGGAGGAAGAACAGGGATTATTGACAGAACTGGCCAGACCGGCCTATTGATCCGCAACCACCCGGGGGAGGCGTTCGCCTCTCCCGGGTGCTCTCTGCACTCCGCCACGGGCCGGCCGGGTCCGTTGATTTCGCGCAAATTTTCACCTTCCCAAGGGACTGTCAATAGAAACGGATTCGGATATACTCTTGATTGCTTTTATTAATCAGCCTATTTGAGTAATTTATCTTGCGTCGTCAGAAGCAGTACGGTTCCGTTGTTCCATTCGTCTTGTATCAGGACTGTCTGTTCAGGGGTTAATGCCGCTCATTGTCATTAACCCCGGATAGTTGTTTTTTATGTTGAATAAAAAAAACGAGGGGAGAAATGAGTTTAAGTAACTTACTACCGCCATTACTGGGGATACTGGGCCTGTTTGTGGCCTTAAAAATCTACAAGCTGGTCATGCGCTACGAGACCGGCGGCGAAAAAGTCACCAAAATTGCCGAAGCGATACATGAAGGCGCCATGGTCTTCATGCGGCGCGAATACCAAATGTTGGCTGCCTTCTCGGCTGTCCTTGTGGTACTGCTGCTGTTCATGCTGGGGGTGAAAACCGCCTTTGCCTTCGTCGTGGGCGCCAGCGCATCCGCGCTGGCCGGTTATATCGGCATGTTCGCGGCCACCCAGGCCAATGTGAGAACCACCACCGCGGCTCACGAGAAAGGCGCATCCGAAGCCCTCTCCATCGCCTTCTTCGGCGGTTCCATCATGGGCCTCTCGGTCGCCTCGCTGGGCCTGCTTGGGCTTGGCACCCTCTACCTCTTCTTCGGGGGCGATCCGGAAACGGCCCATGCCATCCACGGGTTCGGCATGGGCGCCTCGACCGTAGCCCTGTTCTCCCGTGTCGGCGGTGGTATATTCACCAAGTCGGCCGATGTGGGTGCCGACCTGGTGGGTAAGATCGAGGCGGGCATTCCGGAGGATGATCCACGCAATCCCGGTGTCATTGCCGATAACGTGGGCGACAACGTGGGCGATGTGGCCGGCATGGGGTCGGATATCTTCGAGTCTTATTGCGGCGCCATGATCGCCACCATTGCCATCGCCTCCACCATGACGGCCGACTTCCTCGACCCACTGGGCAAGCAGGCGGACCTGATGTTCCTGCCCCTGGCGCTCTCCTCGCTGGGACTGATCTGCTCGGTCATGGGCATTCTGCTGGTACGCAAGTACTCGGCAAAGAGCCCGGAAGTCGCGCTGCGAATCGGCACCATTGGGGCGACTGTCCTCTTTATCATCACCTCCCTGGCGTTGATCAAGGTGATCGGGGTATCCGCCGCCGTCTGGGGCGCCGTGCTCTCCGGGGCGGTCGGTGGCATCATCATCGGACTGGTTACCGAATACTACACCGCCGGCAAACCCATCATACGGATTGCGAAAGCCGGTGAGACCGGCCCGGCCACCGTGATGATCGCGGGGCTCGCCATCGGCATGCAGTCAGTGGTCATTCCGATCCTCACCATCTGTGCCATTATCTTCGTCTCAAGCTCACTGGTAGGACTTTACGGCGTGGGCATCGCCGCCGTCGGCATGCTGGCGACGGTGGGTATCACCATGGCGATCGACGCCTATGGGCCGGTTGCGGACAACGCAGGCGGTATTGCCGAGATGGGTGGGCTGGGTCCGGACACCCGTGCAATCACGGATTCCCTGGATGAACTGGGTAACACCACGGCCGCCATCGGCAAGGGCTTTGCCATCGGTGCCGCGGCACTGGCGGCGCTGGCCATTATTACCGCCTATGTCGAGACCGTCTCCGCCAACATACCCGATTTCGCACTCAGCCTGAACAACCCGCACGTACTCATCGGCCTGTTCATCGGCGGCGTCCTGCCGTTCCTGATCGCGTCGATCACCATGACCGCCGTGGGTGATGCCGCCTTCGACATGATCAAGGAGATCCGTCGGCAATTCCGCGAGATACCGGGCCTGATGGAAGGCACCGCCGATCCCGACAGTGCGCGTTGTGTGGATATCGCCACGACGGCCGCGCTGAAGAAGATGATTCTGCCGGGCGTCATCGCGGTAGCGGCACCGATGGTCATCGGCTTTATTTTGGGTGCCGAGGCGCTCGGCGGCATGCTGGGTGGGGCCTTGCTCGCCTGTGTGCTGCTGGCACTGATGATGGCCAATGCCGGCGGCGCCTGGGACAATGCCAAGAAGCATATCGAAAAAGGCAACTTCGGCGGCAAGGGCTCCGATGTCCATAAGGCCGCAGTGGTGGGCGACACCGTCGGCGATCCCTTCAAGGATACCTCGGGCCCCTCGATGAACATTCTCATCAACGTCATGGCGATTGTCAGCCTGGTCATTGCCCCGCTACTGGGCTGACCCGGGAAAACGGTGATCCGCGGGTTAGCCCGGATCATGGGGGCGGCGACTGATCTGCTTCGGTCGCCGCGCCTCCCCGGCCCGCCTCCGAGCGCCTCCTGGAAACCTCTTAAATAGTAATATCTCAAGCTTCGGAGTTCAGTTCCAGACGCTGGGCGGGCCACCCCCTTGCCGGGACCGTCGGAGGCATGGATGCCGACGCCGAGCGTACAGGGATGTATTCACAGCGTGTCCCGGAAAGGGGGCGGCCCGCCCTACCGACGCCCTTTGAACTCCGAAACTTGAGGTAAGTTTATTTACACAACCTGGCTGCCGGTGCTGCTATATTTCGCATGGTATCCGGACAGGCGGGGCTTTCTCCGACGATGCCGGAACGGGATCTATTTGACCAGAACGTGGTCAAAGTTATCGACTATGCCTAGCGCGCGCATGCAGGGAGTGGATCATGGACATTTTCATTCGCAGGCTACCCAATGCCACCACCCGGCTCGATCTGATGCAGTTTATTACCTCGGCCCTGAAGCCCAAGTGGTATCTGCTGCAGTTCTCGCCCCTCGGTACCCTTGAACATTGTGATATCTGCCGCATCGAGGACCCCAAACTTGGGCAGGTCGAATACCATGGCATCGCCCATGTTGCCCCCCCGTCCGCCGCCCTCAGCCTGATTCACCGGCTCGACGGCGAAACATTCAAGAGCAAGCCGGTCGAGGTCCGGAAATTCTTCCGCCGCTCCCTCAAACGGGACAAAAGGGAGCACTCATCCGCGGCACCCAAGGCGCTCCATGAACAGCGCAGGCAGGATCGCCGGCGGCCTGGAATACACCTGGATTATCTGCATGCCGGAATCACCGGTGATACACGGTCTCCCGGCGGCGGTTTTGCGGCGCTGCCGCACTAGTGTAGGCCGCCAGAAATAGCGGAAATATATGCTTAGTCCTAGTTGTAGCGCCGCCAGGCGATAAAGGGCCAATATTTCAGTATTTATAAGTTCCAGTCTGTTTGGGTAGACCCGGAGTCTGTCGGGATTGACTGAAACGCTCCTTGCCCGCCGCCAGTGTGCTTGCCTGCCTGGCCACCTGTGCCTGACCACGCCATGCGACCCGCTCTACGGCGGGGCCGAAGTGAGGCGGGTAATCCGGCACTCCTGTCAAGAAATCCCCCGCCAGGCCGATACAGCCACATATATTTCGCTGGTCTCATCGATCTTTTCCCGGCTGTATAGGTAACCGCGTATGCCGACAATACCTGAGCCAAGTTTTCCACTGCATCAGCAAGGCAGACGGGACGGGCAGACTGCATTGCTCATTGATGAAGCACACAGCCGTAAAACGCTTCGGCCGCTCCTGGAGGCGGCCGGCTATCGGGTACTGGAGACTGCGGACCCAAAGGTGGCGCTGGATTATTTCACGACCGAAAGACCGAATATCGTTTTCATCGATCAGGAGATCGCCGGGCAGGATTGCCATCAGGCGGTGAGACGGATGCTTTCGGTCAGGGACCGCAAGTTCATCCCGTTTATCTGTTTATCGGCACAGACGGACGAAAAGGCCTACGCGAGCTGCATCGAGTTGGGTGGACACGACTTCCTCACCAAGCCGGTATCGCCGATTCTGCTGAAAGCCAAGCTGCACTCCTTCGAGCGGGTGCGGCAGATCCATTCGGATGCCATGCGCCTGCACGGCCAGATGCGAATGGACCAGGAAATGGCGGAGACGGTATTTAACGGTGCGGTGATCGCGGACAATATCAAACGGGACTGCCTGAATACCATTATCAAGCCGGCCGAGCAATTCAACGGCGATGTGCTGTTAAGCGCCTATGCCCCGTCCAGCGACGTCCACATCCTGTTGGGCGATTTCACCGGACATGGTCTTGCGGCGGCATTCGGTGCGCTGCCGGCGGCGGAAGTGTTTCGCGCCATGACCGCAAAGGGTTTTTCACCACAACAGATCGTCTCGGGGATCAACCAGAAACTCTACAGCCTGCTGCCGACCGGCATGTTTTTTGCCATCCAGTTCATCGCCATCAACCACGATCTCGATTATGTCAAGGTGATAAATTGCGGCATGCCGGACATTCTGCTTCTGGATGGCGCGTCCGGATCGATCCGCCAGCGCTTCAGCTCTCAATCCTTCCCGCTTGGGATAGCGCCTGATATTGAATATCAGGCGCGGTTTGTCCGCGCGAAGATCACCCCGGGCGACCGGATATTACTGGTGAGCGACGGTGTTACCGAGGCGCGAAACAGGGACAATGCCTATTTCGGCAAGGCGCGCCTCGAACGGGCCCTGCTCGAAAAGCGACCCGATGACTCGGCCCTCGACAGCGTCCTCAGCGCGCTTACGGCGTTCTGTGAGGATGCCCCCCAGGACGACGATATCAGCCTTGCGGATATCCCCTGCGTGCCTGAACTGCTGCCCAGGTGGGCGGAGAAAGGAAACAACTTCTGGCCGATCGCCCCCGCTTCCAGCGCGCCGCTCAAACGCGAAACCGTGCCGGCAACGGCGGGTGCCGAGGGCGATCCGCTGGAGTTTTCCATCACCCTGCCCGGCAATCGTTTGAACAAGACCGACCCCATCCCTCTGCTTATCAACCATATCCAGGAAATGGAGGGACTGCATCGGCATCGTCGGCTGCTGTTTACCCTGCTCAGCGAGCTCTATGTCAACGCGCTTGACCACGGGCTGCTTAATCTGAACTCGGAGATAAAGAGTTCAACGGATGGGTTTGCCGAGTATTTTGCCGAACGCGAGAAGCGTCTGCAGCATTTGGATCAGGGGTTCATCAACATCGCTATTCAGAGTCATAAAACAGCGCAGGGCGGGAAGATAAAAATCCGCGTTGAAGATAGCGGTCCCGGTTTTGATCTTTCGATTATCGACGACTATCTGACGCCGGAATTGAACAGCCCGAGTGGCCGGGGCATTCAATTACTCCACTCCCTCTGTGATTCGGTAAATTATGAAGAACCGGGAAACAAAGTGGCAGTAGTCTTCTCCTGGGTCACTGAAGCGGCCATTTGATCCGATTTCACGACTGCCTGTTTCCTATTTGTTCTCTCTCGGCTATAATAGAACCACTAGAGAACAGGGGGCGACATGATTGAACATCTGACACGCAGACAGCAGGAGATATATGACTACCTGCTAGCCAATCTGGACAAGTTCCCCCACCCCCCGACACTTGATGAACTCTGCAGCGCCCTGGGACTCAGCTCCAAGGGCTCGTTGCACAAGCAGATTCAGGCCCTGATCGACGCGGGCCTGATAGAGCCGATGAATAACCGTCGGCGCGGCATACGACTCGCCGGTGAGGGGCAGGATGAAACGGAGGGGCTCCCCTTCCTGGGGTATATCGCCGCAGGCCGGCCGATCGAGGCGGTTGAACAACATGAGCGGGTGCAGGTGCCGGACTTCTTACATTCCGGCCGGCCCTGTTATGTCCTGCAGGTGAAAGGCGATTCAATGATCGAAGAGGGAATTCTCGATGGTGACCAGATCATCATCGAACAGCGTGATCATGCACGCAACGGAGAAATTGTCGTTGCCTTGGTGGACGGCAGTGACGCCACGCTCAAACGCATCGAGCAGAAGCCGGGTTGCGTGATTCTGCACCCCGCCAATTCCACCATGTCACCCATGACCTACGCACCGGATCAGGTGCGGATACAAGGGATCCTGGTCGGCCAGATGAGACGCTATCACTGATAGCGGAGCTATGTCGGTTCATAATTGAAAGTAATCTCCTCATTCACTGCAATCCTGACTCTGGCATAGAGATCAAAACCGTCGAATTCGGCGTTGCCCGGTATCTTGTGATTGAGATACCGCAGGAGATTTTTACCGCTGCGCCCGATTGCATTCGCTTCATCATCCGTATCGTAGACCCAGAGTACGTAAGTGCCATTCCGGCTCGCGGTCGGGCCGTGATAGGTCCCAATATAGTCGCCCTTTTTCAGTTCCTGCCTGGCAAAAACACCGGTGCCATGAATCTTTGAGGGAGCCGCATAAACCAACTCCCTGAGTTCACGGTTTCTTACCCGAAGCTGTAATGACATGTCGTCTCCTTCTGCCGATTCTTCATTGTCGGCTCATGCATATCCTTTCCGTATGGGTAACTAATCACCCGGAACATATGGCCCTATTTATCGGGGCATGCCCGGAAACCGGCAATCCACAGTTCAGTCGTCCCGCAATCCGCTCACAGGGCACTGCTTTGCATGGCCAGATGCCGCGTCTCCCCGGCCACGGTTCCCCAGCCGATCCGATGCCGCTTCAGTGGCGCCTGCCCGATCCTGCCGAAAAGCTCACTCAGGGACCGGATCTCCCATTGCCCCCCCTTCCACATCACCAGCAACCGCTCGAACACCTTGAGCAATTCACCCCCTTCCCGCTCGGCGGACAGGCTGAATACTTCGCCATTGGGCATGATGCGCTGGCAGGCGGCATACAGATACTGATGCAGATTATCCTGGTTGATCTCTTCCTGGCTCAGCAGTTCATCCAGCGTGGGCAATGTCGTCGGTATCTGTGGACAACGGGAGAGGGCTCCCTGCAGTTCCGGCAGGAAGATGTGATGGCCCCGTACATCGGATGCGAACTCAAACCCATATCCCTCCTCTTCCGTTAGCAGATGGGGATTGACCTGCCACCCCCTGGCAGCGTAATAGCGCGGCTCTCGGCCAAACAGACCGGTGAAGTTTTCCACCGCCCGGGCCATCTCATTATGGGTCCAGGCCGCCGTTCTGAAGGCCACATCGCGTTGCCAATCCAGGGCAGTGAAGGAAGAGAGGCCGATATCATGGCCGGCATTTGCCACCGCCAGGAGATTGTCCCTGCAGCGCCTGCCGATATAGGAAACTGGCAGTCGTTGTCTGATGAGTGTTGGGATGAGATGTGCGAATGGGTAGCGCGTATAGTCGGGACCCAGGCTGAAAAAGAACGAGGCCTTTACCTGATGCTCATCCAGCAGGCGCAACAGGACCGGCACCCCTTCAAGCGCACCTTTCTCTGATCCTACCTCGATTCTAAGTGCCAGTCGCAATTTCTAAATACACCCCTGATTACACGTTTTGGACCAGTTCAACAGCGCTTCACGCACCGTTCGCTGGGAAGTATACACACAGCGGATTGAAAATTGGACCTGGCTCCACCCGTTACCCCACAAATACCGATGAACACGCGTGTAGGATGCAGTCCGGCCCACCTATGGGTAAAGGGCAGACCTAACTTCTCTTTTTCAACGCATCCGCAAGTGCGGCCGCCATGGCACCCCCGGCGGCCGGAGCGTTCGGCTTTTGCTGCCTGGCCGGCTTCTGTTTCGGCTTGGCGGTTGTTTCACCCGAGGAGACACCGCGTCCCCGATTCCCCTGTCCACGATTAGAGCTGTCGCTGTCGCTCTGATCGGATAACCGCATGGACAGGCCGATGCGCTTTCTCACCACATCCACCTCCATCACCTTGACCTTGACCAGATCACCGGCCTTGACAACCTCGCGGGGGTCCTTGATGAATTTTTCCGCCATGGCGGAGATGTGGACCAACCCATCCTGGTGGACACCAATATCGATAAAAGCACCGAAATTGGTCACATTGGTGACCACCCCCTCCAGCACCATATCGGGTTTCAGGTCGGCCACTTTTTCTATGCCCTCCTGGAAACTGGCCGTTTTAAACTCGCCCCGGGGATCCCGTCCCGGCTTCTCCAACTCAGCGATGATGTCGGTGACTGTCGGCACGCCAAACCGTTCATCGGTAAACTGCTCCGGCCGGAGCGTGCGGAGGAATGACCGGTCGCCGATCACATCCTGGATACGACGCCCCGCCTTGCGCAGAATCTTTTCCACCACCGGGTAGGCTTCGGGATGCACCGCGGAGGCATCGAGGGGATTGTCTCCGGCATTGATGCGGAGAAAACCGGCCGCCTGTTCAAAGCTCTTATCACCCAGCCTGGGCACCTTCAGCAGCTGGCGCCGATCCACGAAGGCACCATGTTCATTTCGGTACCGGACGATATTTTCCGCCAGGGTTCTGTTTAATCCGGAAACCTGGCCGAGCAACGCGGGCGAGGCGGTATTGATATCGACGCCCACCGAGTTCACGCAATCCTCCACGATATTATCCAGCTGCCGGGCCAGGCGTGTCTGATTGACATCGTGCTGGTATTGACCGACGCCGATCGCCTTGGGATCGATCTTCACCAGTTCCGCCAGCGGATCCTGCAGCCTTCTGGCAATCGACACGGCCCCGCGCAGGGTCACATCCAGCTCCGGCAGTTCGGCCGATGCCAACTCGGAAGCTGAATAGACCGACGCCCCGGCCTCGCTCACCATCACCTTCTGCAGCTTCAGCTCGGGATGGCGCTTGATCATGTCAACCACCAACCGGTCGGTTTCCCGTGAGGCGGTGCCATTGCCGATGGCCGTGAGACGAACCCCGTGGCGCTTGGCAAGCACCGCCAGTGATGCGATGGAGGCGTCCCACTGATTCTTCGGGGCATGCGGATAGATGGTGGCCGTATCCAGTACTTTTCCGGTGGCATCCACCACGGCCACCTTGACCCCTGTGCGCAGACCCGGGTCGAGCCCGAGAATCGGCAAGTTGCCTGCAGGGGCCGCCAACAGCAGGTCATGGAGATTGTGACCAAATACTTTGATGGCCTCCTCTTCCGCCGCCTCACGCAGGCGCATCTTCAGTTCCAGGTCAAGGTGGCTGAATATCTTGACCCGCCATGCCCAGCGCACACACTCTTTCAACCAGGCATCCGCCGCACGCCCCTGATCCTCAACCCCCACCTGACGGGCGATGGTCATTTCACAGGGAGAGGTGCCCTGAAAAGCCTCATCAACAACCAGCTCCAGATTCAGCAGACTCTCGTTGCGCCCGCGAAACAGCGCCAATGCCCGATGGGACGGGATCTGGCGAATCGCTTCGGCATACTCGAAGTAATCCTTGAACTTGGCTGCCTCCTGTTCCTTGCCCTTGACCACCTGAGACTTGATGACACCCTGATTCCAGAGGTAGTCGCGCAATGTGCCGAGCAGTTCGGCATTCTCGGCAAAGCGCTCCATGAGAATCTGCCGCGCCCCCTCAAGCACCGCCTTTTCATCGGCAAAACCGGCGTCCTGATCGATATATCCTGACGCCTCCGCCTGCGGATCGAGTGTCGGATCGGCGAGCAGTTTCAGTGCCAACGGCTCGATCCCGGCCTCCCGTGCGATCTGCGCCTTGGTCCTTCTTTTGGGTCGGTAAGGCAGGTAGAGATCCTCCAGTCGGGTTTTGGTCTCGGCGGTGACAATATCCTTTTCCAGCGCCTCGGTCAGTTTGCCCTGTTCGCGGATGCTGTTGAGCACGGTCGTACGCCGCTCCTCAAGTTCGCGCAGATAACCGAGGCGTTCTTCCAGATTCCGCAATTGCGTATCATCCAGGCCACCGGTTTTCTCTTTCCTGTAGCGGGAGATGAATGGCACGGTTGCACCCTCATCCAGCAGCCCTACCGCAGCCATCACCTGGGGCATTGCCACACTCAACTCTTCGGCGATCTGACTAATAATTTTCTGCATCACAACTTATGATCTCGGTTATATGCTGTCGCCAGGCAGGCGTAGAAAGCCGCTCCGGCCAGTCATGGTTTTCGCGGCCCGTAGGGGCAGGCCCCTGTGCCTGCCCTTTCTCCGGGCAACCACGGGGGGGTTGCCCCTACGGCCATCCCTGGCCTCCACGGCATAAGTCCATCCCTGGACAAAACAGAGCCGGGCCAACAGGCTCGGCTCAATACAGTATTCGATAATGTCGATGAATCGCTAATTGCTCATCCCTGAAGCCTGTCGGGCTTTGCCTCGCCACGACCGGTCATGCCCGACAGGTGCCTGAATAAAAGCAGCCGGCGGGATTCAGACGCTGCAGCTATCCGCATAAACGGACATGATGGATTTGAGTTCGTCCAGCACCGCTTGTTGCGCCTCCGGCCTGAGGTGCGACAGTTCCGGCAAGGCCTGACCCTGCTCCAACAACTGGATTTTACGCCGTACCTCCTGGCACCCTGTTCTACAAATTGCCTCTATACAGGCATCGATAGTCATGTTCCGCATGGCGTCGTTAGCGTTTAAAAATACTGCAGCAATTATATAGGAGATTATTCGGCCCCTGCCAGGACTCTCTCCGGCCTGCATCTGACCGGCGTGAATCTCGCTGAGCCGCAAATCACGCAAAGACTATGGAAATCATGGGCTCTACCCGGGATGGCACTTACTTAAGCCAAGAACCACCGTCATTCCATCCTTAGGTCCGTAACCGGTGCGTCCCTGCACCACTTCTCCGGCGCAGGCCGGACAAAAGCGCGAAGCGCGTTGAACGACTGAAAGTCGGCCCGAAGGGTGAGCGAAGCGAATAATCCAGGAATACCGCCACCATTAAGCAGTCTGGATCCCGGCCTGCGCCGGGATGACGAAAATCCTGCAATTCGCCGTAAGTAAGTGCCATTCGGTGCTGCCCGGCTTTGCTCCTTTATCCCCGACCCCTGACCCGGCACAAAATAGTGGTTCTCTTTTTGTTCTATCGATGCTAGGATAGAACCACTAGAGAACAAGGACTGTCCTGATGTGCGACCGTCGCAGGGAGTGAACGTCGCAATTGCCCCCACAGTTGACCTATCAGGTGAGCACAATGAGCTATAAAAACGGCTATATCATGCAGGATCAGGTTCGCAATCAGATACCCAGTTTGATGGCATGCAATCTGAGCAGGAAACCTTCCCGATCGGAATCGCGGTTGCACCTGGTTTCGGTTGCGGTGGTCACCTCGGTCTATTTCCTGGCCATGGCGATATCCGTCTAGGATGTCTGCCGGGTGTGACCGATCGTAGCGAGGGAACGCCGGTTCGTTCCGCTCATGCCTCTGCTTCACCCCTTCGGGATTGCACGCCAATCGCTCCCCGCGATTGAATGAGCCATACTTTTCGAGGTGCGCAGTGGTGCGGGAGGCGTGGTACAGGGATGTACCGATAACGGAGCCGAGGATGCAATGCACCGTTTGCGGAGCCAGGAGTGAACCACGGATGGACACCGATATACACGGATTTTTGGTTAAGGAAGCATCCCAACTGGCGGACGGTGGTACGGCGGGGCTCAGGAACACGCATTGCGTGACCTATCCCATCAGTGTCCATCTGTGTGTATCCGTGGTTTAGCGCCGTCACACTATATAAGCCTTGCCGTAACGCCGACGAAAAGACCAGCCGGATGGGGAGTATTTGTTGACGGGCCCTCAGCAGAGCAAGCTGCCGACGAGCAAGCGGGTCGCCTGGAAAAAGGACCGCGGAATGCTGCCTCGGGACGCCAGCATTATTTAATGCTGGAAGCCACGCTTCCAGATTAAATAATCCGGCAGATTAAACAATCCGCCAGATCATAAAATTCAGGATGTCATGGTTGATCAGCCGGTTATTTTGGATCCGCCGGCGGCACTTTCATTCACCCGCTCACGCAGCTCCTTACCCGGTTTGAAATGTGGAACGTACTTTCCGGCCAGCGCCACCGATGCACCGGTCTTTGGATTGCGTCCCTGTCTCGGTGGGCGAAAGTGAAGCGAGAAACTCCCAAACCCCCGAATCTCAATGCGTTCCCCAGAGGCCAGGGTCTGACTCATCTGTTCCAACATGCATTTGATAGCCAACTCCACGTCACGGTAGGCAAGGTGGCTTTGTTCTTTTGCGATGACGTCAATCAATTCAGATTTTGTCATTCTTTTTGAATCCCCTTGATGAGGCCGGAACCCGTTACCGGGTTCCGGCTACCAGATCAACTGCGTTTACCGCAACGGATCACTTCTTGGATGCTTCGTCCATCTGTGCCTTCAGCATATCGCCAAGGGTGGCGGTACCTGTCGGAGCACTGGAATAGGACTTGATCGCCGCCTGCTCTTCAGCAAAGTCCTTTGCCTTGATAGAGAGCGTAATGGTGCGGTTCTTGCGGTCCACACCCAGGAAGCGAGCCTCGACTTCATCCCCTTCCTTCAGTTCGGCACGTGCATCTTCAACACGATCCCTGGAGATCTCCGAGCCACGGATGTAGCCCTCGATCCCCTCGGCCAGGGTAATGACCGCACCGCGCTTGTCCACTTCCTTCACTACACCCTTGACGATATCGCCTTTGGCATTATTTGCCAGGTATGCGGAGAAGGGATCTTTGTCGAGCTGTTTAATGCCCAGGGAGATGCGCTCACGTTCCGGATCAACCGAGAGGACAACCGTCTCGAGTTCCTGACCCTTCTTGTAATCACGCACACCCTCTTCACCAGCCTCATCCCAGGAGATATCCGACAGGTGAACCAGGCCATCGATACCGCCGTCCAGTCCGATAAACACACCGAAGTCGGTGATCGACTTGATCTTGCCGGTGACGTGATCGCCCTTCTTGTGGGTCTCGGCAAACTCTTCCCAGGGGTTGTTCTTGCACTGCTTCATGCCCAGGGAGATACGCCGACGCTCCTCGTCGATATCAAGCACCATGACCTCGACTTCATCACCCAGTTGAACCAGTTTGGAAGGATGAATGTTCTTGTTGGTCCAATCCATCTCGGAGACGTGAACCAGGCCTTCGACACCCTCTTCGATCTCGACAAAGCAGCCGTAGTCGGCCAGGTTGGTCACCTTGCCGAAGAGACGGGTGTTCTCGGGATAACGACGCGCCAGATTGGTCCAGGGATCGTCGCCCATCTGCTTCAGGCCGAGCGAAACACGCTGCTTGTCACGGTCGAATTTGAGAACCTTGACGGCAATCTCTTCACCGATCTCAACCACCTCGGAGGGATGCTTGACGCGCTTCCAGGCCATATCGGTAATGTGCAGCAGACCATCGATGCCGCCGAGATCGACGAAGGCACCATAGTCGGTGAGGTTCTTGACAATACCCTTGATCTCGATGCCTTCCTGCAGACTTTCCAGCAGCGCTTCACGCTCGGCACTGTATTCGGTCTCGACCACCGCACGCCGTGAAACCACGACATTGTTACGCCGCTGATCCAGCTTGATCACCTTGAATTCGAGATCCTTGCCTTCAAGGTAGGTGGTATCCCGAACAGGACGGACGTCCACCAGTGAACCGGGCAGGAAGGCACGAATCTCGCCGAGTTCGACGGTGAATCCGCCCTTAACCTTGCCATTGATACGGCCGGTGACATTCTCTTCCGCCTCGAACGCTGTTTCGAGGACCTTCCAGGCGTGATGGCGTTTGGCCTTTTCACGGGAAAGACGGGTCGCACCGAATCCATCTTCTACCGCGTCGAGAGCTACCTCGACCTGGTCACCCACGGAGACTTCGAGTTCTCCGTTCAGGTTCAGGAATTGACTCCTGGGTATAACGCCTTCAGATTTCAGTCCGGCATTGACTATCACGGCGTCATTGGTGATCTCCAGGACGGTACCAACGATGATGGCACCGGTGCGCAGCTGAGTTTGCGCGACGCTCTCTTCAAAAAGTTCAGCAAAGCTTTCGGTCATGGGTTAATAATCCTAATCGGCGAACCGATTAAATATCGACCTGAATTCATCACGGTCGACGTGGGTTGATGTTAAAAAAAACAGCCCTTTAACGGGCCACCAGTTACTCGAGCTCCGGCAGGGTTTGATAGACCCTTGCCAGCACCCGTTCCAGCACCTCATCGATGGAGAGTGCCGTTGAGTCCACGATCAACGCCCCGTCAGGGGCCTTCAGTGGCGCTACACTGCGGTTCCGGTCCCGGTCATCCCGTTCGCGAATCTCCGCAATCAGACTCGTTAGGTTAGCACTTAAACCCTTCTCTATCAACTGCTTATATCGACGTTGCGCACGTTCCTCCGCGCTGGCATCGAGAAATATCTTCACCTCCGCCGCGGGAAAAACCACGCTGCCCATATCCCTGCCATCGGCCACCAGTCCCGGCTCGACGGCGCAAGCCCGCTGCCAGGTCAGCAGCGTCTCGCGTACTTCGGGTAACGCGGCGACCTTGGAGGCGGCATTGCCCGCCTGTTCGGTACGAATCGCCAGGCTGACATCCTCGCCATCGAGCAGGACACGCCCATCGCGGAACTCGATATCCATTTTGAGTGCCATCCGCGCCAATTGTTTCACATCATCGAAGGCAATTCCGGCCCGCTCCGCCGCGTATCCCAGCAACCGGTAGAGTGCCCCGCTGTCGAGACAACGCCAGCCCAGGATCTCGGCGAGCCGGCTGGCAATGGTCCCCTTGCCGGAGCCGCTGGGTCCGTCGATGGTGATAACAGGTGCCATTCAGTTCTCCTTTTCGCCTTCTATGGCCAGACCGGCGGCGGCGGCCAGTCTGACGAATCCCGGGAATGAGGTGTTCACGTTACTGCAGTCATCGATCAGAATCTCACCCTCGGCACGCAGCGCGGCCATAGCAAAGGCCATGGCGATCCGGTGATCACCATGACTGCCGACCCGGCCGCCGTGGATCTGCCCGCCCTGGATCACGATCCCATCCGGGGTGGGCGTTGCACGTACCCCCAGCGCGGTCAGGCCATCGGCCATCACCTGGATCCGGTCGCTCTCCTTGACCCGAAGCTCTTCCGCACCGGTCAGCACGGTCTCGCCCTCGGCACAGGCGGCGGCGACAAACAGCGCCGGAAATTCGTCAATCGCCAGCGGTACCTGATCCACCGGTATCCTGATGCCGCGCAGACCGGCCGAGCGTACCCGCAGGTCCGCCACCGGCTCCCCTCCCACATCCCGCCGGTTGAGGATCTCGATATCCGCGCCCATCAGGCGCAGGATATTGATCACCCCGTCCCGGGTCGGATTGATCCCCACGTGTTGCAGCAGGATATCCGAGCCGCGCGCGATACTGGCGCCGACCAGAAAGAAGGCCGCCGAGGAGATATCCGCCGGTATGTCGATGTCGCAGGCGGTCAGTGTTCCGCCACCTTCAAGGGAGACACTGGCCCCGGTGCGCTCGACCGGGTAGCCGAAACCGCTGAGCATGCGCTCGGTGTGATCCCGGGTGGGGGCCGGTTCGGTGATCCGGGTGGTCCCTTCGGCATAGAGCCCGGCCAGCAGCAGGCAGGATTTGATCTGGGCACTGGCCACCGGCAGCGGGTAGTCGATCGCCTTCAGGCTTTCGACCGGATGGATCCGCAGTGGTGCAGTACCCAGTTCGGTGGTCTCCACCCGCGCGCCCATGCGCTGCAGGGGGTCGGTCACCCGACGCATGGGCCGTCCGGAGAGGGAGCTGTCGCCGATCAAGGTCAGTTCCAGTCCCTGGCCGGCCAGCAGCCCGACCAACAGGCGCATGGAGGTGCCGGAGTTTCCCAGCTCTAGCGGGCCCGTCGGGGTCTTCAGTCCGTGCATACCCACCCCCTGGATGGTGACCGCCCCGTCCTCCGGGCCGCTGATATCCACCCCCAGGGCACGAAACGCCCGCAGGGTGGCCAGGCTGTCCTCACCCTCCAGAAAGCCGCTGATGCGGGTCGTTCCCTCGGCGAGCGAGCCGAGCATGATGGAACGGTGCGAGATCGATTTATCGCCCGGAACGCGCAGGGTGCCGCTCAAGCAGCCCCCCGGACGGACATGAAAAACCAGATTTTCGGCTGAACTCAACGGAGTCTCCAGTATAGCGACAAGGGAGGAAAAGGGCGCACAGCTTAGCCCCAAACGGGCCGCAAGTAAACACCAAACAACAATAAGAAACAATGGGTTAGTGCATTAAAACAGGATGGCGTCATCTAACTTCGGGTGGGGCGAGGATCTGCCTGCTTACTTGTCGGGACGCCGTAAACCCATCCCTGGGGGCTTGCCGCGGCCATCCATGGCCGCGGACACCCGTCAAGCAAACAGTCAGATCCACTTTCGCAAGCAGTTGCGTATTTAACTGACGTGGCCAGGCATTAAGATACGGGACAGGTAATGTCGTCGAACGCCAATCGCGGCGAGCACCGCCCTACTCCCCCAGCAGCCGGTCCAGACCCGCCTCATCGAGTATGGCCACCCCCAGGGTTTCGGCCTTGGTCAGCTTGGAGCCCGCCTCGGCGCCGGCGATCAGGTAATCGGTCTTTTTCGAGACACTGCCGGTCACCTTGGCGCCGAGGGAGATCAACTGCTGTTTGATCTCCTCCCGCGGCCGGCTGAGGGTGCCGGTGATCACGAACACCTTGCCCGCCAGGGTCTGGCTGGCCGCATCCGGCACGGCGATGGGCTCCCAGCGCACCCCGGCGTCGATCAGCGCCCGAATCACCTCCTGGTTGTGCGCCTGACGAAAGAAGGTGAACACATGTTCGGCCACCACCGGTCCCACGTCCGGGACCCGCTGCAGCGCCTCGACATCGGCCTGCATCACCGGCTCCAACTCACCGAAATAGTTGGCCAGCGACTGCGCCGTAGTCTCGCCCACCTCGCGGATACCCAGGGCGAACAGGAAACGTCCCAGGCTGGTCTGTTTGCTCTTCTCCAGGGCGTTAAGCAGATTTTCCGCCGACTTCCGGCCCATGCGCTCCATCCCTTCCAGCGCCGCAAGCTGCAGACCGAACAGGTCGGCCGGCGTCTCCACCATGCCCAGGGTCACCAGCTGGTCCACCAGCTTGTCGCCCAGCCCTTCGATATCCATGGCCCGGCGCGAGGCGAAATGGCGGATCGCCTGACGTCGCTGCGCGGGGCAGAACAGACCGCCGCTGCAACGCACCGCCGCCTCGTCCGCGTCGCGTATCGCGTCGGCGCCGCAGACCGGGCACTGTGCCGGCATGGTGAATGGCTGGGCATCGGCGGGACGCCGTTCCGGCAGCGAACGGACCACCTGGGGTATGACATCCCCGGCCCGGCGGACGATCACGCTGTCGCCGATCCAGATATCCTTGCGGCGGATCTCGTCCTCGTTATGCAGCGTGGCATTGGTGACGGTGACGCCCGCCACGGTGACCGGCTGCAGCCGCGCCACCGGGGTGAGGGCGCCGGTCCGACCCACCTGGACATCGATGGCCAGCAGCCGGGTCATCTCCTCCTGGGCGGGAAACTTCTGCGCGATGGCCCAGCGCGGCGCGCGCGAGACAAAGCCCAGTTGCCGCTGCTGCGCCAGGCTGTCCACCTTGAACACCACGCCATCGATCTCATAGTCCAGCCGGTCGCGTTTCTCACCGATCTCGCGGTAGTAGCCGAGACAGCCGTCGATACCCTCGACGGTGCGCATTTCCGGTGAAATACGCAGTCCCCAGCGGGTCAGGCGGCGGATGCTATCGCTCTGGGTTTCGGCCAGCGGGCCATCGGCAATCTCGCCAAAGCCATAGCAGTACATGGCCAGCGGCCGTTGCGCGGTGATCCGGGGATCGAGCTGGCGCAGGCTGCCGGCGGCGGCATTGCGCGGGTTGGCAAAACCCTTCTCCCCCTGGGCCCGGGCCCGTTGATTGAGCTGTTCGAAGCCGGCCAGGGGGATGTAGATCTCCCCCCGCACCTCCAGCACCGCCGGCCAGTCATCACCGAGCAGCCGCAGCGGCACCGAGGGGATGGTGCGCACGTTCTGGGTCACGTCCTCGCCGCGGCTGCCATCGCCGCGGGTGGCGGCCTGTACCAGCATGCCGGCCTCGTAGCGCAGACTGATGGCCAGCCCGTCCAGCTTCGGCTCGGCGGTGTAGCGGATGGGGCCTTGCGCGCCCAGCCGCTCCCGTACCCGGCGATCGAAGTCGACCATCTCGGCATCGGAAAAGGCATTGTCCAGTGACAGCATCGGCACCTGGTGCCGCACCTCGCCAAATGCCCCCAACGGTTCGGCCCCGACCCGCTGGGTCGGTGAGTCCGGCACAATCAGCTCGGGATACTGCTGCTCCAGAGACTGCAGTTCCCGCATCAGCCGGTCATAGTCGCTATCCGGTATCAGCGGGTCATCCAGCACATAGTAGCGGTAGTTATGCAGATCGAGCTGCTCGCGCAGCTCGGCCGCACGCTGTGAAATCTCCGCGGGAATGCTCATCGTTTACTGAGAGCTAATTGCAGCTGTCGGCGGTGCTCCAGGATGCGCCCGCGAATATGTTCGATGGTCTGCTTGCTGAGCACGCTGTGGGTCTCATCCTGCAGCTCACCTTCCAGCAGCGCCGCCAGGCGCTCGGCGGTAAACAGCATGTCGGCGAAGGCAGCCAGACCATCCTTAGGCCCCGGCAGCTGGCCAAACAGCACCAGACCGGGGGTGCGGAAAGCGTCCATTTTATCCAGCGGGAACACGCCCGGTTCGAGCATGCTCGCCATACTGAAAATCACCCGCGGCCGGTGGCCGGTGGCGTCGTAGCGGTGAAAAATATTCAGATCGCCGTGTTCCAGCTCCACATCACCGGCCACCCGCAATATATCCTCCCCGGAAAAAGTCCCGTTTGAGGCGACGACGTTTATTTGCAGAATCAGGCACGGCAGCCCGTCCCGGAGCAGTTCGTCCAGTTCCTCATCGGGCTCCTCGGCGGTAAACGAGAAGGACTCCTGACGTCGCTTTGGCTCCGCCTCAAGGTAGGGTTCATGCACCATCCGACCAAGCTGTTCCAGGTCGGCCTCCAGCGTCTCATCATGGGCAGCGGCGACCGCTGTGGGGCCAACCGGCGATTCCCCCGGACCCTCGCCTTGCGGTGTGTCGCTCCATCGGGGGTCGACCCGTTCGGTCGCCCTCTCGGCTGAGTCAGCCGTCTCCAGCTGCGCCTTGCGTATGGCATGCACCCGGGCATTGATCTTTTTGTGGCGATCCCAGAAGTAGATCCCCAAGATCAGGCCCACGCCGGCGACAAACAAGATCAGACGAAGTATATCGGCATCCATTCGTTTACAGATTCACTGGAGTTGTGTTGTGCGATTGATAGTACAGCGCCCCTGGCGTTTTTTGTACGCTTTTCGTCAATTCAGCAAGGCCCACGGGCGTGCCTACATGGCCGCCAGTGCGGCCGCCTCCGAGATATCCACCGAGACCAGGCGCGATACGCCCGGCTCATGCATGGTGACGCCGGTAAGCTGGTTGGCGATCTCCATGGTGATCTTGTTATGACTGATGAAGATGAACTGCACCTGCTCCGACATGGACTTCACCAGTTCGCAGAAACGTCCCACGTTGGCATCGTCGAGCGGCGCATCCACCTCGTCGAGCATACAGAACGGCGCCGGATTCAGTTCAAAGATGGCGAACACCAGGGCCACCGCGGTGAGCGCCTTTTCGCCGCCGGAGAGCAGATGGATGCTGGAATTGCGTTTGCCGGGCGGCCGGGCCATGACCGTGACGCCGGTGTCCAGCAGGTCCTCGCCGGTCAGCTGCAGATAGGCGTGCCCGCCACCGAACAGGCGCGGAAACTTCTCCTGCAGGCCGATATTGACCTTGTCGAAGGTCTCCCTGAAGCGGGTGCGGGTCTCCCGGTCGATCTTGCGGATGGCGTTCTCCAGGGTCTCCAGCGATTCGGTCACATCGGCATGCTGGGCATCCAGGTATTTCATCCGTTCGGACTGCTCCTGGTACTCATCGATGGCCGCCAGGTTGATCGGGCCGAGACGGCGGATGCGGGCATCCATCTGCTCCACCTGCTGCTGCCACTCCTCGATACCGGCCTCGCCCGGCAGTTCCAGGAACAGCTGTTCACGCTGGAAGCCGGTCTCCTTCAGCTGCTCTTCCACGGTCTTGCAGCGGATCAGCACCTCCTGCCGCCCCATCCGCGCCTGATCCATAATGGTACGCTGACGCATCACCTCCTGTTCGCAGGCCGAACGTTCCTGCTCCAGCCGCCGGACCCGGACATCGATCTCTTCCAGGGTGGCGCGCGCCCTGGCCAGCTCCGCCTCCACCTCGACCCGCAGGGCCAGTTGCTGTTCCAAGGCCTCGCCCTTCTCCAGCAGCGGCTCCTGCCCCTCTTCCAGGGCCTGCATCAGCTCCTCGCGACGCGTTGTCAGGTGCGCCAGCTGGCCCTGCATGCGCTCCAGACTCTGGGTCAGGGAGGCGTGGGAGCTGCGCATGGATTCGATCTGCAGGGCGACGGCATGGGCCTGGTTGCGCTGCCGGTGGGACTCCTCGCGGATCTCATTCAGGGTCCGGCTGAGGCTCTCCCGCTGCTGCACCAGCAGTTCCCGTCGTTCGCCCAGGGTCTCCATCTCGTCCAGGGCGGCATGCAGACGCGCCCGCGACAGCTCCAGCTCCTCCCGGTCCGCCTCGGCCTGCTCGCGCAGCTCATCCATCTCGCGCTGAATGGTTTCACCCCGGTGTTTCAGATGCTCGGCACGGGTACGCTTGCCGGTCAGTTGCGAGCGCAGCTCGGAGAGTCCCCGGTTCACCTCGTTGAGCTGTTTCTGGGCCTGTTCCTTCTCCTGTTCCGCCGCATGCAGCCGCTCACGCCCCTCGGCCAGCGCCGCCGCGGCCTGCTCCGCCTGCGCCTCCAACTGGTCGATCCGCTCACCCAGCTGGCGGATCTCCTGTTCACGCGCCAGCACACCGGATGTCTCGTCCTCGCCCCGGCTCAGGCGCAACCAGTTGCGGCCCAGCCAGACACCCTCCGGGGTGATTACCGATTCATCGGCTTGCAGGCTGCCGCGCAGGGCATAGGCCTGGGCCAGGTCGGCCGCCGTGCGTACCTTGCCCAGCAGCCCGGCCAGTGACCAGGGCGCCTGGACCCGGTGCAGCAGCGCATCGGCCGCGGCAGCCGGGGCCTCCCCGGTGATGCTGGTATCGAACAGGCTGAGGGCGCCGCTCTCAAAGGTGTCCAGGACACCCTGCAGGTCATTCAGCCCGGCACGGCAGACCGACTGCAGATGGAAGCCCAGAACGGTCTCCACCGCCCGCTGCCAGCCGGACTCCACCTCGATCTCCTGGGCCAGCCGGGAGGCCTTTCCCAGACCCTGGTCCTCCAGCCACTCGGTGACCGCGTGCTCCTGTTTGCCCAGGGCAGCCTGCTGCAGCGCCTCCAGCGAGGCATACCGGCCGCGTGCCGTCTGCAGTGCCGCGCGGGCCTCGTCCAGCAGCTGCCCGGTCTGCAGGTTGGCCTGGCGAATCGTGGTGATGCTGTCGGCCGCTGTGGTCAGATTTTCCTGCAGCAGCGTCGACTGCTCTTCGCGCTCCTGCTCCTGCAGCTCCAGGATCTGGATACTCTCCAGTAGCGGCTGGTCGTTGAGCCGTTCCAGCTCTTCCATGAAGCGTTCCAGCCGTTTCTGCGTCTGGCTACCCTTGTCATCCAGGTGATTGATCCGGGTACGCTCGACCTGGGCGGTCTGGGCCGGTTCCGCCGCCTGGTGATTGAAGCGCTCCCACTCATTCTGCCAGGCCTGCATGGCCTGCTCGGCGTCCGCCAGCCGGGTGGCGGACTCCAGTTCTATCTCCCGCGCCTGTTCCAGCAGCGGTTCCTGCTCTTCCAGGCTGGCGTTCAGCTCTTCGAGGCGCGCCTCGTCCTGCTGGCGGTGGTCGCTGGACTCCTGCCACGCCTGCTCGGTCTGGTGCAGATCATGTTCGAATTGGGCACGACTCTCCTTGGCGTACTGGATCGACTGCTCCAGGCGGGCGATCTCGCTGCCGACCGCGTAGAAACGCCCCTGCACCTCGTTGAAATTGTCATTGGCCTCGGTATGGCCGCTGCGATCGCGTTCGATATCCGCTTCCAGACGCCGCTGCCGGGCGACCACCGCCTCCAGGTCGGTCTCCTGCTCCAGGATCTCCTTGTCGCGGCGTTTGATGTCGTCATCCATACCGCGCCAGCGCAGGGCCAGCAGCTCGGCCTGCAGGCGCCGTTCCTGCTCCTTATACTCCTTGTAACGCTCGGCGGTATTGGCCTGGCGCTGCAGGTGCTGCAGCTGCTTGGCGATCTCCTCGCGCAGGTCGTTCAACCGGTCCAGGTTCTCCTTGGTGCGACGAATCCGGTTTTCGGTATCGCGCCGTCGCTCCTTGTATTTGGAGATGCCGGCCGCCTCCTCGAGGAAGGCGCGCAGGTCTTCCGGGCGCGCCTCGATCAGCCGTGAGATCATGCCCTGTTCGATAATGGAGTAGCTGCGCGGACCCAGGCCGGTACCAAGGAACAGGTCGGTGATGTCGCGCCGGCGGCAGCGCCCCCCGTTCATAAAATAGTTCGACTGACCGTCGCGGGAGACCTGGCGCTTGACCGAGATGGTACTGTACTGGGCATACTGGCCGCCGGCGGTGCCGTCGCTGTTGTCAAACACCAGCTCGATACTGGCCGTGCCGACCGGCTTGCGGCTGGTGGAGCCGTTGAAGATCACGTCCGCCATCGACTCGCCACGCAGCATCTTGGCGGAACTCTCCCCCATCACCCAGCGTACCGCGTCGATAACGTTGGATTTGCCACAGCCATTCGGCCCCACAATGCCGACCAGATTGCTCGGCATATATACGGTCGTCGGATCGACAAAGGATTTGAATCCGGCCAGTTTGATCTTCTCTAATCGCATAGACTCGGTAACATACAGACAGGCGGCCCCGGACACAAGCGAACCGGGTCAGGTTGTTTTACTTTAAATAGTGTATTTATCTTATTGATTATTAACTATAATTACTTGTAATAGTTAATATTTTTCCGGTCGGCGCGGGCGCTCGCTTCAGACCGGCCCGCAACTCCCGTATAATCGCCGAATTTCTTCCACAGATCGAGTACATTCGCACATGCCAAGCCAACCCAGCAAGACCCTGGAAACCTTCGACAATCCGCAGCCGGAGAGGGACTACACCATCCGCATCGAGGTACCGGAGTTCACCTGTCTCTGCCCCAAGACCGGGCAACCCGATTTTGCCGAGCTCACCATCGAGTACATCGCCGACAAGCTCTGCGTCGAGCTGAAGGCACTGAAGCTGTATGCCTGGTCATTCCGCGATGAGGGGGCGTTTCACGAGGCGGTGACCAACCGGATCCTGAATGATCTGGTGGCGGCCACCCAGCCCCGCTTCATGCGCCTGACCGCCGACTTCAATGTGCGTGGCGGTATCTATACCACGGTGGTCGCCGAACACCGGGCGGAAAACTGGCAGCCGCCGGTGCCGGTCACCCTGCCCTGAGCTAATTTCCGAGCTTTTTCCCAAGGCCGCGGTTCACGGCGGACACGGTCCGCCCTAGGGTCATCATGATCCTATAGGGCGGAGCGTGTCCGCCAAGACCACCCCACAGAGGCCGACGGCTCAGGTCTCCTCGGCCAGCCCGCCGCAGGTCTCCACCAGCCGGGCGATGAAGCGCCGCAGCTCCAGGCTCATCAGGGCAAAATCCACATCGAAGCGGGTGGCCGCATCTTCGGCCTCGGCCGAGGCCGCCTCCTCCAGGATCAGATCGAGGAATTTCAGGCGCTTTATCGACAGGTCATCGGACAGCACAAATCCCAGCCGCTCGCCCCACTCCAGGGCCAGTTTGACCACCTGCTTGCCGGCCTCCAGGTGGGTACGCAGCTCATCGCCCTCCAGATCCTGCTGCTTGCAGCGGATGATTCCCCCCGCTTCGACCGTATCCCGCAGCTCGCACTCATCCTGAATCAGGAACTCCGCCGATGACTCAGCGCCGTTCAGCCAGGCGGTCATCACCGACGCCGGTGCCTGGGCCACATCCAACGGCTTGGCCGGCAAGGTACCCAGCGTCTCACGCAACAGGCTGACCAGCTCCTCCGCCCGCTTGGCACTGGAGGCATCCACCACCAGCCAGTTCGCTTCGGTGTCGATATAGGCGTAGTGGCGGGATGATTTGACAAAGGCGCGCGGCAACAGCTCGAAAATCAATTCATCCTTGAGCTCTTCGCGCTCCTTGCGCCGGACCTTGCGCGCCTCCGCCTCTTCGAGCGCGGCAATCTTCTCGTCCAGCAGTTCGCGGACCACGGAGGCGGGAAGCAGCCGCTCTTCGCGCCGCGCACAGATCATGACGCAGCCGTTTGCCGCGTGGGTCAGCAACTCCGCACCCCGGCCGAGTGGCGGCTGCCAGCCGAAGGAAGAGAGTTCGAGGCTGCCACAATCCCTTGCCGCGCGTTCGGTCAGCTGTTCATGCAATGCTTCGGGGGTCTGTTCGAAAGGGGTGAGGAGCTTGAATATCTGGAGGTTCTTGAACCACATGCCGGTATAGTTTCCTGCAAAAAGCCGGCATTATCCCGGAACCGCGCTTACCTATCCAGCGTCAATCTTGTGATCTGCAGCCCTAATCACCAACCGCCCATGCGCACCGGCACCCGTTTCGCGCCCCAGCTTCCGGGGGTCTCCTCAAATACCCCGGGACAGGCGGTGCCGCAGTACGCACAGTGACCATCCGCCGTGAGGTGCCACTCGCCCAGTTCGTACCAGTCACGCTCGATCAGCAGCTTGCCGCAACCGGTGCAGTAGGTGCTGCCGCCGCCGGCGTCATGCACATTGCCGGTGTAGGCGTAGTGCACCCCATTGCTCAGGGCGATCTCCCGGGCACGCGTCAGGGTCTCCGGCGGGGTGGGCGGATGATCCAGCATCTTCCAGTCGGGATGGAAGGCGGAGAAGTGCATCGGCACGTCCGGGCCGAGATTCTCCACCACCCAGCGGGTCATCTGGTTCAGCTCTTCGTCGCTGTCGTTTTCCCCAGGAATCAGCAGGTTGGTCAGCTCGAACCAGACCCGGGTCTGCTCCTTCAGGTAAACCAGGGTGTCCAGTACCGGCTGCAGGTGAGCGCCGGTCAACTTGTGGTAGAACTTATCGCTGAAGGATTTCAGATCGACATTGGCGGCGTCCATGTACTTATAAAACTCCACCCGCGGTTCCGGCGAGATATAGCCTGCCGTCACCGCGACTGCCTTGATTCCCAGTTCATGACAGGCGATCGCGGTATCCACGGCATACTCCATGAAGATCACCGGATCGTTATAGGTAAAGGCGACACTGCGGCAGCCCAACCGACTGGCCCTGGCGGCGATATCCGCCGGCATGGCGGCATCGGCCAGGGTGTCCATTTCGCGGGATTTGCTCATGTCCCAGTTCTGGCAGAACCGGCAGCTCAGGTTGCAGCCCGCCGTGCCGAATGACAGGACCGGGGTGCCCGGCAGATAGTGGTTCAGCGGCTTCTTCTCGATCGGATCGATACAGAAACCGCTGGAACGCCCATAGGTGGTGAGGACGATCTTGCCGTCATGACAGGCGCGCACGAAACAGAGCCCCTGCTGCCCCTCCTTGATTTTGCACTCGCGCGGACAGAGATCGCATTGCACCCGGGTCTCATCGACCCGATGCCAGTACTTGGTGGGATAATCGGTGACCGTCGCCGGCATCTTCAACCTCCGCGATCTGAACCGCCCAGTGGATGCAGACCCTATATCAAAATCCTAGACCAATGGGGCATGGATCACCAGCTCTCCGCGACCGGCACCGCGCAACGTACCAGGGTCCCCCCGCCCGCGGCCGGGGTAATACTGAGCCGGGCGCCGATGCTATTCGCCCGATATCGCATGATACGCAACCCCAGGCATTTCCCGGGGTTCTGCTCCGGTCCGATGCCGATCCCGTTGTCCCGCACACTCAACATCAGGCCGTCGGGACCACCCTCCAGACTGACCTCGACCCGTTGCGGCAGCCCGTGCCTGACGGCGTTGTGCAGCGCCTCCTGGGCGATGCGGTAGAGCTGCATCGCCACGGTGCTGTTCTCGACCCGTACCGGGCCGGCATGTCGGCAGTGGCACGCTACTCCACTGCTGAGGCGGACCCGGTCGGTGAGCTTGACCAGCGCATCCACCAGCCCCTCGGGATCAAACTCGACCGGGATCAGATCACGGGCGATGGCACGGCTCTCCTCCAGTGCGGCCTGCAGATGTCCCCCGAGCTCCTTCAGATCCCCCGCCAGCTCCTTCAGGCCACCGGCGTCCAGCCGGTGCTGAATACTGCGCGCCAGCATGGAGAGTGCGGTCAGCTGCTGGCCGAGACCGTCGTGGATCTCGCGCCCGATGCGCTCCTGCTCGGCGGTGCTCGCTTCGATAATCCTCCGCTCCAACGATTTGCGTTCGCTGATATCACGGACGAAGGCAAAAAGCAGACCGCCCCCCCCCGGCGAGTAGGAGACGTTGATCTCCACTGGCCAGACCTTGCCATCCCGGGTGCGTTGGCGGGTTTCGAACAGATGACAGCCCTGGCACACCACCGTCTCGATATGTTTTTTTATCTCCTCCTGCGACTCCCGGGCAGCCAGGTCGGCAACCTCCATGCTGAGCAGCTCCTCCCGGCTGTAGCCCGAACGACGCACATAGGCATCATTGACGGCCAGAAGGCGGCCCTCCCTGTCCAGCATCCAGAAACCGTCCTCGGCGGTCTCGATCACCGCGCGGTAGCGGGCCTCCTGTTCGGCGAGCGCTTGCTCGCCCTGCTTGCGCGCCTGGATATCCTCCATGACCGCGATGAAGCAGGTCACTTTACCCCGCGCATCGCGGACCCCGGTGAGCGAAGTCTGCGCCCAGAAGGTCCGGCCGTCCTTGCAGCGGAAACGATTTTCCATGCTGAAGCTGTCGATCCGGCCCTTGCGCACCCGATCTATCCAGCGCAGCCCCTGTGTCACGTCCTCGGAATGGGTCCACTCGGTGAAGTGGCGGCCGCACAGCTCTGCCTCGCTATAACCGAGCATCCGTTGCAGCGCCCGGTTCACATGGGTGGGTCTGCCATCCGGGGACACCCGGCAGATGCCGACCGGTGCCTGCTCGAACAGGGCACGGAATCCCCCCTCGCTCTCGCACAGGCGTCGATTCTCCGCTTCCAGTGCGGCAATCCGCTGCCACGGGTCCGTCATGGAGGGAGGGGGCCGGTCAATCATGGCCGATCATCGGATGGGACCGGCGCGGGGATTTGATATGAGCACCCGGATTGCCGCACATAACCGGTCAGTTGCGTTCCAGCGACCACTGGGTGGCGTAGCGTGATAATTCGGTGGCGGAGAGGAGTTTCAGCTTTTTCTTGATCTTTTCCCGGTGACTCTCCACGGTCTTGACACTGAGGTGCAGTTGCTCCGCGATCCGTGAGGTGCCGATGCCTTGGCCGATCAAGCTGAACACCTCCAGTTCACGGTCGGTGAGTGCCTCCACGGAACCCAGCTGAACGCCCCCCTCCGCCTGCAGTACGCGCTGGGTCATGGCATCGCTCAGGTAGATCTCCCCGCGCAGCACCTGGTGCACGGCCTCCACCACATGGTCGGTTGCCTCCTGTTTGTTGATGTAACCACGGGCGCCCGCTTTCAGTGCGCGTTCGGCGAACAGGGATTCGTCATGCATGGAACAGACCAGCAGACGCACGTCCGGCAGGCGCATGTGCAGATGTTTGACCAGTTCCAGGCCACTGCCCTCGGCCAGGGAGAGGTCGACGATCACCACGTCCGGGTGCTGGTCGGTCGCCAGGCGCATCGCCTCGGTGAAACCGGACGCCTCGCCACAGACCGCCAGGTCTGGTTCATCGCCGATCAGCGCCCGAAAGCCGGCGCGCACCAGTGGGTGGTCATCCACGATGAGAATCCGCGTCTGCCCTGTAGGTGGTATCAAGTCGTTTTTTGCCATTGCCAGGATTGCCCGCCTTAGAGTCCGGTTGTGCGTAATTACCCTTTAATCCCTTAGGGCTCGCGCAAGAATAATTCCGTAGTACCGAGGGCGTCACTGGGCCACTCCGGCAAGGCACGCTTTGCAGGCAATGGCTGCTCCCTTGCCAAAAAGCGTAACACCGCAGGCGGGGTCCAGTGGCGACCGAATACCGGAACTAATTTTTGCGCGAGCCCTTAGTCCAAGTCCTATTCTAGAGCCAGCCGATAAGCAGAAATACAGATATACATCAATAAATGTACGGTTAAGACAATCCCCTGATCCCTGAATGGGGGATTCCCCTATCGGGCGGGGCGGTTCTATTTGCCAGAATAGGCTAACGCATTGGTTGTAAGGCTATTGCCGAAAAGGGTCTGGGGAACCCTCAAAATGGAATCGCAATCTTGGAGACCCTGCAGCATGGAACATCGCTATTGCCCGAGAATCAAGGAATCCCTCGCCGTCAGCCTTTGGCATGGCGGAGAGTGGTGGGGAACCTACACCACGGAAAATATCAGTCTTGACGGCCTGTTTCTGCAAATCAGTCCGATGGACAAGCACGAGATCATCAGGCTGCGACGCAACCCGCTGGTGAAGATATGCGTGGAGTGCCTCGGCACCAGACACTGTATGTCGGCATTCGTGGTACACCGCTCGGGACAGGGCCTTGGACTGATGCTGGCCCCGCCAGATAGTGAATACACCAATACGGTCCTGAAGCTGCTGAACCAGCAGTTGCAGTCGCCGACGCAGAACGTCGTACGCCATGGCAATCGGGAGGATCCCCCTCCACCCTCGATCAGCGGCAGTATCTGGTAAAGGCGATGACCGTTACGCCGAACCCGGTTCGGCCGTACGCTGAAAGACCCGACAGACAGCGTGTCCTGCTGGTGGATGACGACATCCACAGGCTGGACAGCCTGGCGCTGCTGCTGCGCGACGAGGGCTACACAGTCGAATAGACAACCGATGGACGAACCTGCCTGGAACGACCGAAGCGTGCGGATATCGATCTGTGGAATCTCAACCTCGCCATGCCACGGAAAAGCGCAAGCTGCCTCGGCTGCATGAAGAGCCACTTGGCGGTAAGCGAAAAACGTGCGGAATACCGCGAGCAAGCGACCGTATCGATGGACAACACTGCGGTTCGCTGAGCTCAGCGCATCCCGGAAGTCTGTCGGGGGCCGCCTGTAGCCGGGCCATCTGACTGCTATATTTGAAAGAGCAAACCATCGGCCGTTTTTCCTTGCCGACAAGGACCAGGACCCGCACGCATGAACAGGATCAAATCACCCGCCGTGGCCGGCCTCTTCTACCCGGCAGAGGCCGTCGAACTTCATCGACAGATCGTGCAATACCTCGCCGCGGCCATCAGCGGGACCGAGCCCGTGCCCAAGGCGCTGATCGCCCCCCATGCCGGCTATATCTACTCTGGTCCGGTTGCCGGCAGCGCCTATGCCAGGCTGAAACTGGCCGCCTCGCGGATCACCCGGGTGATACTCCTGGCACCGTCACACCGGGTCGCTTTCGCGGGTATAGCCTACAGCTCGGCCAGCCATTTCCAGACCCCGTTGGGGCTGATTCCGGTCGACCGTGGCGCCCTGGATGAACTGAGCGGGCTGGCGTCGCTGCAGCTGAATGATCCGGCCTTCGAGGAAGAGCACAGTATCGAGGTCCATCTGCCGTTCCTGCAGGAGACACTGGAGCGGTTCAGCATCGTCCCCCTGCTGGTAGGCGATGCCACCGCCGAGCAGGTGGCGGAGATCATCGAACGGCTCTGGGGTGGCGACGAGAGCCTGATCGTCATCAGCTCGGACCTCAGCCACTACCTGGATTATGACAGTGCGGCGGCAATGGACCGCGAGACCTCCCAGGCCATTGAGGCGCTGCGACCGGAAGCCCTCAACTATCACAGCGCCTGCGGCAGAACCCCGGTGAGCGGCCTGCTGCTGGCGGCGAAAAAACATGGCCTGAAGGCCCGCACGATCGACCTGCGCAATTCGGGAGACACCGCCGGTTCCCGGGATCGGGTAGTCGGATACGGGGCCTATGTCTTCTCCTGATACCGACCCCCCCCCACTCTGCGATAAAGACAGGAAAACGCTCCTGTCGCTTGCCGAACAATCCATCCGCTACGGATTGCAGCATCATCACCCGCTGCCGGTGGACAGCGCCGCCTACCCACCCCCGCTGCAGGAGCCGCGTGCCTCCTTCGTCACCCTGCTGTTGCAGGGACAGCTGCGCGGCTGCATCGGCCACCTGGAGGCGACCCAGGCGACCGTTCTGGATGTGGTGGCCAACGCCTACTCGGCGGCGTTTGAGGACCCGCGGTTTGCTGCACTCTGCGCCGCCGAACTGCCCCAACTGGAGATCCATATTTCCCTGTTGACGCCGGCATACCCGCTGACCGTCGCCTCCGAGGAGGAGCTGGTCGGCATGCTGCACCCCGGGGAAGACGGCCTCATCCTGGAGGAGGATCTGCATCGCGGCACCTTTCTCCCGTCCGTATGGAAACAGCTGCCGGAGCCACGGGAATTCGTCAGACAACTGAAGCTCAAGGCCGGCCTGCCGGCCGGTTACTGGTCGGAAAAAATGCGCGTCTCGCGCTATACCACCGAATCCTTTCCCTGATGCCCTGCGCCGGCAGTAGCCATGGTGCGGAGTGGTACAGGAATGTACCGTTTACGGACCTGAGGATGGCATGCGCTGTCGCTTATCCACCCTACGTCTGTTGCCTCTTCGCGATTGAAGTCGCCGCGTGGCGGAGGTTATTTTCCGACCCGGCAGGCGCCGACCGATCCCGGCAGGCACTGCGCGCCGTCGATCCAGATGGCGTTATCCAGGCGCACCTGCTGCAGTTTCGCGCCGCCGAGATTGGCACCCGTGAGATCGGCAAAACTGAGATCCGCCTCGCTCAGGTCCGCATAGGAGAGATCGGCGTTTCTCAGGGAGGCCCCCTTCATCAGGGCACGCTTCAGTTCCGCATAGCTCAGGTCGGACCCGGACAGATCGACATATTGCATGTCACTGTCATTCAGTTTACTGCCCGACAGTCCGGCCTGACGAAGCAGGCTATTGTTCAGCAGCGCGCGATCCAGCTCGGCGGCACCCAGCTGTACACCTTCCAGTTTACAGTTACGCCAGTTGACCCCGGGGGCCGGTTGGGCGCTGCAGTCCGGATCAGGGATCGGCTCAGGCGCCCCCAGATAGAGCCCAAAACCAACCGCCAGCACCACCAGGACACCGACCACTCCCATGGCGGTCACGGGCAACGGCTTTTTACGCCGCCGCTCAAGCAGATCGGTCTTGGCCTGGCGATGGTGCTGCATGATTTCCAGTTCAGCCTGGCGACGCTCGCCCTTTCTGCGCTTTTTGAATTCCGCATCATCGCCGCTGACTCTGCGCTCACGGCCATTGCGCTCATCCTCGCGCAGACGCGATGCGATCAGCAGATCCGTTTCACCATTCGCCAGCGCCTTCCTGATTTCCGGGGGGATAACCTCCGGTACCTGGGAGACGGGACGCCACTGTTTCCGGTCGTTGCTTACCTGATCCTCCAGGGTGACCCGCCCGAGCAGGACGAAACGCCGCACGCCACCACAGGGGTAGGGCCCCTTGATCTGGCCATTACGGCGGATATACCAGAGGTTCCGCTTTTGCGATTCGATCTCTTTATCTGTCTCTGTCATAGGGTCTCTGCACTGCCGATCGCCGATACACGCGGTTCCAGACAAACTACTCAGCCGGTCTGTGAGTGATTGGCCTGCCTTGTTGGCCGATCTTGATGGCGCCTCGAATCCGGCCCTTTTTTCAGATCAAGCCTGCCCTTGTTTGAGCGAAGCGAGTTTGGGCAGGCGCTGAAAAAGGGGCCGGATTCGAGGATACAAGCCATCGTGTGAGGCCGGCAAGACAGGCCAATCACCCCGTGAGTAGTTACCCGTGTTCAATCTATCGACCAGCCGGTCGATAAACTAAAATACCATCAGGCCTTTATACCGAACATTACCATGCAAATCACGGACCCAATCTCCAATCCCCGGCTTTTTATCGAGCAGACCAAGGCCGATGCGCTCCAGCAGCTGCAGCCCGGGCAAGTGGTGCGTGCGGTGGTGGAGGCGCCGGTGGACAAAGGCGTCGCCCAGCTCAATATCGGCGGCGTGAAATTGCCGGTCAAAACCGGCCTGCGACTGGAGGTCGGCCAGCAGCTGGTCCTGGCTGTGGTGAAGAGCGGCCGTGCGCCGGAATTGCGGGTGGTCAGGGAAACCACCCCTGCCATTACCCGCACCCTGGCGCTGAAAGACATCCTCCCCAGACAGCTGCCGCTGATCCAGCTCCTTGATTCGCTGAAGTCCCTGGCATCATTGCCGCAGACATCGGTGAACGGCGCTGGTCCGGAAACTGGCCCGGCACCGGCCGCTGCCAAGGAGCAGCCGCTGGCCAGCCTGATCCGGCAACTGTCACAACAGATGACGACGGACAAGCCGGCGGGATCCACGCCCCTTGAACGCAACCTGCAACTCCTGGTCGATGCCTTGCGGGGGCAACCCGGACAAGCCGTGCGGGGAAACAACGATAGCAGCACAGGCGTGCTGGCAAGGCAGATAAACCGGCTGATCAACCAGTTGCTGCCCGGCGGCACGCCGGTCAGCGGAGCGGCCATCCGCCAATCGCTGACAGAGTCCGGCCTGTTCCTGGAGGCCCATCTGCTCAACCGGCAATCGACAGGCAATGACTTCAAGGAGCATCTGCTGCGGCTACTGCAGGCACTGCAACCGTTGCAGGCGGCCCCCACCGGTGACCCCGCCGGCAAGGCGGCCGATCCCGGCACCACCCTGCAGCTCCTGGCGGCACGGCTGTTCGCCGAGCTGCAGCACCAGGCGGAGGGGGCGCTGGCCCGCGTCCAATTGCATCAGCTCGCCTCGCTGCCCCAGGATGAGAACAGCCACAAACAGCTCTGGCAGTTCGAGCTGCCCATCGCCCACCCCGAGGGACATGACGAATTTCTTATCCAGTTTGAACGGGAGGCCAGACCGGCCGCAGAGGCGGGTGATCGCTGGTCGGTGATGCTCAATTTCAACATCCCCCCCACCGGCCCGGTCCGCGCGCGGCTCAGTCTGATTGCGGACGAGATATCGAGTCACTTCACCGCGGAGGATGTCGAAGGGGCATGCCGGATCGAACAGCTGCTGCCGACACTGTACGAGGCGTTCTCCCGGGCGGGCCTGAAGGTCGGCAAACTCACCGCCGCTCAGGGGGTTGCCGTCAGCCGGCCGGATCAGCCGGTCACCCCGCTGCCGCTGCTGGATGAACGGGCATGAGCGAGACTTACGACCAGCCCCCCGACGTCGCCATCGCCCTGCTCTATGACGGGGAGAATACGCCGCGTATTACGGCCAAGGGAGAGGGAAAGCTGGCGGAACAGATATTTCTTCTGGCTCGGGAGCATGGGATACCGTTGGAAAACGACCCCCAGCTGGCGGCCATTCTTGCGCAGATCCCACTCGGGGACGAGATCCCCGAATCGCTCTATCGGGCGATTGCCGAAGTCATCGCCTTCGCCTATCTGGTCTCCGGGAAGAGGCCGCCGGGATTCCGCGAGGAGTAGCCGGAGAGCATGATCAGCGCGGCCCGCGCTGGTTGCGGTCGTCGCTCTCGTTCTGCTCCTGCTTGTCAACCGCCTTCTGCTCGGCCGAACGAAAACGGTCCATCACCTTGCCCAGGGCCTGGGTACGCACATGTTTCTGCTGCCACTGCTCCTTGCGGTTGACGCATTCGCTTTTGCTTGCCAGCACCACCCTTTCCTGCTCTTTAATGGCGCGATCCAGTTTTTCCAGAAACACCCGGTACTCCTGCATCTGCTTGGCCGACATGCCCTGGCGCGCGGTGGTCTCAAAGCGTTCCAGATACTCGCTGTGATAACGTTTCAGATCGCCCAGCTTCGCTTCCTGGTCGCGCACGCGGCGTTGGGAATCACCCAGTTCGCGCGCCGCCTCGCTCTCCCTGGTCTGGGCGACTCGCTGCACCGGTTGTAATCTTTTCGAGGGGACCATGCTTGTTCTTCTCCAGGCTGTCCGGGCGTGCCGGATCTGTTGTTATTAAGGTCTCACTATTCCGCATGTTTCTCAAGAAAAGAGTGTCATCAACTCGGACAGGCTCTCATCCCGGGAAACCGGTGTGTTCATGTTCTGGCGTAAAAATTGTTCCAGTTCGGGGATGGCGTCGATGGCCGCATCGATCCGCTCATCACTCCCGCGTTCGTAGGCGCCCACATTGATCAGGTCCTGATTCTGGCGATACAGGGAGTAGAGATGCTTGAAGGCACGAGCCGCGTCCTGGTGATCCTTGTCGGTGATGTCGTTCATGGCACGGCTGATCGACGCCTCGATATCGATCGCCGGATAGTGTCCGCTCTCGGCCAGTCGCCGGGAAAGCACGATATGCCCATCCAGGATGGCGCGGGCGGCATCGGCAATCGGATCATTCTGATCGTCGCCCTCGGCCAGCACGGTATAGAAGGCGGTGATGGAACCACCTCCCTTGTCGCCGTTGCCGGCGCGCTCCACCAGTTGCGGCAGCTTGGCGAACACCGACGGGGGGTAGCCCTTGGTGGCCGGTGGTTCGTTGATCGCCAGGGCGATCTCCCGCTGTGCCTGGGCAAAGCGGGTCAGGGAGTCCATCAGCAGCAGCACATGCTTCCCCTGATCGCGAAAATGTTCCGCGATACTGGTGGCCAGCATGGCGCCGTGCATGCGCCTGAGCGGGGTGTTGTCCGCCGGGACGGCCACCACCACGGCGCGGGCCATGCCCGCCTCGCCGAGGATATTTTCGACAAACTCCTTCACCTCGCGGCCGCGTTCGCCAATCAGCCCGACCACGGTGATATCGGCATCGGTGTACTTGGTCATCATCCCCAGCAGCACGCTCTTGCCGACACCGGAACCGGCGAACAGTCCCAGCCGCTGGCCGCGGCCGACGCTCAGCAAGGCGTTGATCGCCCGCACGCCCACATCCAACGGTTTGCGGATCGGCGTCCTGGAGAGCGGGTTGAACACCTTGCCGGTGAGCGGCCGGCGCTCCACCGCATGCAGACGCCCCTTGCCGTCCAGCGGCCGCCCGGCCCCGTCCAGTACACGGCCCAGCAGGTGATCCCCCACCACCGCCTCGCAGACCCGGCCGGTGGGCACCACCCGCGCGTCCTGCTCCAAGCCCCGGATATCCCCTGTGGGCATCAGGTAGAGGCTTTCGCCGGCAAAGCCCACCACCTCGGATTCGATACGTTCACCACTGCTGCTGATGACGTCACACTGGCCGCCGATGGCGGCGCGACAGCCCACCGCTTCCAGGGTCAGGCCGATCATGCGGGTGATCTTGCCCTCGACCACCAGCCCGCGGTCCTCGCCCACCCGCTGATGGCAGCTGCGCAGGCGCTCTTTCCAGATCCGGCTGCGATCGGATTCCGGCAGACTCATCGTTCCCTGCCACCCGACAGCGCCCCGTCCTCATCCCGATCGCCGCCCATGATCCGGGCGATCATGGCGGTGAGCCGTGACTCCAGGGTGGCATCGATCTGTGAGGTTTCGGTGACGACCCGGCAGCCACCCCGGGCCAGCACCGGATCCTCAACAATCTTCCAGCTCTGTTCCCGGTCGCTCATGTCGTAGATCTCCCGCACCAGCCGGGCATCCTCCGGGTGCAGTTGCACCCGGATATTGCGTGACGAAACCGGCAGAATGGAGAGGGATTCCCGGACGATCCCGATGATGTGGCTCGGCTCCAGTTTGATTTCACGCCGCACCAGCTGACGCACCATGGCGATCACCAGCTCGACCAGTTCCCGCTCCACCTGTTCATCGAGCTCCTCAAGCGGGGTCTCCAGGGTCGCCATCAACGACTCGATATTCCGGATCACCTGGCCGATGCGCTGTTGCCCTTTCTCCAGCGCCTCCTTGTGGCCGTAGGCAAAACCCTCTTTTTTACCGAGTTCAAACCCCTCCTGATAGGCATCTTTCTGCAGCTGCTCCAGCTGTTCGGCGGTCAGCATGGAGCCGGAAGAGCGCATCTTGACCACGCTCTTCTCCTCTTTCCGACCCATGTTGGGAGGCAACCAGGTCTGGGCCTCGCCGGCATCGTCTCCGGAAAGTACCTTAGATGAACTCTTCTCCACCGCTACCTCCAAGCATGATTTCTCCGGCATCCGCCAGACGGCGAGCGACAGTCAGGATCTCTTTCTGGGCCGCTTCCACGTCGCTCAGTCGAACCGGAGGCGCCGCCTCCAGATCGTCCCGCAGCATCTCGGCAGCACGTTTCGACATGTTCTTGAATATCTTCTCCTTGAGCCCTTCATCCGCCCCGCGCAGTGCCAGCAGCAGCTGATCGGAGGCGACCTCGCGCAACAGGGTCTGGATACCGCGGTCATCCACATCGATCAGGTTATCGAATACGAACATGTTGTCCTGGATCTCCTGGGCGATTTCCGGATCGGCCCCGGCAACGTGTTCCATGATGTTGCTCTCGATACTGCCTTCGATCAGGTTGAGGATATTGGCCGCGGTCTTGATGCCACCCAGGCTCGATGACTTGACATTGGAGGCGCCGGAAAACTGCTTCTCCAGGATCTCATCCAGCTCCTGCAGCGCGGCGGGCTGGATGCCATCCAGGGTGGCGATACGCATAACGATATCGGGCCTGACCCGCTCGGGAAACTCAGACAGCACCGCGGCCGCCTGATCGGAATCGAGAAACGACAGCACAATGGCGATAATCTGCGGATGTTCAAGCCGGATCAGTTCCGCCACCGAGCGCGGATCCATCCACTTCAGCTGCTCCAGTCCCTTGCTGTTGCGGCCCAGCAGGATGCGGTCGATCACGCCTCCCGCCTTTTCCTTGCCCAGAGCGTTGGTCAGGACATTGCGGATATACTCATCCGAGTCCATACCCAGCGAGGTCTGGCTGCGCAGGGTATCGACGAACGAGTGCATCACCGTTTCCATCTTGCTGGTGCTGACATTGTTCATGTTGGCCATGGCCAACCCCAGCTCCTGAACCTCCTTGGGGCCCATGTGGGAGAGTATCGAGGCGGCATCCTTCTCGCCCAGCGCCAGCATCAGGATGGCTGCCCGCTCCACCCCGGAAATTTTTGTCTCATCTGCCGCCATCTTCCGCCACCCAGCTTCTCACTACCTGCGCAACGCGCTTGGGATCGTCCTGCACCATCTGACGTGCCGACTCCAGGGTATTCTCATATTTCTCCGGCCCCGGCAACCGCATGGTGTCATCCGCGGAATCCAGTGACCCTGCCGTTGCCGCGCCCTCCGCCCCAGCGCCGGCACCTTGCGCCGCGGAGAGCTGATGCATGACCGGAGGCGCGGTCAATTTCTTCAGGGTGGGTCGCAGCACGAAGAAGATGAGGATCAATACCAGTATGACACCACCGGCCTGTTTCGCCACATCCCATACCCAGGCTTCTTCCCAGATAGCCAGTTCCGGCAGCGGCTCGGGCGGCGCCGGCAACATAAAGGCGGAATTGATTACCTCAACACTGTCGCCCCGTTGCGCACTGAAACCGATCGCCTCCTTTACCAGCCGGGTGATCCGGCTGATCTCCTCCGGCGTCCGCTCCAGCCGGGTGATCGCGCCATCATCGGTTACATTCACCAGGTCATCCACCACCACGGCCACCGAGAGACGGCGCAATTTATTACTGGCAAGCCGGGTGTGGCTGATGGTCTTGTCCAGTTCGTAATTCCGGGTTGCCCGCTTGCTGGTATTCAGCGGCGACCCGGCCGCCGCCTCACCCTCCTCGGCCCCCGCCACCTCCGGCGCCGTACCGGCCGCCGGCGGCTGATTGCTCAACGCCCCCGGCACGCCCTGTACCGATGAGAGGCGGCTCGACTGCTCATTCAGCTGCTCACTGCGCAGCGCCGGGAGGTCGGGATTGAATCGTTCGGCGGTCTGTTCGGTGACGGTAAAGTCGACATCGGCACTCACCTGTGCGCGCACTCGGTCGACCCCCAGGATCGGCGCCAGTATCTCCTCCACCCGCCGCTGGAAGTGCCTCTCCAGCTCCCTGGTGTATTCAAACTGACCAGAGGTGAGCATCATCTGGCGTGAGTTCATTTCACCGCTCAACAGATTGCCCTTATGATCCACCACCGTGATCCGATCGGCGTCCAGCTCCGGTACACTGGAGGCCACCAGATGCACAATGGCCGCCACCTGGCCCTTGTCCAGGACCCGGCCGGAGTAAAGCTTGAGTACCACGGAAGCGCTCGGATTGTTCCGTTTGCGCACAAATACGGACTGCTTCGGGGTGGCGAGATGGACCCGCGCCGATTCGATATTGGTCAGGGTGCTGATGGTACGCGCCAGTTCGCCCTCCAATGCCCGATGGAAGCGCGCCGCCTCCAGCGCACGGCTGGTACCGAATCCGGTCTCCTGTTGGAGGATTTCATAGCCCATGCTGTTGCTGTGCGGCAATCCCTGTCCGGCAAGTTTCATCCGCGCCTCCTGCAGATTGCCGCTGGCGACCATCACCGCGCCGGTAGAGTCATTGATCTTGTAGGGGATACCATTCTGTTCGAGCGCGGCCACCACCTCGGTGGCGTCCTTCGGGGCCAGAGAGCCGTAGAGTACGCTGTAGCTTGGCGTCTGCGACCAGAGCACCACCGCGATTCCCAGCGCCACGCTGGCCGCGATACCGATCATTACCCCCAACTGGCGGACAATGGGGTTCTGCCCCAGACCGGCCGTCGGGAATCTTTGCGTCAAGGCATGTTCTTCATTGGCCACGGTTTCTCACCCACGCTCAGCTTTTTATCATTTACATTAATAAAATAACATTATTTATTGTTTTAATTGTATTTAAATTGGCATATTCATCACTTCTTTATAGGCATCGACCAGTTTGTTCCTGACCTGCAGCATGGTTTCGAAAGAGAGACTGGACTTCTGCACGGCCACCATCACCTCCGCCAGATCCACGTCTTGCTCGCCGAGTTCAAAGGCGCGCTTCAACTCGCCGGCGTGCTGCTGGGTTTCGTTTACCTGATTGATCGACTGGCTCAGCAGATCACCGAAACTGGCGCCAACAGACTCCTCCGCTACCCCGGGCGCGGAGGCCGCCTGAGCCGACATGGTACGCATCTGGGCCAGTATGTGATCAATATTTATCGTCGTCATGCTCTCTATCCCGTCAAAACCAAGTCACTGAATCGGATGTATGCAGAAAATGCACCAATATCACCGGGGGATGGCGACACCGGCCTCCCGCAGCCGCGCGATCTTGTAACGCAGCGTGCGCTGACTGATACCCAGGCGCTCGGCGACCTCCTTTCGACTCCCCCGGTCTTCACGCAACGCATCCAGTATCATGCGCTCCTCCACGGAGCGCAGGTCGTCGCTCAGGCAGCCTTTCGCCTCCTGCTCACTGATCTCCCGAACGGGTTGCGCCATGGCGACATCCATATCAAAACAGAGGGCATCGGGCGATATTTCGGCGCCATCACAAAGAATCAGCGCCCGCTGCACTGCGTTATCCAGCTCCCTGACATTACCCGGCCAGTGATGCTCCAGCAGCCGCTGCTCCGCCTCGGGGGAGAGTCGCGGTTCGGCGATCCGCTGCGCCTGGCAGACCCGCCGCAGCAGAAAACGCGCCAGCGGCAGGATATCCCGCGGCCGCTCGCGCAACGGCGCCAGGTGCAGGGGAAACACATTCAGACGATAGAACAGATCTTCCCGGAAGCGGCCGGCGGCGACCTCCTCGCGAAGATTGCGATTGGTGGTCGCCAATATTCTGACATTGAGGGGAATTACCTTGCGTCCGCCGAGGCGCTCGACCTCCCGCTCCTGCAATACCCGCAACAGCTTGGCCTGCAGCGGCAGGCTCATTTCCGAAACCTCATCCAACAGCAGGGTGCCGTCCTGGGCCTGTTCGAATTTACCCGGGGCCGAGTTGTATGCGCCGGTGTAGGCCCCCTTCTCATAACCGAACAGCATCGCCTCCAGCATGTTATCCGGTATGGCGGCGCAGTTGATCGCCACGAAGGGACCTTCACAGCAGAGGGACTGGCGATGAATATAACGGGCAAACACCTCCTTACCGGTGCCGCTCTCACCGCCGATGGAGACTGTCGCGCTGCTTCTGGCCACCCTTCCGGCGAGATTCAGCAGTTCACGGGTGCGGATATCCTCGGCAATCACCTGTTCGCCCGCGGGCGGGATCTGCCCAATACACGCCTTTACTTTTTCCATCAGCAGGGCCGGCTCAAACGGCTTGGCCAGGTAGTCCGTGGCCCCGTTGCGCATCGCGGTGACGGCTTTTTCTATGTTGCCGAAAGCGGTCATCATCAGCACCGGCAGGCTGGGGGAACGGGTCTTGATCCTGGCCAGCAGTTCATGTCCGTCCATGGGCCGCATCTGCACATCGCTGATCACCAGACTGATCCGGTGTAAATCCAGCGCCTTGAGCGCACTTTTCCCGTCGACCGCGGACACGACGCCATAGCCCGACAACTCCAGGGTATCGCACAGCGCATCACGCAGTGTTGCATCATCTTCAACAATTAGAACGGTTGCATCACTCATGCAGGACTCCTTACAGCGGTTTTGCAATGGCGCTCTTCCGTACATTCAGCCGCGGAAACCGGCTCCCCGGAATGAACGGACGACAGCGGCAACAGGATAGAAAAACAGGTGGTTTCGCCAGGGACGCTCTCGACCGTCAGCTTTCCCTGGTGAGCCAGAACAACCGACTTCACAACGGCCAGGCCCAGGCCGGTGCCATCGGATCGGGTGGTAAAGAAGGGATCAAATATATGAGACAGGTTTGCCGCCGGTATTCCGGCACCGTTATCGGTAAACCGTAGCCGCAGGTTCTCCGCCTCGGGTTCGGCATGAATCTTCAGTTTTATGGCGCCTTCCTGCTGCAGGGCATTCAATGCGATATTCAGCAGGGCGCCGGACAAGGCCGCGGAATTGCCGTTGATCCAGGCATCCGCGACGGCCTGATAACGGCAGTCAAGGACGGCCCCATGCTCCCGACAGAGCGGCTCCAGGTTCAAGACCAGCTCCCCCATCAGCTCGGCCACCGAGAGCGGAGCCAGCTCAAACGCCCCTCCCCGGGCGAATCCGAGCATATCGTTCACCTGACTCTCCATGTGATGCAGCCGCTCGATGCTGCGCGTGGAGAAGCGCTCGCGCTGCCGCGGGGTCAGGTCGTCACGCGACAGGTGTGCGGTGTAGAGCAGCACCGAACTCAGCGGCGTGCGGATCTGATGGGCCAGTTGCGCCGCCATCTCACCCATGACGCTGAGGCGTTTGCGGCGGGCCATCCGCTCCTGCAGTTGGCGTGTTTCGGTAACATCCAGCAGCAGCAGGATGCGGCCACGTTCGGGCGCCAGGGGACGTTGCGTGACCGAAACCAGGCGCCCCGATGAAAGCCACTGCTCATGCCCCCGCTGGCCCGGCTTGAAATGGCGCTGGCGGATCCGCCGCCAGGCAGTGTCGAGGGCGATGCCCGGCAAGAGTTCGCTCGCCGCCGGATTGATCTGGGTGACCCGCCCTTCACCGTCCAGCACCACGACGGCAGCCGGCAGAGTTTCCAACAGATGGGCGAGTCGGTTGGCCAGGGACTCTTTCTCCGCCAGTTGCAGCAGGCGCTCACTGCGGGCTTCCGAGAGTTCTCTGGTGAGTCGTGCTACCTGGTGCTGCAACTGGTGGTATGAGTCAACCAGTTGACCCGACACCTGGTTAAAAACCTGGAAGGCATCTTCGAGCTGTTCACGTTGTGCAGTGTTCTGAGGTGCCATCGGCATGTTCCGTATTTTGACGCTTGCGGGGGCAAAACAGGCCCTCCGCAATTAGTTAACAAAATACATGCCAATTTTATTTATGCTTTGCAATCAATGAGTTGTTTTTTATTTGGAGGGTGACGTCAAATACCCGTCGTTTCATGGGTGCGCTGAAGGCCGAATTTGCGCAACTTCTCGACCAGGGTGGTTCGGCGCATATTGAGCCGCTTGGCCGCATGGGCGACCACGCCATCAGACTCATCCAGTGCCTGGCGGATCAGATTCAGCTCCAGATTACTGAGGTGGTTCTTCAGGTCTATCCCTTCAAGCGGCAAGCGCGGCACACTCTCGACCACACCGGGTTCCGTTCCCAACGTCGTGATCTCGGGAAGCTCGCCCATGGATTCAGCCGTCGCCATCCCCACCCGGAACTTCTCCGGCAGTTCCTTGACGTCGACAACCCCGTAGGGGTAGAGAATGGCCAGTCGCTCGATCAGATTTGCCAGCTCCCGCACATTCCCCGGCCACTTGAACTGGGTCAACGCCATCACCGCCGCCGGCGTCAGGCGCACCGATCCGCGCTTCTCCTTCTCGATCCGCGCCACCAGATCGTTGACCAGTACCGGGATGTCGTCCCGCCGTTCCCGTAGCGGAGGCATTTCGATGGGGAACACATTGAGCCGATAGTAGAGGTCCTCGCGGAACCGGTTCTCCTTGATCGCCTCGTCCAGGTTGCGGTGCGTGGCGGCGATGATCCTGACGTTGCAGTGGACGGTTTTGTTGCTGCCGACACGCTCGAATGAACGCTCTTGCAATACCCGCAGCAACTTGACCTGCATCGGCATGCTCATATCGCCGATCTCATCCAGGAACAAGGTACCGCCGTCGGCCATCTCAAAACGGCCCTGCCGGGCATTGATGGCACCGGTGAAGGCGCCCTTTTCATGGCCGAACAGTTCGCTTTCCAGGAGATCGGCCGGTATGGCGCCGCAATTTACCGGGACGAAAGGCTTACCGCGGCGCGAGGAGTTGTAGTGGAGTTTCCTGGCCACCACCTCTTTTCCCGTGCCGGACTCACCCAGCACCAGGACCGTGGCCTCGGTATCGGCCACCTGTTCGATCATTTTATTGATCTGCCGGGTGGCCCGGCTGTTACCGGAGAGGCTGCGAAACAGTTCCAATGGCCGCTGGCCGCTGGTGCGGGTCCGACAGCTCTCCTGAAACAGCTGTGCCTTATACAGCAAGCCGATCAACTCTTCATACTGGGTGGGAATGGTGAGCGCGCCGAGACAGGGAGATTCCGCCGGGGCACCGGGGGTGGCCTCGTCTTTACTGAGAAGCTGCAGCAGCGCTATGTCGCCGGCGTCCGCCTTGATCACATCGATCAACTGCCGTTTCTCTTCATCGGAGAAATCGGGACCGAGCAGTACGGAGATGCACTTATCCTTGTCCCGGTCGGCAAGCCGCTGTTTCAGCGAGGCCACATCACCGAGCATCTCCAGCTCATAATCAATAAAATGGAATATGACCCGAAGGTAATCGAGTCGCTCCTGATTACGATCCAGCAGTAGCACGCAACCGTTGTGCAACATTTCCAAGGCCTCTAACAGTTTACTTCCCATTACCCAAATCCCCAGGAGTCTGTCGGACTTAACGCTGATCTACTGCGGAAAAGCCGGATTTGGCCATATTTTCCGATCTTTCTCGTTTAATAGGTCCACTATTTGCCTCGAAAGATCGAAAAATCTGGCTCAAATCGGCTTCCCCTCGCTACGATCGGTCAAGCCCGACAGACTCCCGGCCATCGAGAAAACCACACTGTTATGATAAATCCACATGAGGCAGGGAGTTAACCAGCTTATAGTGCAATTGTCAAAATATTGTCGTCTATCAATCTGCTGGCACTGCGTAGAAATCATGGATAAATATTTGTTTTGTTACAGTACATTAGGATATGTTTTTAATTAATACATGTAGATAAGATATATTATGCATTGTATTTTATACTTATTTTACGTCAGCTCAACCATTATCATTCGGGTCATTCCAACCGTTTACCGGCCTTCCGCTGCGCAATCATGCGCCTATGCTGACGGAAAATGAGTTTCGCCAGAAGATCCTGGACCGGTTCACCCAGCGCCTCAAAAGCAACCGTTATCCGGGATGACCCGGCAACGCCGGCAACCTCCGTCACCCGTGCGGGCAACCTGAGCGGCTGGGCAAGACGGGAATCGATATAGAGCGAGAGCCAGAGCCGATCCCCCAACTCCGGCAGGCGATCGTTAGCGCTGCTCCAGGAGGCGCCCTTCAGCCAGAGCTCCACCGTCGCCGCGACCGCCGGGGATTGCTCCTGCCGCGACAGGGTGGAAACCATATCCAGCAGCAGGTCCAGTTTGGCCTCAACCCGGGCAAGATCGGCCACCACGCGATCCCCCGACTCGTCAGCGTGTTCGTGGTGAAGATCCTGCGAGAACAGCAGGGTACGCAGCAGTCGTTCGTTTTTTTCATCCTCGGCAGGGCGGTCGGATGCCACATCATCCGTCCGCGCCTCCCAGTTGAGCAGCATGGTGCCGCGGAATGTCAGCCCCCTGGAATCATGATCAGCCTGTCGATCTCGCACGCTTCCCCCATTTGCCTTGTCCGCTTCAGTCCGCATAGAACAGCGCAATGACCGGCCTGCACCTAGTCTACACAGATTGGCTCGGCTTGACATCGCCTATCAGGCGGCTTAGAAAGAACCCTCACTTTATAATATAGAAGGCTCGACTTTTGAGTGACATCTCAACCGGTGTGCTGTTCGGCATACTCCTCGTCCTGATCCTGTTATCGGCTTTCTTTTCAGGATCGGAAACGGCCCTCATGACACTCAACCGCTACCGTCTGCGCCATCTCTCCAAGATCGGGCATCATGGCGCGATACGGGCAAGTAAACTGCTGGAGCGACCCGACAGACTGATTGGCCTGATTCTGCTGGGAAACAACTTTGTCAACATCATGGCCTCCTCACTGGCGACCGTGATCGCGCTGCGTCTAGGCGGCGAAGCGGCGATAGCCGTAGCCGCTTTTCTGCTGACCCTGGTGATTCTGATATTCGCCGAGGTCGCCCCGAAAACCCTGGCGGCGCTGAAACCGGAGCGGCTGGCGTTTCCGGCGGCCTTTGTCTATACCCCCCTGCTGAAACTGCTCTACCCGCTGGTCTGGGTGGTCAACAGCATCGCCAACATGATCCTGCGTTTTCTGAGCGTCTCGCCGGAGGATATGGATGACCAGTTTCTCAGCAAGGAGGAGTTGAGAACCGTGGTGATCGAAGCCGGTGCCATGATCCCCAAACGCCACCAGAAGATGCTCCTGAGCATTCTTGATCTGGAAAAAATGGTGGTGGAGGACATCATGATTCCCCGCAACGAGGTGGATGGCATCGATCTGGAGGAGCCGATCGAGGAGATCGTCAAGCATCTGCAGAACAGCGCCTATACCCGCTTGCCTGTGTTTGACGGCGGCATTGATTATATCGTCGGCACCATTCATGTCCGAAAGGCGATGCACGCCCTCACCCAAGGGGAACTGACCCATGAGGTGATTCGGGAGATCTGTGACCCGGCCTATTTCATCCCCGAAGGCACCCCGTTGAACCGGCAGCTGATCAATTTCCAACGCAAGAAGCAGCGCATCGGCATGATCGTGGACGAGTACGGCGACCTGCTCGGCCTGGTCACTCTGGTTGATCTACTGGAGGAGATCGTCGGTGAGTTCAGTACCGATCCGGCGGACAGCGTCCAGGAGGTTCAGCCCCAGGAAGACGGCAGCTTCCTGGTCTCCGGCAGCGCCAATGTCAAAGAGCTGGTGCGCACCTATCACTGGGATCTGCCGGTTGACGGTCCGCGGACGATCAGCGGCCTGATTATCGAGTATATGGAAACCATACCGGAACCGGGCACCAGCCTGTTACTGGCCGGTTATCCGGTGGAGATCCTGCAGATCAAGGACAATATGGTGCGCATGGTCCGGATCCAGACACAAAAACATCCGTCCGAAGCCTGAATGACAAACCTGGCATCGCCTTCACCCAATACCCTATGGACGCATGGCACTAAGTTAAGGCAGGAGTCCATTTTTTCGTCATTCCATCCTTAGGTCCGTAACCGGTGCATCCCTGCACCACTTCTCCGGCGCAGGCCGGACAAAAGCGCGAAGCGCGTTGAACGACTGAAAGTCGGCCCGAAGGGTGAGCGAAGCGAATCATCCATGAATTCACTGCGGATGCGGGTTCTGGATGCCATCCTTAGGTCCGTAAACGGTGCATCCCTGCACCACTCCTCCGGCATTCGCCGGGATGACGGGGGCTCTGGGCTTAACTTAGTGCCATTCCCCTATGGACGGATTCGCGATTGTACCGGGGTTTACTGAAAAACAGCCGGAATCGAATAACTTGTCAAGCACGACGGTGACTTACGTGATTTAATTCACATCAGCAGCTTCAGTCTGCTGATCGCCGGTCGCTAAGCAGTGTAGCCAATAGGTAGTTTTCACACCGACAATCATAGTAACAAAACGACTGCCATGCCCAAGTTGACCTTATGTTTTAAAGGACGCTTCATCGGACTGCACAATCTGAGCGCGTCGGCCGTCACCATTGGCCGGGCGCCGGATGCGGGAATCCACATCGACAGTCTGGCGGTTGCGGAGCGACACGCTTTGCTGACCCTGGAACAGGAGCAGTGTCATGTTTCACCCATCGACAACCACGAGGTCCGGGTAAACCGCCGCCCGGTTAACGAGCCGACCCTGCTATGCCACGGTGACATTATCCAGATCGGCAAACATGAACTCATCTTCGCCGACGACACCACGGGTCTGAACCCCGCGCTGACGCAAAACCTGCGCTCCATCGGCCAGCCGCAAGACAGACCGGACAAGGACACCCTGGACCAACTGATCAGCAGCATTGACACACTACCCAGCGGAACCATTCAGATCCAGAGTGGCCGGCACCTGGGAAAGATCATTCCATTACAGCGCGGGCTGACCCGACTCGGGTTCACCGGCAATGAGTGCGCAGTCATTGCCCACCGTGACGACGGGTACTATATCTCCCATCTGGAGGGTGATAACCCACCCCAGGTGAACAACCAGTCCATCGGCGACAGCAGCGTGCGCCTGCAGGAGGGCGATGAGATTCTACTGGGCGGCATCCGCATGCGCTTTCATGACCGGATTGAACAGTCTGCCGCCATCTAATTAACCGAGCCATCAACCACCGGTATCGCCATGATCACCACAGACCAGGATGAACGACGTAACTTTCAGCGCATACTGTTCGACGCCCCGGTAACCGTCCGCCTGGACGGCAGCCTGTTCCAGTGCAAGATGATCGACATCTCCCTGAACGGCGCCCTGCTGGAGAAGCCCCGGGACTTCAATGGAAAATCCGGACATACGGTATTCCTCAACATCCGTCTCGGTGAAGAGATCTCTATCGACATGGAGGCGCGGATCGCCCACCTGGAGGGGGTATACCTGGGGGTGCACTGCATCCATATCGACATGGAGAGCATCAGCCATCTGCGCCGGCTGGTGGAACTGAATCTGGGTGACACCGCGCTGCTGGAGCGGGAGCTCTCCGCGCTAGGTTAACCGCGACCGCGCCAGCCAGGGAGTTCCTGACGTACGTACGGATCTTCTAACACCGAACCAGCCCGTAGGGCTCGCGCAAGAATAATTTCGCACTACCGAGGGCGTAACTGGGCCACGCTGGCAAGGCACGCTTTGTAGGCAATGGCCGTTCCCTTGCCAAAAAGCGTAACGCCGCCAGCGGGGTCCAGTTGCGACCGAATACCGAAACTTATTTTTGCGCGAGCCCTTAGGATGCGGTGAGTGAAACGAACCGCATCAGGACGCTTGCACCGTTTCCAGCGATGGCTGGTGCGGTTCGCAAGCTCACCGGCACCCTACATCCGAAAGGTCGCCATCTCCCGGCGCGAATTCAGAACAATGGTGTAATACTCCCTTCAGAAGAGATCCAGCACATCCGCCAGCCGATCAACGGCAGAGATATCGATCCCCTCGATGGCTTTTTTCGGCGCATTGGCGCGCGGCACGATGGCTCGCCTGAATCCGTGCTTGGCCGCCTCGCGCAGCCGCTCCACCCCGTTCGGCACGGGACGTATTTCGCCCGCCAGCCCCACCTCGCCGAACGCCACCAGTTCCCGGGGCAGCACGCGGCCGCGAAAGCTGGAGAGCACCGACAGCAGCAGCGGCAGGTCGGAGGCGGTTTCCGTGATCCGCACCCCACCGACCACGTTGACATAGACATCCTGGTCGAACATGGCGATACCGGTATGGCGATGCAGCACCGCCAGCAGCATGGAGAGTCGATTCTGCTCCAGCCCCAGGGTGACGCGGCGCGGATTGGCCAGCGGGCTCTCGTCCACCAGCGCCTGAACCTCCACCAGCAGCGGCCGACTCCCCTCCCGGGTCACCAGGATCACGCTGCCGGGGACGGCCTCTCCATGACGCGATAGAAAGATGGCGGAGGGGTTGTTCACCTCGCGCAACCCGCGGTCGGTCATGGCGAACACGCCCAACTCATTGACCGCACCAAAGCGGTTTTTGATGGTGCGGATAAGGCGGAACTGGCTGCCGGACTCGCCCTCGAAATAGAGCACCGTATCCACCATGTGCTCCAGCACCCGGGGGCCGGCCAGCGCCCCCTCCTTGGTGACATGACCCACCAGGAACACCGTGGTGCCGCTCTGTTTGGCGAAGCGGACAAGCTGGGCCGCGGACTCCCTCACCTGGGCGACCGAGCCGGGGGCGGATTGCAACTGCTCGGTATACAGGGTCTGGATCGAGTCCACCACCATCACCGCCGGCCCCTCCTGGCGCGCCAGGGCGATGACCCGCTCGACCCCGGTCTCGGCCAGCAAGCGGATTCCGTCACTCTTCAGACCCAGTCGCCGGGCCCGCAGACTGATCTGCTCCGGCGACTCTTCACCGCTGACGTAGAGGGTTTTGAGTCGACCCGAGAGCTGTGCCATGGTCTGGATCAGCAGGGTCGATTTGCCGATCCCGGGGTCACCGCCGATCAGCACCACCGAACCACCCACCAACCCGCCGCCGAGCACCCGGTCCAGCTCCGCCAGTCCGGTCGCCTCGCCGTTGCGCTGTTCCGGTGAGATATCGGCCAGATTGCGGATCAGATTCTGATTGGCCTCACCGGCATAGCCGGCGAAGCGGGAGCCGGCCGCGGGTGCGGATGGCGCGACCGACTCCTGCAGGGTGTTCCAGCCCTTGCAGTCGGCACACTGCCCGGCCCATTTCTGAAACTGACCGCCGCAGTCGCTGCAGATATAGATCGATTTACCGCTTTTCCTGCCGCTTACGCCCGCCATCCGTCATCCCTGTCCATTGATCTCTTCAATGCGTACCCGCTGGGTCACCCCGCAGAACAGCTCGTAGGCGATAGTGCCGGCCCGAGCAGCGACCTCCTCCGCCGGTAGCCCCTGCCCCCAGAGGACCACCGGGTCCCCCACCCGGGCTTGCGGTTGGCTGCGCAGGTCGACATTCAGCATGTCCATGGAGACGCGGCCGATCAGCGGCACCCGCCGGCCGTTCAGCAGCAGCGGGGTTCCGGCTGGCGCGTGCCGTGGATAGCCGTCGCCATAGCCGGCTGCCACCACCCCCACCGGCATATCCTCCGGGCAGACCCAGCTTCCGCCATAGCCGATCGGGCTCCCCTTGGGGAAGTGATTCACCGCGATCAGCCGGCTCTGCAAGGTCATCACCGGCCGCAGGCCGATCTGTTCCCCGCTCTGTCCCAGCATCGGCGAGGCGCCATAGAGCATGATGCCGGGCCGGATCCACTCCGCATGGGCCTCGGGCCAGCCGATGATCCCGGCGGAGTTGGCGATGGAACGGGGGGCCTCAAACTGCCGGCAAAGCTGGCGGAAGGTGGAGAGCTGTGCGGGGGTGGCCGGGTCGTCGGGATCATCGGCCGAGGCGAGATGGGTCATCAGGCCCACCCCGCCAGCGACCATCGGATTGTCCCGCAGTGCCTGCCAGGCCGCCGCCACGGCCGCCGGCTGGAAACCCAGCCGGTGCATGCCGCTGTCCACTTTCAGCCAGCAGGCAACGGGCTGAGTCAACGGCCGCTGACGCAGAATCGCCAGCTGCTCCGGCTGCATCACCGCCACTTCCAGGCGGTAATACGCCGCGGCATCCAGCTCCGCGGCGTCAAAGAAACCTTCCAGTACCAGCAGCGGCCGGTCGATCCCGGCCTGACGCAGTTGCACCGCCTCGTCGACCCGGGCCACCGCCAGGGCATCGGCGCCGGCGAGAAAGGGCGCCACCCGCAACATCCCGTGCCCGTAAGCATTCGCCTTGATCACCGCATAGACGCGGCTGCCCGGGGCGAAGGCCCTGGCCTGCTGCAGATTACGCCCGAGGGCCGAAAGATCGATGCGCGCCGTGGGTCCCATCAGTAGCCGGGGTCGCCGTAGACATCGTGGGCATAGTTTTCAAACTTGGTGTATTCGCCCAGGAAGGTGAGGCGGACGCTGCCGATCGGCCCGTTTCGCTGCTTACCGATAATAATCTCCGCGATCCCCTTGTCCGGACTGTCTTCGTGATAGACCTCGTCCCGGTAGATGAAGACCACCAGGTCCGCATCCTGCTCGATGGCGCCCGATTCACGCAGGTCCGACATGATGGGACGCTTGTTGGTCCGCTGCTCCAGGCTGCGGTTGAGCTGGGAGAGCGCAATCACCGGTACGTTCAGCTCCTTGGCCAGGGCCTTCAGCGAGCGGGAGATGGTGGAGATCTCATTGGTGCGGTTATCGCTCATGCCGGGCACCTGCATCAGCTGCAGATAATCCAGCATGATCAGCCCCAGTTCACCATGCTCACGCATCAGCCGCCGGGCGCGGGCACGCACCTCCAGGGGGCTCAGTGCCGGGGTGTCATCGATATAGAACTTGGTCTCGGCCAGCATGCTCACGGCCGAGGTGAGCCGGGGCCACTCGTCATCCTCAAGTTTGCCGGTGCGCACCCGGGTCTGGTTGATGCGCCCCAGGGAGGACATCATACGCATCGCCAGCGACTCACCCGGCATCTCCATACTGAAGACGGCCACCGGCTTGCCGCTAAGCAGCGCGACGTTTTCGGCCACATTCATGGCGAAGGTGGTCTTACCCATGGAGGGTCTGCCCGCCACGATCACCAGATCCGCCGGCTGCAGCCCGGATGTCATCTTGTCAAGGTCTGCAAAACCGGTACTGAGGCCGGTGATCGGCTGGTCCTGGGAAAACAGGGTCTCGATCTTGTCCACTGCCTGGGTCAGCAGCGTCTTGATCCCCACGAATCCGCCCTTGCCCTTGGCGCCCTGCTCGGCGATCTCGAACACCCGGCTCTCGGCGGCATCCAGCAACTCGGAACTGTCACGCCCTTCGGGATGAAACCCGCTGTCGGCGATTTCCGTTCCGACGCGGATCAGCTGACGCATCACCGAGCGCTCGCGAACGATATCGGCATAGGCGCGGATGTTGGCGGCACTGGGGGTATCCTTGGCGAGCCTGCCCAGGTAGGCGAGTCCGCCGGCATTCTCCAGATTACCGTTCCGGCCAAGCTCCTCGGAGAGGGTGATGACATCGAACGGCCGCTGCCGGTCGGCCAGCACCTCGATGGCACGAAATATCAGCTGGTGCTCACGCCGATAAAAATCGCTCTCGACCACCCGGTCGGCCACCTGGTCCCAGGCCTGGTTATCCAGCATCAGTCCGCCCAGCACAGACTGCTCGGCCTGCACCGAGTGCGGCGGCACCCGCAACTGGTCGGTCATGCCACTCTCGTCGGGCATTTCGGAGGGGAAAACGGAATTCTGCATGCTTCTCTGACAGGCTGGCTTCGATAGGGCCAAAGGATACGGCAAAAAGCGGTCGCCTGGAATTCTTCTGCGGTTATTTTAACCGGCTAGTAACTACTCATAACTACTCGCGGGGTGATTGGCCTGCCTTGCCGGCCTCACACGATGGCTTGTTTCCTCGAATCCGGCCCCTTTCTCAGCGCCTGCCCAAACTCGCTTCGCTCAAACAAGGGCAGGCTTGAATCTGAAAAAGGGGCCGGATTCGAGGTGCCATCCAGATCGGCCAACAAGGCAGGCCAATCGCTTGCAGGCCGGGTGAGTAGTTATACACCGGCTACAGCAATAATCGGCGGTCTCAAACAATAACGCCGGGGTCGACAGTGTCGACCCCGGCGCTGTGCCTTTACCCTGGAACGCCTGATCAGGCGACTTCGGGCGTGATCACGACCTTGAGCGTGGCATCCACATCGGTGTGCAGGTGGATCTGCACATCGAATTCGCCGGTGTGGTGGAACGGACCTTCCGGCAGGCGCACTTCGCGCTTCTCCAGCTCACCACCGGCGGCAACCGTAGCCTCGGCGATATCCGCGGTACCCACTGAACCGAACAGACGCCCCTCGTCACCCGCCTTGCGCTCGATGGTCACCGTCAGGGTTTCCAGCTTCGCCTTGCGTGCCTCGGCAGCGGCCAGTGCCTCTGCCGCCTGCTTCTCCAGCTCGGCCCGACGCGCCTCGAATTCGGCCACGTTGCCCTTGGTGGCGGTAATGGCCTTGCCGGTGGGGATCAGGAAGTTACGGCCGTAACCGGACTTCACATTGACCTTCTCACCCAGACCACCCAGGTTGTCTACTTTCTCTAACAGAATAACTTCCATCGTTATTTCCCCTGTAACAGGTATTAAATCTTCAGCTCGCCTTTCCTGGACCACGGGGGCCAAGGCGTGCCCTGAAATCAAACCATGCGTCTGCTATTCCAGCCGTTGCCAATACGATGACCGTATGCGGCAAGGCAAATAGCAGCAGCAGATATAGGCCAATCAACCAACCACTGCTTGAACCCAGCTTCCCGATAATCCCGTGCGCCAGCGCCAGTCCCTGGATGAACCATGCCACCACCACCAGGATGAGCGCATACTCCACCAGCGAGACTCCGGTTCCGCTCTGCAGCCACATCAGCAGAACAACCAGGAGCAGCACTATCGACAGCCACCGGGGCAACCGCAGCTGATGAAACTCGCTACGAAATCCGCCCGGGTTATACAGCAACGCCTGCCACCAGCGCGCCAGCATGAGGGAGACTGCCAGCTGCAGAAAAAAGCCCGCAGCCACAATTCCCGGCATCCAGCTTGCCATCAACGAGACCAGTGTCGCCTGCTGACTGCTCTCCACCAGTTGCGCATCGACCAGCGAGGCGACAAACGGGGTCAGTATCTCACTCCACTCGGCAACGGGGTCGGCGGACTGCATAAACTGCCCACCGAGCATCACCAACCCCAGCACCAGGCCCGCCACAATGGCGAGGGCCAGCGACCGGCTGGACCTGAGCACCACGGCCAGCAGCCAGATCGGTAGCCACATCAGGATCAGAAATCCGACCGCCAGATTGACCCCACCCAGCGCCAGCAGGGCGATAACGCCGCTGAACGCGGTGGCCAGGCCCATTATCAGGGCGCCGGATACCGGCCCTTTCCGCAAGGTGACCAGCGCCACGACGGAGGTGCTGAGCATACTTGTCGGCGGCAGTAGCAGTGACAGGGCCGCCAACAGGATGGTCAACATCACCGCCTGAGGGACACCCCGCATCACAAAGGATGCTAAAGCCTGCATTTACTCCCTTCCGACAATTCAAGCAGTGCCCGCATCCGTTCAACCGGCAAACAGGGCGGGCGAAAAACAGCCTTAATGGCTGTCGGTGTACGGCAACAGCGCCAGATAACGGGCGCGTTTAATGGCCGTCGCCAGCTGACGCTGGTATTTGGCCTTGGTGCCGGTGATACGGCTTGGCACGATCTTGCCGGTTTCACTGACATAGGCCTTCAGCAGGTTGAGATCCTTGTAATCGATCTCGGTGATCCCTTCAGCGGTAAAACGGCAGTATCTTCTGCGACGGAAAAAGCGTGACATATCTATCTCTCTATTCAATTCATTCGAGCTGACCGCCGCGGCTCACGGACGGCCGGAAAACTCCGCAACCCTTGCCCGGTCAGGCGGATGCGGCGGCCTCATTATCGTCGACATCCTCGTCGCCACTATCATCATCAGATGAGTCGTCCGAGGATCTGGCGTCTTCGCGATCATCCTGCGCTTTCACCAGCGGCGAGGCCTCGGTGATGGCGTTGTCGCACTTGATGATCATGTTGCGCAGCACGGCGTCATTGTAGCGGAACGCGCTCTCGAGCTCTTCGAGGGCAGCGGCGCTGCTCTCGATGTTCATGAGCACATAGTGGGCCTTGTGCAGTTTTTGAATAGGATAGGCGAGCTGACGACGTCCCCAATCTTCCAGACGGTGAATATGGCCGCCATCTGTCTCGATCAGTGAGCGATAACGCTCGATCATACCGGAAACCTGATCGCTCTGGTCCGGATGAACCATGAACACAACTTCGTAGTGTCTCATTATTTCCCCTTTCGGATCATTGAGCCTCCCACGCTATATGGTGAGGCAAGGAGTAAAGCGCGGAGATACCTCCACGCCAGGAAACCGCGGATTCTACATCGCCGACCGGAGACATGCAACAAGCGGGGAGATTGCCCGGCAATTCTAAACGGGACCCGGGAGAACCACGGATTCACACAGATAAACAAGGATTCAGAATCCTGACCTCCTATCCGTGTAAATCCGTGTCCATCCGTGGTTCCTTATCAACCGGATCGAAATAACTAAACCGCTATTGAAAGCCATATTTAGAATCCTGATTAGAATGAAAGGTCAGCCAAGTTCCGTCATTCCCGCGGAAGCGGGAATCCAACCGCAACCCGAGGTGCCCGCAAACCCTGGATTCCCGCCTTCGCGGGAATGACGGAGGCAGCGGGAATGACGGGGGTAGTGGGAATGACGGGTGCTGATGGTCCGCTCCGACACGCGTAGCTGACGTTCATTGCTAATCAGGTTGTAACTACTCACCCGGTCTGTAAGTGATGGGCCTGCCCTGTTGGCCGATCTTGGTGGCGCCTCGAATCCGGCCCCTTTTTCAGATCGAGCCTGCCCTTGTCTGAGCGAAGCGAGTTTGGGCAGGCGCTGAAAAAGGGGCCGGATTCGAGGAGACAAGCCATCGTGTGAGGCCGACAGGGTAGGCCTATCACCCCGTGAGTAGTTACATCGGGTTTAGAATTGCTGGAGCTTGCCGGGCCAGCGACCAGCCGCCGACCAGCGGTGCAGCGGCTCAATCCCGTTGCCTGACCGCCTCAAACAGGCAGATGCCCGCCGCCACCGACACATTCAGGCTCTCGACGACACCGGCCATCGGCAGTTTCACCAGGAGGTCGCAGGATTCACGGGTCAGCCGGCGCATGCCCTTCTCCTCCCCCCCCATCACGATACCGAGCGGCCCCCTCAGATCGGCCTCATAGAGCGAGGTCCCGGCCTCCCCCGCCGTGCCCACCAACCAGATTCCGTGCTCGGACTGCAGCCCTTTCAGGGTCCGCGCCAGATTGGTCACCTGAATGAACGGGACGGTTTCCGCCGCGCCACTGGCCACCTTGCAGGCCGTCGGGGTCAACCCCACCGAGCGATCCTTGGGCGCAATCACCGCATGGACGCCGGTTGCATCGGCGCTGCGCAGACAGGCCCCCAGGTTGTGTGGGTCCTGCACCCCGTCGAGAATCAACAGAAACGGCGGGACATCCAGTCCGGCGAGCAGTTCCTCCAAGGCCTTCTCATCCAGCGCGGCGGGCACCTGAGTACGGGCCGCGACCCCCTGATGATTGGAACCCACGGTCAGCTCGTCCAGCTGTTCCCTGTCTACATAACGGACCGGGACGCCGGATTCCCGGGCCAGGACGATCACTTCACGGACCCGCCGGTCCTGTTTACGCGCCCCCTCGATCCAGATCTCCAATAGCGATCCCGCACCGTGCTTCAGTGCCGTTCTGACACTGTGCAGCCCGGCAACCAACTGACTGTCACTCATCTACAACCTCTGCCTGAACCCTTGCCGACACCCATAGCCCACCCCGGATGGGACGAAACCCGCTATTCGGCCTTCGGTTTTCCACGCCGCCGCGCGGACCTCCGCTTCTTTCCGGGCGCTTGCTCGTCCCCTTTCCCGCTGGCGGGCTTTTCGCCCTTGGCCGCCGGTGCCGCGCTGGGGCCCTGGGCCTTTTTCCGTCGGGTTTTCCCGGAATCCTCCCGGGACCTGCCGCCGTCTGCCGGCGCCGCGGGCCCTTTTTTACTGCGTCGGGATTTCGCCTTGGCGCTCACCGCCTCCAGCAGCATAAAGTCGATCTTGCGTTCATCCAGGTTGACGGCGGCCACCTTGATTTTTACCTGGTCCCCGAGACGGTATACCATGCCGGAGCGTTCGCCGGTGAGCCGGTGTCCGACCGGGTCAAAATGGTAATAGTCGTTATCCAGCGCCGTGATATGTACCAGGCCGTCGACATAGATCTCGTCCAGCTCGACAAAGATGCCGAACGAGGTGACCGAGGTGATGATGCCAACAAACTCCTCGCCGATCTTGTCCATCATGTATTCGCACTTGAGCCAGGAGGTGACATCCCGGGTCGCTTCGTCCGCGCGCCGTTCCGTGGCCGAACAGTGTTCACCCAGCCCCTGCAGTTCGGTCTGCGTATAATCGAAATCCTCCAGCGTCCCGCCCTTCAGCAGATGGCGAATGGCCCGGTGGACGATCAGGTCGGGGTAGCGCCGGATGGGCGAGGTGAAGTGGGCATAGGCGGCGAAGGAGAGCCCGAAATGGCCCTGGTTTTCCGCACTGTAGACCGCCTGCGACAGCGAGCGCAGCAGCACGGTCTGGATCAGGTGCGAATCGGGGCGTCCACGCACTTCGGACAGGAGATCCGCATAGTCACTGGTTTGCGGTTTCACGCCACCGGGCAGCCGCAGCCCGAGCTCACCGAGAAACTCCTTCAGATCCAGCAGTTTCTCCGCCTGCGGTCCGTCATGATTACGATACAGCGCGGGCAGTTTCTTACGCAGCAGAAACCGCGCCGCCGCCACATTGGCCGCCAGCATGCACTCTTCGATCAGCCGGTGGGCATCGTTGCGCTGCACCGGGACAATCCGCTCCACCTTGTGCTCCGCATTGAACAGGATGCGGGTCTCGGTGGTATCGAAGTCGATGGCCCCGAGGGTACTGCGGGCATCCCGCAACACCTGGAACAGCGCGTACAACTGATGCAGATGGGGGAGCAGATCGGCATGCGTGGCACACAACCCGGGCTCACCCTCAATCAGCATATCCGCCACCTGGTCGTAGGTCAGGCGCGCCTGAGAGCGCATCACCGCCTCATAGAAGCGTGACCGGGTCACCACCCCTTCCTGGTTGACATAGAGCTCGCAGGTCATGCACAGGCGATCGACCGCCGGGTTGAGGGAACAGAGGCCGTTGGAGAGCACCTCGGGGAGCATCGGTATCACCCGGTCGGGGAAATAGACCGAGTTGCCACGGGATTTCGCCTCCCGGTCGAGGGCGCTGCCCGGCTGCACATAACTGGAGACATCGGCGATACAGACCAGCAGGCGCCACCCCTTGGGCTTGGCCTCGCAATAGACCGCGTCGTCGAAATCCCGTGCATCCGCACCATCGATGGTGACCAGCGGCAGATGGCGCAGATCAACCCGCCCCTGCTTGGACTGCTCCTCCACCTCGCGCCCCAGATGGACGATCTCCTGCTGCACCTCTTCCGGCCACTCCAGCGGCAGTTGATGGGTCCAGATCGCCACATCGGTCTCCATGCCGGGAGCCATGTGCTCGCCCAGCACATCCTTGATCCGGCCGATGGGCTGCATGTGCTTGTTCGGCTGCTGGACGATCTCGGCCACCACCATCTGGCCGTGGGTGGCACCGTTGAAATCGTCCTCGGGTATCACGATGTCCTGGTGCAGCCGCTTGTTGTCCGGCACCACAAAGCCCACGCCCCGGTCCATGTAGAGGCGGCCAACCACCAACTGGTTGCCGCGCTCCAGCACCTCGACCACAGCGGCCTCCTTGCGGCCACGCCGGTCCAGCCCCACCACCCGGACCACGGCCCGGTCGTTGTGCAGCAGCTGGCGCATCTGGCGCGGCGATACGAACAGGTCGTCGCCGCCCTCATCCGGCCGCAGAAAGCCGAACCCATCCGGATGCCCGATCACCCGGCCGGCGATCAGATCCTTGCTGTTGACGATGCAGAGCGCGCCGTTGCGGTTGCGGACCAACTGACCGTCGCGCTCCATGGCATTCAGCCGCCGGCGCAACGCCTCCAGATCGTCTTCGCCCTGAAGCGCGAGTTGCGCGGCCAACTCCTGTTGGGCCATGGGCACCCCGGCAGACTCGAGGTGCTGCAGGATGAACTCTCGACTGGGTATCGGATTGGCGTATTTTTTCGCCTCCCGGACAAGATGCGGATCGGCATTTTTTACTGTTTTGTTACCTGAACTTCTGCTCAAAGGATATTCCCTGAATTTTGTTTAATTGAAATGCTATTGTACCGTTGACAAGGATTAAATGTCGCTGTAAAGTTCGCGGCCTCTGGAATGTGAGCGCATTTAACGGCGACCAGACCGGAAAAGCCGAGGTGGTGAAATTGGTAGACACGCTAGCTTCAGGTGCTAGTGGGGGCAACCCCGTGGAGGTTCAAGTCCTCTCCTCGGCACCATACATTCTGACCCCGTCAGACAACGAAAGCCCGCTATAGACTATTGATCTTGCGGGCTTTTTTGTGGCTTACCCTTTCTTGAATGTTGTCATTCATGGTCAGAGATAGTCACCCGTATTGCACGAGAATTGCACACACAATTGCACGAGAATTGCACGCGCCATGGGCAGCCATGGCCGCTTTGTACCCCGATTCCTCAGAAGCAACAACACCCGCCCCACTTGGGCCGCCGTTTTCCCGGTCGACCTTAGAAGCAAGACCCGCCTTCCCCTCCAAAGATGAGCTGCTCGAGGCACTTGCTCTCATCAGCAAATAGCGCACGGATGATTTCGAACTCCTGGGCATCATTCATCCCGTCGAGATCCAGTAGGTAGACGGGTAGAATGGCATCGGACTGTCTACGGCATAGCAGCAGGTAACAGAGCCAGGCCTCGCTTACACACCAGTATCCGCCGCCCGCTGCATGCGTTACGGCTACCACACGCCCGGTCAGAATCTCACCCAGCTCATCGTCGGTAATCTCCATGCCGTCAACTGTGTCAAATAAAGATTCGCCGAACCAGCTATGGAACGCATTCATCATGAGGGTGAGTGTCGGGTGATAGCCTCTAATCTCCGCAAGTTGAATCTCGATCATTTTCGATTTCATTTGTGTACTAAATACCCACCCCCACCAGCTAAAATAAACGTGTCACTACCTAGCCAAGTGGTGGTCTTGGCTGGCGGCATCACCAATTTCTCCTAATCAATAAAGGAAATCTGCAGCGGTTCCTGGTACACACGGCCACTACCAGTGAGCGTGTCACTCTACCGTCACTCCAGGCTTGGCAGATTTTCTGTAGGCACACCGGACTTCAAAGATATCTGTCGCCTCACCCACCGCAACCGCCTCGTAAGCGAATCCTGCTCATCGGGCTAGAGCTATGCTTTCGACTTCCTTCAGATTCCACCTCGCGACGGATATCTTTGCCGTTCGACGAACCGTTCCCCTTGCCGGGCCGGTAGCGGACTTGCTCCGCCAAATCATCCAGCCACCACCACGGCCGCCAGAATAGCACCAGTCAAGGAGCTACATGCCATGTCTCACACACCGAAAAAAAGCCCAGAACTAAAGCGTCTGGGCTGTGATAATTTCGGGGTGGCGTGCGTTGCTCAGTGAGTCCCATCCATTAACATGAAGCCATGCTTCGCCCCAACAAGAAATTCCTTCTTTATCTGTTCCAGATCGTCCGAATAATCTTCTTTGGCAGCTTTAGCCGCAACCATCCCGAACAGGTTCCCGAGATCTCCAAAGTCTGAGCCAGCAGGAAGCCTGGATAGCTCACCTTGGATATCAGCTAAGATGTGCTCTTTTTGGATCTCGGTCAGGGTACAGTCACGCATGTTCTCCCTTCTCATTTCTTGGCCTTTATCCGCTAAATAACCGAGTAATTTTACAATGCCAGCCAGAAATAGGAGGCCAGCCAGTAATGCGATGTAAAAAGCCAATCCATCACCCACTCTCCCCCTCCTTCTTACTTATTTCCCGACCGATAGCCTTGTTAACCGATCTCACCAAATCATCATATTCAGCTTCTGGAGGCAGCTTGTTCAGCTCGCCCTTTATTTTCTGAAGCATGTGTTTCCTGGACTGAATTAGTTTCCTGTTTTCATGGCGCCGCCTTCGCATATCATGACCGTCGTCAGGAAAGTCATTGCAAAACATCAGCGACATAATACCGAGGAAGCATAAAAGCAAGAGAAAAGCCACAACCCCGTCACATGTGCCGTGTAGTGATCCGGCCGCATCTCTTATAAACAATCCACCAAAAACTTCTTTCATCATTTACCCTCTGAATCCAATCTGCTTCGAACCTCATCCAATTCTTCTTGAAGCTCCTGCTGGCGATCCTCCAACTCTTCAATATCACTCGAGTCACAAAATAAACCGCCAAACAGAAACCTTATAAAAAAGCGGATCACAAGATTCATAACAACGGCCATAAAAACCAAATAGAGCAATATTTCCATTCATTTGACTCCCGCCAGACGCGTATTACCGGCACACTTTTCTGATGGTTGTTACTGCAATTTCTTCGTCTTCAACTCTTCGAGTTTTTTCAGTCGATGATTGATTTCAGACACATCCTTAAGAAGCTGTGCAACCTCGTTATTCAGCCTCTCTAAGTTTTTCTGGATAGCCAGGTCCTCGGTTTCGGATCGCTCCGGCATCTGCCTAGCCTCCATGACGGTCTCGTACATCAGTTTTGCAACCAAGATAACCATCCCACTCACAAGTAGGGAAAACATGAGTTGTTCAAAATCTAATATCATGGAGGGTTACTCGGAGATGGTATCTGCCAGGTTGACGTTATAGCTCCAGGGAAGCGCATTATTCTTCCAGCCATTGACCAGGCGCTGTCCAGTATTTGGGCCATACTGGAGCATGCCACCCTCAAACCCATCAATCACCGAATAAACATTCGAATAGCCGGCTTTGAATAGGATCCTTGCGGCTGTTGCAGAGCGGATGCCATTTCTTGAAATCAGGATCAGCCGGTCTCTTTTCATTAAGCCGTTGCCCTCCAAAAGATTGTCCATCTCGGACACAAAATTCCGGTTAATGGAAAGGTTGACGGTTTTTCGGTTTCTGTCCCAAAGCTCAAATGTCGGTGACAGAGCAATCGGGATTGTGGCATCGACGCCATTGGGTTGACCAATAAAAGCCGCTTCTGCGTGGGTTCGCACATCTATAAAGAGAATGGCGGGATCATTTTCCAGAGAGTGGTAGGCGTCAACGGAGTTAAGATACATCCCAAATGGAGTGCGTTTGTCCTGGTGGACTTCGCTTGCACCAGCAACAGTAGCTAAAGTCAGCAGTGCGCTGGTGAGATAGAATTTTGCATGTTTCATGGTTGCTCCTTGTTTTCCTCAGGGAGCTCTCACAATATGTGCTTTTGAAAAGTCCGCAACAAGCAATTTTGAATAATTTGAGATTTTTGCAACAACCATGTTGAGGTGCGAAATGTATGCTCAACCGGACGGTGTAGGCTAACTGCTGGATCAATAATATTCCCACCCAAGTTTATCCAGACTTAACATCTGTACCACC
>NZ_JAQGEI010000011.1 GCF_029017505.1 Sedimenticola hydrogenitrophicus
CTTGCGAACCGCATCATGCGCGGGTCCTTAGGGCTTCCCGGGGAGCGAGAGCGCCTGTCCGTTATCCGAAAACAGCACCAGGTCCTGCATATCCAGCTTCAGGGTGACGGTGTCACCGATATTATGTTGCTGATGGCTGGGGGCGAGACACTGAAAGCGGTCGCCGCTCTCCAGTTGCAGGGTGTAGAGATACTCCGCGCCCTGAAACAGGCGTTCGCTGATCCGGGCGCTGATAGCGCCATCCTTGGTGGTGAGGTGGATATCGTCGGGGCGGATCAGCAATTGCAGGCCGGTGCCGGGTTGGCTACAGTCCGGCAGTTTCCCGCTGAGCCGTCCGAACGGGGTGTCGATGCTGTTGCGGTCGGCAACCGTGATGGCGAACAGCGCCCCGCGGCCGACGAAGTCGGCGACGAAGGTGGTGGCCGGGTGATGGTAGAGGTTGTAACCGCTGTCCCACTGATGCAGCACCCCCTGGTTCATGACGCCGATCTGGTCGGCCATGGTGAAGGCCTCGGTCTGGTCGTGGGTCACCAGAATGGCGGTGATCCCATCCTCCTTCAGCAGCATCCGCACTTCACTTGCCAGCTGTCCCCGCAGCTCCGGATCGAGGGCGGAGAACGGCTCGTCCAGCAGCAGGATTTCCGGGCGCGGGGCCATCGCCCGGGCCAGGGCGATCCGTTGCTGCTGCCCCCCGGACAACTGATGCGGGTGCTGTCGGGCGGATTCGGTCAGGCCGACCAACGTCAGCAATTCGGCAATCCTGGCCTGCTTGGCCTGGGCCGTCCGTCCGCGCAGGCCAAAGCCGATATTCTCGGCCACGCTGAGATGGGGGAACAGCGCGAAGTCCTGAAATACCATACCCACCCGGCGCTGCTCGGGGGCAATCATTTGTTGCGTGTCACAGACCACTTTGCCATGCAGGGCGATGCTGCCCTGGCGCAGGGGTTCAAATCCGGCGATCGCCCGCAGCAGGGAGGTTTTGCCGCAGCCGCTGGGACCCAGCAGACAGCCGATGTCCCCCTCCCTCAGTTTGAGGCTGACTTGCTTGACCACATCGGTTGAGCCGAAGGCGATCGATGCCTCATTCAGTTCCAGTTGGTAGGTCATGCTTCTCTCTTGAATTGCGTATTGAGCGGCTCAGCAGGATCACCGGGATGATCCCCGCCAGGACAATGGTCAGGGCGGCACTGGCGGAATCCTGCAGGCGCTCGTCCGAGGCCAGTTCAAAGGCCCTGACGGCCAGGGTGTTGAAGTTGAAAGGACGCAGCACCAGGGTGGCGGGCAACTCCTTCATCACATCCACGAAGACCAGCAGCAGGGCGGTGAGCAGGCTCCCCTTGAGCATCGGCAGGTGCACCCGCTTCAACACCTCGCCTGGCGATGCCCCCAGGGTGCGGGCGCTTTCGTCAATGCTCTGTTTGATCTTGCCCAGCCCCGCTTCCACCGTCTGCAGCGAGACTGCGAGAAAGCGTACCAGGTAAGCGAACACCAGCGCCACCAGGGTACCGCTGAGCAGCAGTCCGCTGGAGATGCCGAAGTGCGCCCGCAGCCAGCCGTCGATGCTGTTGTCGATCCAGGCCAGCGGCAGCATGACGCCGACCGCGATCACCGTACCGGGAACCGCATATCCCATACCGGCCACCCGCACGGCGGCCACGGTACGCCGGTCGGGGCTGAGCCGGCGTCCATAACCCATCAGCAGCGCCAGCAGCAGGGCGAGCAGCGCGGTACCGGCGGCCAGACCTACGGTGTTCAGGGTCAGTTGCAGGAAGTCATAATCGATCATCTCCCGGGTCGCTATCGCCCACAACAGCAGCTGACCGGCGGGCAGCAGAAAGCCCAGGAACAGGGTCGCGGAGCAGATCAGCACGGCGCCGAATCGCTGCCGGCCCTTGAGCACAAAACCAGGCAGTGCCTGATGGCGCTGGCTGGAGTGGTGGTAGCGCATCTTGCGCCGCGACCAGCGCTCCAGCAGGACCAGGGTGAACACAAACAGCAGCAGCGCGGTGGAGAGCTGGGCGGCGGCGGCGCTGTCATCCATGCCGAACCAGGTGCGGAAGATGCCGGTGGTGAAGGTACCGACGCCGAAGTACTGCACCGTGCCGTAGTCGGCCAGGGTCTCCATTAAGGCCAGACTCAGGCCGGCGACCACCGCCGGCCTGGCCAGCGGCAGGGCCACCCGGAAGAAGGTGCGCCAGGGTCCGTTGCCGAGCGAGCGGCTGACCTCCAGGACACACACCGACTGCTCCAGAAAGGCGGCGCGGGAGAGCAGGTAGACATAGGGATAGAGGGTCAGTGACAGCATCCCGCCGGCGCCCCAGAGCGAACGGATGTCGGGAAACCAGTAGTCGCCGTAGCGCAGGTCGAGCCACTCGCGCAAGGCGGTCTGGATAGGCCCGGCCACATCGAACATGCCGGTGTAGGTGTAGGCGATGATATAGGCCGGCATGGCCATGGGCAGGAGCAGGGCCCACTCGAAAACAGTTCGGCCGGGAAAGCGGCACATGGTGGTGAGCCAGGCGGTGGAGACGCCGATCAGCAGGGTGCCGACGGACACCTCCAGCATCAGCAACAGGGTGTTGCCGACATAATCCGCGAGCACGGTGTCGGCCAGGTGCCGCCACACCTCCCCGGCCGGTACCAGGGCATAGCTGGAGACCACCAGCACCGGCATGGCCAGCAACAGGGCGGTGCCGATAATGCTGATCCGCCACGACAGCGGCGCTGTTGCTCTCCTGTAGTTGCCAGATGCCACGGCTTCACCGAATGACTGAAACCTGGACCCATGGCTTGACTGCCAACCCTATGTATTCGTGGGCATATCCCGGAAGCCTTGGGTGAGACGCCGTGAATACATCCCTGTAGGCTTGGATGCCGCATCCCTGCGGCATACACTCACCCAAGACCTCCGGAACATGCCCTGAAGTCACGGATTCAGGTGAAACAAAAAACTCAACGCCATCCGTCGAGAATGGCGCTGAGGCGTGAAGGGTCTATTTTCTGGGGTTCGGTGCGATTGTGCAAGCCGCGTACCCACAGGGGTCGAAGTCAAGCCGAGCACCGGTGGGGGGAAATGCTTCCAGATCCGGGCGGCTTGACTCCGACCCCTTCGATCCTTATTTCCAGCCGGCCCGGTCCATCAGCCGAACGGCCGCGGGATTGTTTTTACCCAGTACCGAGAGGTTCAGGGTGTCGGCCTTGAAGGTTCCCCACTGGGTCAGGGTCTCGGACCACTCCACTCCCGGGCGCACCGGATATTCGTGATTGACGCTGGCATACCAGCCCTGTGACTTTTCACTGGCCAGGAACTCCAGCAGCTTCACCGCCGCCTCCTTGTTCTTGGCGGAACGGGTGACGCCGGCGCCGCTGACGTTGACATGGGTGCCCCGGCCATTCTGGTTTGGCCAGAACAGGGCTACCTTGGCGGCGGCTGCCCGCTCGCTTTCATCCTTGCCGTTGAGCATGGCGCCCAGGTAGTAGGTGTTTAAGATCGCCAGATCACATACGCCCGCGGCGGCGGCCTTCACCTGATCCCGGTCGCCGCCCTTGGGGTCGCGAGCAAAATTCTTTACCAAACCGTCGGCCCACTGCTGGGCGGCCGCCTCGCCGTTCGTCGCAATCAGCGACGCCACCAGCGACTGGTTGTAGATGTTGCCGGAGCCGCGGATACAGATACGGCCTTTCCATTGCGGGTCCGCCAGCGCCTCATAGCTGGAGAGTTGCTTGGGATCGACCCGGTCCTTGACGTAGGTGATGACCCGGGCACGTACCGACAGCCCATGCCAGTAACCTTCCGGGTCGCGGAAGTGTTCAGGGATGGCGGCACTCAGGGCTTCGCTGGAGATCGGCTGCAGCACATCGGCTTCCTTGGCGCGGTGCAGGCGTCCGGCGTCAACGGTAATGAACAGGTCGGCTGGGGAGTTGGCCCCCTCGCTCTGCAGCCGCTTCAGCAGGGCGTCCGCCTTGCCGGTGACCAGGTTGACCTTGATGCCGCTTTCGCTGGTGAACTGGTCCAGCAGCGGTTTGATCAGGGCCTCCTTGCGGGCGGAGTAGACGTTCACCTCGGCTGCTAGCGCGTTGCTGCAGAGGGTGAGGGCGGTGGTAAAGAGGGCTAGCTTGAAGCGGATATTCATGTTTTTTGATCTCCAGGAATTGTTAGCTTTGATGCGCATTCTATTAATAATCATTCGCGTTATCAATACCCGCTGTTCTTTTATTTTGTCCAGGACAGCCTTACCGTGAATGCTGTGGTACGCAAGTTTATCTGCATACTATCCCAGTAACCTTATTCGCATTTATTTGTGTATATTCCATCCGTAGGTCCGTAAACGGTGCATTGCATCCTCGGCTCCGTTATCGGTACATCCCTGTACCACTCCTCTTGCACCACTCCTCGCGGCTAAAATGTTTTCTCGGTATAGCTGAGTTGGATGGGTATTCAGGTAGCCTTAATATTGGCAAAGGGATATTCAACGGGTATAGTCGAGCCCTCAATCCAAACCACTGTGGGAGAGATCGGCCCTGGCCGACGCCGAAGGCGCAAACCGTCCGGAATCGCTCAGGCAGAAGGACCGCGGTGTGGGGAGGGAAGTCTCCTTCCGGGTTGACTCTGGAGAGTGGCCGTCAGGCCCACCGACGGGGCAGGGACCGGTGATTCCGGTTTCAAACTCTCAGGTTCAGGACAGAGGGGCGGCGCAGGGGGATCCTTGCGCCGCCCTTTTTTTGTCCAGGGATGGCCGTAGCCCCCCCGTGGTTGCCCGGACAAAGGGCAGGCACAGGGGCCTGCCCCTACGGGCCGCGGAGGCCATGGATGGCCGGGAGCGGCGTTGTTTTTGACTGGTGGAGAATCCCATGGGAAACAGAACCATCCTTTTTGACACCCACAACAGCATGGGTGCGCGTATCGTCCCCTTTGGCGGCTGGGATATGCCGTTGCACTATGGCTCGCAACTCGAAGAACACCACGCGGTACGCAAGGATGCCGGGATGTTTGACGTCTGTCATATGACGGTGGTGGATCTTACCGGCGACCGGGTGCGCGCGTTTCTGCGCCATCTGCTGGCCAATGACGTGGCCCGTCTGCAAGAGTCCGGCAAGGCCCTCTACAGCTGCATGTTGAATGAGCAGGGCGGCGTGATCGATGACCTGATCGTCTACTTCATGCATGAAACCTGGTTTCGCATGGTGGTCAATGCCGGCACCACCGAGAAGGATCTGGCCTGGCTGAACCGCCAGGCCCCGGCCTTCGATGTCACGGTCAATCCGCGTAACGATCTGGCCATGATCGCGGTTCAGGGCCCCCATGCCCGACACAAGGCGCTGTTGCAGCTGCCTGTGCCGTTGCAAGAGCCGGCCGCCGATCTCCAGCCCTTCTATGCGGCCACGGCGGCGGACTGGTTTGTCGGGCGCACCGGTTATACCGGTGAGGATGGCTTCGAGGTCATGCTGCCGGAGACCGAGGCGGTCGCCTTCTGGCAGGCGCTGGCGGATGCCGGGGTGCGGCCCTGCGGTCTGGGGGCGCGGGACACGTTGCGCCTGGAGGCCGGCATGAACCTGTACGGCTCGGATATGGACGAGACCATCTCGCCGCTTGAGGCCGGGTTGAACTGGACCATCGCCTGGGAGCCGGCCGAACGGGCATTCATTGGCCGTCAAGCTCTGGAGGCGCGCAAGGGCGATCCCGCCAATCGGCGGTTTGTCGGTCTGGTGCTGATCGGCCGGGGGGTGCTGCGTGACCATCAAAAGGTCTTTTTCAACGATCGGGAGGCGGGCGAGATCACATCCGGCGGATTTGCGCCTACACTGGAGAAATCCATTGCCCTGGCGCGGGTATCGCCGGAGGTGAGTGGGGAGTGTGAGGTGGAGATCCGTGGTAAGCGGGTGCCTGCCAGGGTGGTACGCCCACCCTTTGTACGCAACGGCAAGGCGCGCGTTGAAGTCTGATCGGCTACCGCCGACCGAGTCTGACAGACTCCTGATGATTTCAGGTTTTTTTACCGAATAGCTGAAAAGTAACAAATCAAGATAACAACCCGTTTAGCGAATAGAGGGCCTAGAGATGAGCAATGTACCCAACGATCTGAAATACGCCAAAACCCACGAGTGGGTGCGTGATGAAGAGGATGGCACGGTAGTCATCGGTATTACCGATCACGCCCAGGAGCTGCTGGGGGATCTGGTTTTCGTCGAGCTGCCGGAGGTGGGCGATACGGTGGATGCCGGTGCCGAATGCGCGGTGGTCGAGTCGGTAAAGGCCGCGTCCGATGTCTACAGCCCGGTGTCCGGTGAGGTGATTGCGATCAATGAAACCCTGGTGGACACCCCGGAGACGGTCAATCAGGATGCGTTCGGTGATGGCTGGCTGTTCCAGGTCAGACTCTCGGCACCGGCCGAACTGGATGATCTGCTGGATGCCGACGCCTACAGCGATGTAATGGAATCGGAAGCGCACTGAGAGGACCCCGAGAGACATGCCATTTATCCCCCATACAGAGCAAGAGGTCCAGGAGATGCTGGCGGCCATCGGTGTCGGCAGCCTGGACGATCTGTTCGAAGAGATACCGGCCAGCCTGCGGCTCTCCCAGCTGGATGCCATACCGACCGCGCTGTCGGAGATGGAGATCGGCCACCTGATGGGCAAACGGGCGCAGCAGGACGGGCAGCCGGTCTGCTTCCTTGGCGCCGGCGCCTACGACCACCATATCCCGGCGGCGGTCTGGCAGATCACCGGCCGGGGTGAGTACTACACCGCCTACACCCCGTACCAGGCCGAGGCGAGCCAGGGCACCCTGCAACTGCTCTACGAGTATCAGTCGATGATGGTGGCGCTGACCGGCATGGATGTCTCCAACGCCTCGCTGTATGACGGGGCCTCGGCCCTGGCCGAGGCGGTGCTGATGGCGGTGCGGGCCAACCGCAAGTCCAAATCCAAACGCATCCTGATGCCGCGCACGGTGCATCCGGCCTATCGCCGGGTGGTGCACAATATCGTCAAGAACCAGCAGGTTGAGCTGGTGGAGCTGCCGTTCGACCCCCAGGGCGGGCACACCGATCCGGCCGTGCTGGAACAGTACCGGGGCGAGGATTTCGCCGCCCTGGTAATTCCGCAGCCCAACTTCTTCGGCGTGCTGGAGGAGGTGGACGCCTTGACCGACTGGGCCCATGCCAATGGCGCCCTGGCGATCGGCGTGGTCAATCCGCTGAGTCTGGCGCTGCTGAGCCCGCCCGGTGAGTGGGGCGGCCAGGGTGCCGATATCTGTTGTGGCGAGGGGCAGCCGCTGGGCGCGCCGCTCGCCTCCGGCGGCCCCTACTTCGGCTTCCTCTGCTGCCAGCAGGCGCACGTGCGGCAGATGCCCGGGCGCATCATCGGGCGCACCCAGGACCTGGATGGCAAGGTGGGTTACACCCTGACCCTGCAGGCGCGCGAGCAGCATATCCGCCGTTCCAAGGCGACCTCGAACATCTGCACCAACCAGGGGCTGATGGTCACAGCCGCCACCATCCACATGGCCCTGCTGGGCAGCGAGGGGCTGGAGCGGGCCGCCGCCGCCAGTTATGCCAATACCCGCGCGCTGGTGGAGGCCCTCAGCGCCATTCCGGGGGTGGCGCCGCTGTTTGACCGCCCGGCCTTCCACGAGCGGGTATTGCGGCTGCCGGCACCGGCCGCCGGCGTGCTGCGTTCCCTGGCGGCGCACAATGTGTTGGGCGGGCTCGATCTCTCCCGCGACTATCCGGAGCTGGGCGAGGCGATCCTGGTCTGTGCCACCGAACAGCGCACCGCGGAGGAGATTGCCGCCTACGCGGAAAAATTGGCCCGGGTGATCCAGCTGCAGGGTGGTGTCACCTGTGGTCTGGTGCCGAAAGAGTAATCGGGAGAATCTGTCAGCATGTTGATCTTTGAACAATCCAAGGCCGGTCGCTATGCCCCGGCCCAGTCCCCGCTCGACAAGGCGGATATCAGCGCTATCCCGGCACAGTTCCGGCGCCGGCGGTCGGCGGCCCTGCCGGAGGTCTCCGAGATGCAGGCGGTGCGCCACTACACCCGCCTGTCGCGCAAGAACTTCTCCATCGATACCCAATTCTATCCCCTGGGTTCCTGCACCATGAAATACAACCCGCGCGCCTGCAACAGCCTGGCCAGCCTGCCGGGCCTGCTGTCGCGCCATCCCGAGGCGCCGGAGAGCCACAGCCAGGGCTTCATGGCCTGCCTGTATGAGCTGCAGGAGATGCTGCGCGAGGTGACCGGCATGCGGGCGGTGTCACTCAGTCCGGCGGCGGGTGCCCAGGGCGAATTTGCCGGGGTCGCCATGATCCGCGCCTATCACGAGGCTCGGGGCGACAGCGCGCGGTGTGAAATCCTGGTGCCGGACGCGGCCCACGGCACCAATCCCGCCTCGGCGGTGATGTGTGGTTACCAGGTGCGGGAGATCCCCACCGGCCCGGACGGTGATGTGGACCTGGAGGCGCTGAAGGCGGTGGTGGGGCCGCACACGGCCGGTATCATGCTGACCAACCCCTCCACCCTCGGGGTGTTCGATCGCAACATCGAGGCGATCGCCAAGACCGTGCACCAGGCGGGCGGGCTGCTCTACTATGACGGTGCCAACCTGAACGCCATCCTCGGCAAGGTGCGCCCCGGGACCATGGGCTTCGACGTAATCCACATGAACCTGCACAAGACCTTCTCCACTCCCCACGGCGGCGGCGGTCCGGGGGCCGGTCCGGTCGGGGTGAGCGAACGCCTGGTGCCCTACCTGCCGGTACCCATGGTGACCCGGGAGGGGGATGAATACCGCTGGCTCACCGAGCGGGAGTGCCCCGAGAGCATCGGCCGCCTGACCGCCTTTGCCGGTAACGCCGGGGTGCTGTTGCGCGCCTATATCTATGCTCGCATGCTGGGTCGTGAGGGGATGCCCCGGGTGGCCGAGTTCTCCACCCTGAATGCCAACTACATGCTCAAACGGCTGCAGGCGCTCGGTTTCCAGGCCGCCTATCCGCAGCGGCGCGCCACCCACGAGTTCATCATCACCCTGAAGAAGCAGGCCAAGGAGCTGGGGGTCAATACCATGGACTTCGCCAAGCGGCTGCTGGATTACGGCTTCCACGCTCCCACTACCTATTTTCCGCTGCTGGTGCCGGAGTGCCTGCTGATCGAGCCGACCGAGACCGAGGATATGGCGACGCTGGATGGTTTTATCGACGCCATGGGCCGCATCCTGGAGGAGGCAACACAAGAACCTGGGCTGGTGAAGGGTGCGCCCCATACCCTGCCGGTGAAACGGCTGGATGACGTGAAGGCGGCGCGCGAGCTGGATCTGGCCTGGCAGCAACGGGACGCCGGCTAAGTGGCGGAACAGAAGGCCACCGGGCTGCGTCGTATTATCAACGCCGGTGGCTACTCCCTGGCCGGATTCCGCGCCTGCTGGCGGCACGAGGCCGCCTTCCGGCAGGAGCTGCTGGGGCTGGTACCGCTGCTGCCGCTGGCCCTCTATCTGGGCCGGAGCGGGGTGGAGCGGGCCCTGCTGGCGGGCAGTCTGCTGCTGGTTCCGCTGGTGGAGCTGCTCAACTCCGCCATCGAGGCGGTGGTCGACCGTGTCGGCAACGAACACCATGAACTCTCCGGTCGGGCCAAGGATGTCGGCTCGGCCGCGGTGTTCCTGGCCATCGCGATGGCCGTCGTCATCTGGCTGCTGATACTCTCCCCCCGGTGGTGAGGAGCTGAATTTTTCCATCCGCGAGCCCCGGGTCTGATCTGGATCATTGCCAGCCGGGCTACCGGCTGGCAGTTTTGTCCAGGGATGGACTTATACCGCGTAGGCCAGGAGAAGTGGTACAGGGACGTACCGTATACGGAGCCGAGGATGCCATGGCCGAGAGCGGTGTTCTACCCAACCCTACACTGATCGGTGTAGAATCCCCGGCTTGAATAACATCAATGGAGGACGGAATGTCTGCGCTGATTTGTGGCTCTATGGCCTTTGATACCATTATGGTCTTCCAGGACCAGTTCAAGAACCACATCCTGCCGGAACAGGTGCATATCCTCAACGTCTCCTTCCTGGTGCCGGAGCTGCGTCGCGAGTTCGGCGGCTGCGCCGGCAATATCGCCTATAACCTGAAACTGCTGGGCGGGGAGGGCAAGCCGATGGCCACCGTCGGTGGCGATTTCGGCGCCTATGCCAGCTGGATGGACGAGAACGGCGTCAGCCGCGATCACATCAAGGTGATCGAGGACAGCTATACCGCCCAGGCCTACATCACCACCGATCGGGACGACAACCAGATCAACGCCTTCCATCCGGGCGCCATGTCCCACTCCCACCTGAACCGGGTCGCGGAGGCGAAGGATTGCAGCATCGGCATCATCTCGCCAGACGGCCGCCAGGGGATGATCGAGCATGCCGAGCAGTTCGTGGAGCAGGGAATCCCTTTCATTTTTGACCCCGGTCAGGGACTGCCGATGTTCGACGGCGACGAGCTGACCCGTTTCGTCGAGCAGGCCACCTGGCTCGCCTTCAACGACTACGAGGCCAAGCTGATGGAGGAGCGCACCGGACTCAGCCCGGCACAGATGGCCGAGCGGGTGGAGGCGGTAGTGATCACCCGGGGCGGGCGGGGCTCGCTGATCTATACCCGCGACCAGCTGTATGAGATCCCGGTCGCACCGGTGGCCAACATCGTTGACCCCACAGGTTGTGGTGATGCTTATCGGGCCGGCCTGTTGTATGGTTTGATGAATGGCATGGATTGGGAGACCACCGGCCGTATCGCCTCGCTGATGGGCGGCATCAAGATCGAGGAGGCGGGACCGCAGAACCACCGCTTCCAGTGCGATGAGTTCGCCCAGTGCTTCAAGATCGCCTTCGGTTACGCCCTCTGACCCGGACCTTGTGAGTAGATGATGACAGGACATTATGACGAATCGGGCTTCGTGCCCCTGAACATCGCGGTACTGACCATCTCGGACACCCGCACCGAAGAGACCGACAAATCGGGCAGGATCCTCCAGGAGGGGGCCGAGGCCGCCGGCCACCGGGTGGTGGAGAAGGCGATCGTCAAGGACGATGTCTACCAGATGCGGGCGATCTTCTCGCGCTGGATCGCCGACCCGGAAGTGCACGTGGTGCTAAGCACCGGCGGCACCGGCATCACCGGCCGCGACAGCACCCCGGAGGCGGTCATGCCGCTGCTGGAGAAGTCCATTGAGGGATTTGGCGAGCTGTTCCGCCACGTCTCGCTGGAGGAGATCGGCGCCTCGGCGATCCAGTCCCGGGCCATCGCCGGGCTGACCAACCAGACCCTGGTGTTCTGCCTGCCCGGTTCCACCGGGGCCTGCCGCACCGGCTGGGACAAGATCCTCAATCCGCAGTTGGATCACCGCACCCGCCCCTGCAACTTCGCCCAGATGTTCCGGGCCTGATCCCGGCCCGGCGCCAGCGCCGGGCCCAGCAACAGAATCGGGAGTAGAGATCGATGAGTGAGTGTGGTTGTTCCTCCGTAGCCGAGCCGGGAATGAAACCGCTGGAAGAGGCGCTGGCCCTGCTGCTCTCCCACGCCCGGGCGGTGGGCGAGCGTGAGCTGGTGCCGTTGGCCGAGGCCAATGGGCGTATCCTGGCCGAGCCGGTGGTGAGCAAAATCAACATGCCGCCCTGGGATAACAGCGCCATGGACGGCTACGCAGTGCAGAGTGCCGACCTGGGGGAGGTGCCCTGCCGTCTGGCCATCTCCCAGCGCATCCCGGCCGGTGCCGCGCCGCAACCGCTGGCGCCCGGCACGGCGGCGCGCATCTTTACCGGCGCACCGGTACCGCCGGGCGCCGATACCGTGGTGATCCAGGAGGTGTGCGCGCAGGAGGGCGACCAGGTCATTGTCAACCAGATGCCGGAGTCCGGTGCCAATATCCGCTATGCCGGCGAGGACACCCGCATCGGCCAGGAGGTGCTGCAGGCGGGCACCCGTCTCGGCGCCCAGCATCTCGGGCTGGCGGCCTCCGTCGGCGTCGGCGAGCTGGTGGTCTATCGCCGGCTCAAGGTGGCGCTGTTCTCCTCCGGTGATGAACTGATCAACCCCGGTCAGCCGCTGGGCCCGGGCCAGATCTACAACTCCAACGAGTACACCCTGCAGGCGCTGCTGCAGGCGCTGGGCTGCGAGATCGTCAGCCTGGGCATTGTGGAGGATACCTTCGAGGCGACCTGCCAGGCGCTATCAAAGGCCGCCGCCCAGGCCGACCTGGTGATGACCTCCGGTGGCGTGTCGGTCGGCGAAGAGGACCACCTGAAGCCGGCGGTCGAGGCGCTGGGTTCGCTGGACCTGTGGAAGATCGCCATCCGCCCGGGCAAGCCGCTGGCGTTTGGCCATATCGAGGGCACCCCGTTCATCGGTACCCCCGGCAACCCGGTCTCCCTGTTTGTCACCTTCTGCCTGTTCGCCCGCCCCTTCATCCTCAAGGCCCAGGGTGTCAGGGAGGTGGAACTGGCGCCCACGCCGCTCCTGGCCAAGGCCGATTTCGACTGGCCCAAGGCGGAGAAGCGCCGCGAGTTCGCCCGTGCCCAGCTCAATCTGGATGCCCGGGGCCAGGCGCAGATCAGCCTGTTCTCCAGTCGCTCCTCCGGGGTGCTCAACTCCCTCACTTGGGCCAATGGCCTGGCAATACTCCCCGAGCAGCAGACCCTGGCCCGGGGAGAGATGGTGCAATTCCTGCCTTTCAGCGAGTTACTCAAATGATTCATATGCTCTATTTCGCGCGCCTGCGCGAGGCGCTCCAGACCGGCTCGGAGACCCTGGACTACACTCCCGAACTGACCTCGGTCAGCGCCATAGTCGAACGGCTGAAGGGACGTGGCGACGCCTGGGGTGAGGTATTCGCCGATGACCAGACCGTGCTGGTGGCGGTGAACCAGGAGATGTGCGACTTGTCGACGGCGGTGAAGGATGGCGACGAAGTGGCCTTTTTCCCGCCGGTCACCGGCGGTTAGGCAGCATCTATACTCTGTTGTAGATAGTGGGTTTAGCGTAGCGGGGCGTCTCTTCCTGCGGATCTGTTCAACCCTTCAGATCACGGTAAAATTCCATGAACCAGATCAAAATACAGACCGAACCCTTCGATCTCGCGGCGATCCAGGAGGAGCTGCGGCGGGACAATCCGGCCATCGGCGCGGTGGTCACCTTTCTCGGCCAGATGCGCGACATCAACGAGGGCGACCGGGTCAGCACCATGACCCTGGAACACTACCCCGGTATGACCGAGAAGGCGTTGCAGGCGATCGTCGACGAGGCCGGGGCGCGCTGGCAACTGTTGGGCATCCGTGTAATCCACCGGGTCGGCCCGCTGCACCCTCTGGATCCCATCGTCCTGGTGGCGGTGGCCAGCGCCCACCGCGGCGAGGCGTTCCAGGCCTGCGAGTTCGTGATCGACTATCTCAAGACCCGGGCGCCGTTCTGGAAAAAGGAGCAGACCGCGGAGGGCGAGCGCTGGGTTGATGCACGCCACAGCGACGATGCAGCGGAGCGGCGCTGGAAAAGATCCTAGCGGCAGCTGTATTCGCAAAGTACGCAAAGGGTAACTGCTCACCCCTATCCTCACCACGGAGACACAGAGAGCACAGAGAAACCACAAGATTCTCCTGCGGGCTCCATCCTCAGGTCCGTAAACGGTATACCCCTGTACCACTCCTGCATCCTGTAGTCCGTAAGCTGTACATTCCAGCACTGAGTGCAATGGCTGCTCCAATTATCCGCACGCTACATTGTTCAGTTAACCTCTGTGTCCTCTGTGTCCTCTGTGTCCTCTGTGCCTCCGTGGTGCATTGGTGAGGCTTTAAGGACACCTCGGGTGAGTGGCTACCACAAAGGTTAGAATCAAGAACTTTTGAGGTGGATAGCGGCACACTCCCTTCCCTGATATTTGCGGGGATAAATCCACATCCTCTCCGTGTTATCTTTGCGTACTTGGCGTCTTTGCGAGCGCTTTATCGAATCACCAGGCTGGAATGATGAACACCACCCTCAATCCCACCCTGCTGGGGGTCTTCATACCCACTTTCTTTATTGTCTCCGTGACGCCGGGGATGTGCATGACCCTCTCCATGACCCTGGGTATGACCATCGGCCTGCGGCGCACCTTCTGGATGATGGCGGGCGAACTGCTCGGGGTGGGGCTGGTGGCGGCCGCCGCGGTGATCGGCGTGGCCACCCTGATGCTGAACTACCCGTTGCTGTTCGAGCTGTTCAAGTACGGGGGGGGCGCCTATCTGGGCTATCTCGGTCTCAAGATGTGGCGTTCGCGCGGCAAGCTGGCGATCAATCTCGATGGCCCGCGGCAGGCGCCTGCCACCGGGATGGCGCTGGCGCTGCAGGGCTTCGTGACCGCCGTGGCCAACCCCAAGGGCTGGGCCTTCTTCATCTCCCTGCTGCCGCCCTTTATCAGTGACCAGCAGCCGATGGTTCCGCAGCTCGGCGTGCTGCTGGGTCTGATCCTGCTGATTGAGTTCAGCTGTCTGGTGCTCTATGCCAGTGGCGGCCGCAGCCTGAGCCTGCTGTTGCGGCAGCGCGGCAATGTGCGTCTGCTCAATCGCCTGGCAGGCAGCCTGATGATAGGGGTGGGCGTCTGGCTGGCGTTCGGCTGACGGCGCAGTCAGAGGACCTGACCTGGCTGCCGGCTACCGCGCCGGCAGGATGGCAGAAAAACCGATGCAGGGGCATTTCAGCAGCGTGCAGGACTATCCGTTCGAGCGGCCGTCTGGCCTGTAACCCCCCGGTAGTTAAAATAACCGGCCCGGCATTGCCGGGCCGGTTATTTTACTGGTGCGCCACGGGAGTGTGGTCGCACCGGTTTGACTACTTGAATTACGGCCTAACGTAGGCGTAACCCTGCTCCTGCAGTTCCATGATGCGCAACACGCCGGCCTGGACCACCGAGACCCCTTCCAGGGGCACCGGCATTGTCCCGGTCTTCTTTTCCACAGCCTTCATGGTGTTGCCGCAGGCACTGAACTGGATGTCCTGCATCGCCAGGCTGGTGATACGTTGTCCCACTTTGGATTCGCTGGTGAGCATGCCGAGTCCGGGCCCATAGGCGACGATCTCAATCTGGACATTGTCCTGTCCCAGGGCATTTTGCAGATTGACGGCGTTGTTCAGGGCGATGGTCTGGGTGCGGGGGTCGTCGGTGCTGACCTGGATCACCACCTTGTGGGGGGCGCCTTCCGCGGCCAGCAGGGCCTGTCCGGTGAACAGGCCGAAAAACAGCAGCAGGGCCATCAGGCTATGGTTTATGGTTTTCATCTTTCATCCTCTCTTTGGTTAGGCGATTTCTGTCAATGAACATCCCCGCTTGCTGGTCTTTTCGTCCCCCTGCCGCGTTGCCCCAGGCATCACATAATCCGACTATGCTTCGCCTGGGGCGCCTTGCAGGGAAACGAAAATTCTACGCAATCCAGGATGTTCATTTCCGGCAATCGCCTTATGGTCTGCAGCGTTTGGCTCTTTGGGTAGCGGCCGCTTACTGCAGTTGGTAATGGTCTGAATCAGACCTTGATATAGGCCCAGCCGGTCTGCTGGCGCCGGGTAATATAAGAGATCCCGGAGCGGACGATCACCGCCTCCGGCACAATCTGAATCTGCTCGCCGGTCTCCTTGGTCATGCGCTCCAGGGTGTTGCCGCAGGCGGCGAATACCAGGTTGGGGTAGGTCTCGCTCAACCGCCGGATCCGCTCCGGAAAGGGCGAAAGCCCCTGCTGCATCAGCCGCAACCCCTGGTTGTTGGCCACCACCTCCAGGCGCAGTGGCTGCCCGCTGGCGCGATGCTCCTCGAGGACCGTCTCCACCTGATCCAGCAGCAGCGCCGCGTCCTCGCGGCTGTCGCTGCTGATGTGGAACACCACCCGGGTCTGTGACGTCCGGGCGTCGCCGAAGGCGGCCAGCGGTGCCCGCCGGTTGTGATCGGAAGAGGAGGGCGCCTCGGTCACCAGCTGCACCGCGAACAGGGAGAGCCCGCCGATGGCGGCGGCCGTCAGATAACGGGTCAGGCCCCCGCCGGCGGCCAACGCCCGCCGTTCGCCGTTCTTCGGCCCGCTGAGCGGATAGGCCGCGCGGGTGAGTTCCTTCAGGTACTGCAACTGCAACAGCCGCCTGCGCAGCGGATCGGAATCGGCGGCCGCGCGCAGCAGCTCAAGGCGCTCCTGCGGGGCCAGTTCGTTGTCGATGAAGGCGTTGAGCTGTTCGTCGCTGTAGTGGTCCGCGTTCATTTGATACGCTCCATGAAGGGCCGGCCGTCGGTTTTTGCCCGCGTTTCCGACGCCATCAGCTGTTTCAGTTGCTGTCGGGCGCGGCTCAGCCGGCTCATCACGGTACCCACCGGGATGCCGAGGATCTCCGCCACCTCGGCGTAGCTGCAGGCCTCCAGATCCACCAGCATCAGCACCTCCCGCCGCGCCGGGCTGAGCCGGGCGACGGCCTGGCGGACCCGGTCTACTGTCTGTTGTTGCAACAGCTGCTCGTCGGCGGGTTGCAGGGTGGGGTCGATGCACTCGTCGAAGCGATCGGCCGGCCGCTGGCGCCGGCAGTGATCGCGAAAACAGTTGGCCAGGATGGCGAAGGCCCAGCCCTCCAGCGCCGCCCCGTCCTTGAGCGAGGCGAGCCCGGCGAGCGCCCGGGTCAGCGCCTCCTGGGCCAGGTCATCGGCCAGGCTCTCCTCGCCGCACCAGCCCAGTGCCAGGCGTCGGAGCCGCGGGCTCAGTGCCGCCAGCCGCTGCCGGTTTTTGCTCTCGTTGCGCCACGCGGTGAACATCAAACAGCCGTCCCCTTTCCAGTTGTTGTGAATAAGACGCGGCAGCCGGTGGATTTATTCCATCTTTTTTATCGATTACCCGACCCGCCACGCCTCCGGACCGAAGCGCGTAGGTTGGGGTGAGCTTGCGAACCCCAACGGGGTTTCATGCGGGTGCGCCATGATGTTGGGGTTCGTTCCTCACCCCAGCCTACGCGTCGCGACTATTCCCGGAAACGTTTGAACGAGCCCACCGCGCCGTCGAACCGCTGGCTCTCCGCGTCGGCCGTCGCCTCGCTGCCGCGCAGGGCCTTATCGAACTCGGCGAAGGCGTGGATCGGGGCCTCGCAGCGGGAGCCGTGACAGAGATAGGCCCTGCAATCCGCGCCGGCCGGCTTGAGGTTCAGGGCCTCCGGCAGGCCGCTGGCCGTGGCGGGGATGGCGAAGGTGAGGCGGCGCGGCGCATAGTGCCGGTTGGCCCGTTGCAGCCAGGGCTGCATGACCGCCGCCTCGCCCCGGAGGATGATCAGCTCGGTGGGGTTGATCAGCTCATCCAGCGCCTTCAGCAGGGTGCAGTGGGCGTGGGGGATCTGCCTGAGGTGCTCCCAGGCGCACTGCAGGGTGCGCTCGGCCGCCTGCAGATAGCGCACCTCGCCCAGCAGGTGGCCAAGCCGGGTGAGCACCGAGGCGGCCACGCCGTTGCCGGCCGGGATCGACTCATCGCCGAACGGCTTGGGGCGGTAGATCAGCGCCTCGTGGTCGTTGGAGGTGAAGTAGAAACCGCCCTGTTCGCGGTCCTCGAAGCGCTCCAGCAGGGTGTCGGCCAGGTCGCTGGCGAAGGCCAGCAGCCGGCTGTCCCACTGTGCCTGCAACAGCTCCAGCAGGGCATCGATCAGGTTGGCATAGTCGTCCAGATAGCCGTTCAGGTGGGTCTGGCCGTCCTTCCAGGCGGCCAGCAGGTGGCGGTCGCGCCATAGTTGCTGCTGGATGAAGTCGACGGCGCGGCGCGCCGAGGCGATCAGTCCCGGTTCGTCCAGCAGACGGCCGGCCCGCGCCAGCCCCTTGATCATCAGCGCGTTCCAGGTGGTGAGCACCTTCTCGTCCCGCCCGGGGCGTACCCGCAACGCCCGCCGCGCCAGCAGTTTCTCCCGGGCCTGTTGCAGCAGCTCCCGGGCCTGCTCCGGGCTGCTGCCCAGCTCGCGGCCGAGGGTGGCGAGATCGATATCGCCATGCAGGTGCCAGCGGCCCTCGAAGTTGGCCTCCCGGTCCAGTCCGTAGAAGTGGCTGAAATGGCGGTACTCCTGCTTGTCCAGCAGCTGTTCGACCTCGTCCCGGTCCCAGGCGTAGAAGCGCCCCTCGTGGCCCTCGCTGTCGGCATCCAGGGATGCGTAGAAGCCCCCTTCCGGGGACTGCATCTCGCTCATCACCCAGTGGGCGGTCCGCCGTGCGGTGTCGCGAAACAATGGCTTGCCGGTGGCCTGCCAGAGGTCGGCATAGAGGGCCAGCAGCGGGCCGTTGTCGTAGAGCATCTTCTCGAAGTGGGGGATCATCCACTGGTCGTCCACCGAGTAGCGGCAGAAACCGCCGGCGAGCTGATCATTGATCCCGCCCAGGGCCATCCGGGTCAGGGTGAAGTCCACCATGTAGAGGGAGCGGGGGTCGCCGGAGTCGGTGGCCGCCCAGTGCCTGAGCAGCTGCTCCAGGCTGCTGGGATGGGGGAATTTAGGGGCGTTGCCGAAGCCGCCATGGGTCTCGTCAAAACTGCTGCCCAGCTGCTGGCGGGCGGTCTCCAGCGGGGTCGAATCGAGGGTTGCGGCCTGACCGCCGGAAATCGGGTCGAGCTGACGGATGGCGCGGATCAGCGCCTGGTTCTGGCGCTCGATGTCGGGGCGCTGCTGGCGGTAGGCGGTGGCGATATTCTCCAGGATCGCCACAAAACCGGGCAGGCCGTGGCGCTCCTCCCTGGGGAAGTAGGTGCCGGCAAAGAACGGGGTCTGGTCGTGCGGGGTAAGGAACACCGTCAGCGGCCAGCCACCGGGACGCTGGGCCAGCAGCTGGTGGGCCGACTGGTAGATCCGGTCCAGGTCGGGACGCTCCTCCCGGTCCACCTTGATGTTGACGAACAGCCGGTTCATCACCGCGGCGGTGGCCGCATCCTCGAACGATTCATGGGCCATCACGTGGCACCAGTGGCAGGCGGAGTAGCCGATGGAGAGCAGGATCGGCTTATCCTCCCGGCGCGCCTTTTCCAGCGCCTGCTCGCCCCAGGGATACCACTCCACCGGATTGTCGGCATGCTGTAGCAGATAGGGGCTGGTGCACTGGCTCAGGTGATTGCTGGGCATGGGTTATCCTGTCGGTCTTTAAGGTATTCGGATGGGTGGCATGAGGGTTCGGGAAGGTGCGTGGCGATGCGCACCGGTCGCGCATGACGCGGTTCGTAGCGCTCACCGCATGCTACGGATTTTAGTCAATAGACATGGTCCCGCCGCCCCTCCGGATGTTTCTGGGATCATGACAGAAACTATAGCCGCTTCAACCGGCAATTCCCGGTGGAATTGGCCGGCGGGTGTTGGGCGGGGGCGAAGTCAAAGCCTAGGCGCTGGCAGCCAGGCAATCCCGTGTAATTGTGCGGTTTGACTCCGACCCCTAATTGCGCCTATCCGTTATCGATTGCCTACCACTTCAGATTCAGCGGGTTGTGCGGGTCGATCCCCGCCATGAACGGCAGGCGCCGGTCACTGTGGGTGATCTGGTAGACCAGGCCCATCCAGTTGCCGACGATGCCCTCCGCGGTGTCGTGCCAGGTGTTGTCCAGCTCCGCGCTGATCAACGCTTCCGGGAACTCGGGTGGCTCGCTGCCCTCCTGCAGGGCGCGTTGCAGATAGAGCCGGTACTCGTTGAAGATGGCCTGTACCCGGGGCATAAAGTAGTTGTCCGGGAAGGGCGGGTAGCTCTCCCGCTTGCCGGCGGCATAGAGCAGCACCTCGCGCTTGTACTCCTTCAGCAGGCTGATGGTTTCGTATTCCGGATGGCCCTGGAAATAGACCATGCGGAAGCCGTCCTGGCTCACCGCCAGATGCACCCCGGCCTCCTCGCTCTCGGCCAGGATATGCAGGCCGGCTGCCTCGAACTGCTGGCGGGAGATCTCGTTGAAGCGGGAGTGGGGCACGTCGAAGCGGGTGTTCACGTCGTTCACCAGCGGATGCACCCGGTCCACCACCCGGTGGGGAAACACCCCCCAGCGCTTGAAGCCGAGGGGTTGACGTTTGGTGGCGTGGCGCGCCTCCAGCACCGCATGGGTGGCCAGGCAGGAGCAGAGGGTCGAGGTGACATTCGCATAGGCCCACTCCACCACCCGTTCCAGCGGCTCCCAGAACGGTTCGTCGGCCAGGTTGGGGTGGACCGGGGTGGCGCCGCTGATGATCAGGGCGTCCAGCCCCTCCTCCTGGATCTTCGCCAGCGGCTCGTAGTACTGGTCGATATGCCGGCGCGCCTTGTCACCGCGCGGCAGCTCGTCCAGGGTAAAGGGGTGGACGTAGAACTGGGCGATCGGGTTGCTCTCGCCGATCAGCTGGAAGAACTGGCGTTCGGTCGGCTCCAGGGCGCCGTCCGGCATCATGTTGAGCAGGCCGATGTGCAGTTCGCGGATATCCTGGTGCTGGGCCCGGGTCGGCTCCAGCACGGTCTGGCCGGCCTTTCTCAGGCGCTCGAAGGTGGGCAGGTTGTTGTGTGATACCAGTGGCATGGCGGCTCCCGGTCAATCCGGTTGTTTGCGTGAAATGGCCAGCTCCAGCAGGGCCAGGAAATCGGCCTCGTCGCGCACCTGGGCCACCTCCAGGGAGGTGACGGTGTAACCGAGCGGTCCGGCGATCGCCTCGTAGTGGGGGAGGCGCGAACGGAACAGGCGCGGAAACACCCAGCGGGTGAAGTCATCCGGGTCCATCTGCGCCGTGTAGCGCAGGCCCTGCTCCAGGAGATAGGCCTGCACCTGCTGGCGCAGGAAAGCGGGGCGGAAATAGAGCGGCTTGGGGTCGTCCTGGGCACGCCGCACCAGCTCCGCCTCCTCGTCCGTCGCGGTGGCCTGGATATAGAGGATCAGGCTGTGCTCGGCCAGCAGGTCGATCACCCCGGGCTCCTCCATGTCGCACAGGCTGCCGCCCACGTCATTGACGAAGTGCTGGTAACCGTAGATCTCCCGCGCCTTGCGGATGAACTCGGGGACATCGCGCATGGCGTTGATCTCGGCCTGGCGGTATTGCGCCTGGCGCTGCTGGAACGCCTCCAGCGGCACGCCGCCCAGCTCCGGGTTGCCCAGCTTGCCGACGTAGGAGAGCACCGGGCCCAGGTCATCCACCTTGATATTGTTGCGGATGTAGATCCAGTCCTTGCGCAGCAGCTCCTTGAGGAACGGCACCCGCATCGCCTCCTGCTTGATGCTGTCGAGGATCGCCTCGTCCAGGTAACGGGTGCCGATACGGTAGTCGCCGGAGTAGTGAAACCAGTTGTAGCGGCGCATGATCTTGGAGAGGTGGGTCTTGCCCACGCCGGACATGCCCAGCAGGGTGATGCTCTTGTTTTTCCAGGCGAGGAACTCTTGCAGACTCAACTTCACGGATTACGGCCTTCTCTATAAGGGTTGGTGATGCTCAAGCGACATAATATAACCCAAATCAGCGGCGGGCGTCCCTACGCTCTCCTATACCTGCCATAAATGGCAGTAACAGCAGCAGCAGGCAGATCAGGATCACCCCCTGCCAGCCCCAGCGGGTGTAGGCGAAGCCGCTGCCGGTGATGCCGATCCAGCCGCCCACGTAGTAGAAGAGTACGTACAGGGCGTTGGCACGGCCCTGGCCACCGGTGAGGCGCCGGTTGAGGGAGCCGACGGCGGCGGCGTGCACTGCGAAGAAGCCGGCGCACAGTCCCAGCAGTCCGAGAATGATGGCGCTGATGGAGGGCAGCAGGGTCAGCGCCACCGAGGCGCCCAGCAGCAGGGTGCCGCCGATCAGGGTGTTGCCGCTGCCGATGCGGTTGCTGATGCGGCCCGACAGCGGGCCCATGAAGATGCCCATCACATAGACCAGGTAGAGCAGGGTGATCAGCTCGGTGGAGAAGGAGAAGGGTTCGGCCGCCAGGCGGAACGGCAGGTAGTTGAATACCGAGGAGAAGATAAAGAAGCCGCCGGCCGCCGCCAGGTAGATACGCACCAGCTCCCAGCGCCGCAGCAGACTGAGAAAGCGCGGCTGTTCAGTGACCACGCTGTCCACCTTCGGCTGCCGGGGCAGCTGCTTCAACGCCACGAAGGTGGCCACCAGGATCAGCACCGCGGCGGAGACAAAGGCGTAGCGCCAGTGCAGCGGCGGGTGGATCCAGCCACCCAGCAGGCGGCCGCCCAGACCGCCCACCACGGTGGCCGAGACATAGGCGCCCATCACCACGTTGAGCCGTTCGATCGGCAGCGTCTTGGCCAGGTAGGCGGCGATGCAGGTGGTCAGCGCCGGGATGAACAGCCCCTGCAGGAAACGGGCGCCGATCAGCACCCAGAGGTTATCCGTGAAGGCGCAGATCAGGCCGCCGGCCGCCACCGCGATGCCGCCGGTGAGGATGATCGGCTGGATCGGCAGGCGGTCCGCCAGCACCCCGAACGGCAGATTGGAGAGGGCGATGCCGAGGATCACCGCGGCCACGGTGAAGGAGACCTGCAAGGTGCTGGCGGCGAACTCCGCCTGCAGCACCGGCAGCACCGGCTGGGTCAGGTAGACGTTGGTGAAGGAGGCGGCCACCAGGGCGAATACCACCAGCTGCAGGCGCAGATGTGAGTCCTTACTCATTCAGGTGCAGCCGCCGCAGCTGCCGCAGCGCCAGTCGCTGGCGTTGACCGCCTGGAAGAACCAGCGGGCGTGCTGTTCGTCGATTGGGATGTCGTGGGCGATGAACAGGTCGCTGAGCCAGTCGATGTTCTCCAGCACCCAGTCATCCTCCTCCAGTCCCTCGGCGAATACCGGGTCGTCGGGATAGAGGAAAGAGTAGATGCCGTGGGTGCCCATGTCCTCCTCATGGCGCGGGGCCGGGATCTCCAGGGGGCGCCCCCGGTAGCGGATCTCCCAGCGGCCGAGACAGATCAGGTGGCCCTGTTCGCTCCAGGTGGCGGTGAATGGATTACTCATGTTTCTCGAAATATAAGGTGGTGCCCACTGTGGAATATCGGCGGTCCTTTTTCCCCGTGGGTCGGAGTCAACGGGTCCGGGTGCGAGGGGTTGCAAGCAATCTGGCGGGTGCGGTGAGATCACCTGCCCGTTCAGGTTGGTTTGACTCCGACCCCTGCAGCTCAGGTCGGGGATTATAACCGATCCAGGGCGCCCGCCCGTAGTGCGGATTGGGCGTTGAATTGGGCCGCCAGGCGCCGCCGGGTGACCCAGCCGGCGCCCATGAACAGCCGGTAGAGCAGCGGGATGACAAACAGGGTCAGCACCGTGGAGACGGCCAGGCCCCAGACGATGGCGGTGGCCACCGGCCCCCACATCAGGGACGATCCGCCCAGCCCGGTAGCCAGGGAGAACAGCCCGGCGATGGTGGTCAGGGAGGTGATCAGGATCGGGATCACCCGGCGGCGGGCCGCGTACAGGGTGGCGTGCAGTACGCTCATGCCCCGCGCCAGCCGCGCATTGGCGGCGGAGATCAGCACGATGGCGGCATTCACCGCGATACCCGCCAGGGCCACCACCCCGTACAGGGTGAACAGGCTCAGGGGGTTGGCGGTGATGGCCAGGCCGATCACCACGCCGGTGAAGGCCATGGGCACGGTGGCCAGGATCATCAGTGGCTGGAAGTAGCTCTTGAACTGGGTGCCGAGGATCAGGTACATGAGGCCGACACCGAACAGGAACAGCACGGCAATGGCGTCGAGGCTCTCCTGGATGTCGTCCAGCTCACCGGAGAAGTCGAGATCGATGCTGGGATAGCGCGTCGCGATCTTGTCCCAAGCCTCCTGGATCCGCGCATTGGCGGCCACCGTGTCCATCTGCTGCTTGTCCAGGTCCGCCTCCACGGTGATGGTACGGCGAAAGTTGTAGTGGCGAATGCTGTTGTCGCTGGGCCGGGTGGTGCTGTGCACCAGCTCCTTGAGGGCGATGCGCCCACCGCCCGGCAACGGCAGGGTGTAGTTGCCCGGGGCGCCTATGGTGGCCAGGGTGCGCGGCAGCGCGCGCACCCGCACCTCCAGCTCCTCGCCCCGGTCCTGCATCTGGCTGACGATCTCGCCGTCCACCAGCATCCGCAGGGTGCGGGTCACCTCGGCCGGGCTGATGCCGGCGCGGCGGGCGGCATCCTGGTTCACCCGCAGCGCCAGCTCCATCTGGCCCTGGCTGTCGTCGTCGGTGATATCGCGGATCGCCGGGTTCTGCCGCAGGATAGACTTCAGCTCCGCCACCGCCTCACGGATGGTGCCGGTATCATCCCCCCGTACCTTCACCTGGATCGGTTTCGAGGTGGGCGGACCACCGGCCAGGCGCAGGAAGGTGATCTTGTCGGGGCCGGCGGTGGCCTCGATATCGGCGCGCATGGATTCGATCATGGCATCCACACCGCGCAAACCGTTACTCTTGGGGTTGAGCGCCACCAGCACCTGGCCGTAATGATCGCCGAAGAAGGGGGCGGTCTCGGTGAACAGCTGCCCGGCGTAGCTGAGAATGTTGCGCGTTTCGCCCGGGCGGATGTGGCGGCGGATCTTCTGCTCTACCTGCAACACCTTGTCGCGGGTGACATCCAGCGGGGTGCCGGCCGGCATCTCCAGGCTGACATAGAACAGGCGGATCGGGTCGGAGGCGAAGAAGTCGATCTTGACCAGTCCGTTGGTGGCGCCCACGACGGCGCCGACAAACATCAGCAACACGCCGATCAACAGGGTCTTCGGCCAGCGCAGGGCGCGCACCAACAGTTTGGTGTACTTGATGCGGATCCAGTGCAGGGCCTCGCTGCGCCGGCGCTGCAGGCGCGACGGATTGCGCAGGCTGATGTTGGCCCCCAGCATATGGGCCGGCAGTATCCAGTAGGCCTCGATCAGGCTGATGGCCAGGGCGATGGTCACCACCAGCGGGATGATCAGCATGAACTTGCCGAGGATGCCGGGCAACAGCATCAGCGGCAGGAAGGCGGCCATGGTGGTCAGTACCGCGGTGGTGACCGGGGCGAACACCTCCCGCAGTGCCTCCAGGGTGGCCGGCAGCACCGCCATGCCGCGCTGCAGCCGGTAGTAGATCGACTCCACCACCACCACGGCGTCGTCCACCAGCATGCCGAGGCTGATCACCACCCCAAGCAGCACGCTCACGTTGAGGGTCTGGTCCAGGGCGTTGAGCACCAGGAAGGTGCCGGCGAGGATGAATGGGATGCCGATAGTGGTGAGCAGGGAGATACGGCTGCCGAGAAACAGCCAGGTGACAAACAGCACCATGATCAAGCCCAGCAGGGCGTTGGTCTGCATGATGTTGAGGGCGTTGCGGGTGATCTCGGTCTGGTCGTCGATCAGCACCACCTCGACCCCGGTCTTGTCCTGGAAGCGGTTGCGCGTGTCGGCGTAGTCGGCGATCTGCCGCACCAGCTCCAGGGTGTTCGCGCTCTCCTTCTTGGTGATCGCCAGCATCACCGCCGGCCGGCCCTGGTAGAACACTGCCTTGTCCTGTTTCTCCCGTGCCCGCACCACCTGGGCCAGATCGCCCAGCGGCACCTCGCCGCTGACCCCCGCCACCGGCAGGGCGGCCAGATAGCCCGGATCACTCTCCTGGCCGATGATGCGTACCAGCCAGTTCTGGTCGTTCACCCGGGCACTGCCGGCGGCCAGATCCTGAAAGCTGCGGGTGACGGTATCGGCCAGTTGACCGGGGCTGATGCCGGCGGCCTCCAGGCGCTCCGGATAGAAGTTGATCTGCAGCTCGGGATCGCGCAGGGCGGTGTCGAGTATCCGGTCGACCCCCTTGATACGCTCCAGATCCTTCTTCACGTTCTCCGCCTGGCGGCGCAGGTTCTCGTCGTCGGCCGGCCCCACCACTGCCAGGGTGGCGCTGGGGAAGGCATTGGCGGTGGTGATCTCGAACACGAACGGGGTGGTGGCATTGGCCGGCAGCTCATCGTCGGCGTTCTGCACCTCGCGGCGCAGATCCGCCACCCGTTTGTCGAACACCTCGGGTTCGATATCCTCGAAGCGCACCAGGATGCTGGAGATGCTCTCGCGGCTGACGCTGGAGACGAACTTGATATCGGAGATGCGGCGGATCTGCTTCTCCAGCACCTCGGTGACCCGTTTCTCCACGTCGGCCGCGGCGGCGCCGGGGAGTACCGTGGTGATATCGATCCAGTTGAAGTTGATGCTGGGATCCTGCTCCCGCGGCATCAGGTTGTAGGAGAGAAAACCGACCACCAGCACCAGGCCGAAGGTCAGGTTGGCCAGCACGTGATTGCTGAACAGGCGTGCCAGCATGTCAGTTGGTCTGCTCTATGCGGGTGCCATTGGTCACGGCCTGGCGTCCCTCGATGACCAGCAGGGTATCGGCCGGCAGGTCCACCCGTGCCGGGTGACCCTCCAGGGCATCGGGCAGGGGGAAGAAGCGGGCCTTCTCCTGCTCGACCAGGAACAGCCCCAGGCGGCCTTCCCGCCGCACCGGCAGGTCGGCCGGCACCTGGGGCCGTAGCGATCGCCACAGCAGGCGGCCACTGCTGCCGGGCAGGGTGCCGCCGTCGCTGAACTGCAGGCGCACCTCGCGGTTGCGGCCGAGTGCTTCAACCACCGGGACGATCCGGCGCAGCCGCACCGGGTAGCTGCCCTGGTTGGTCTCCAGCACGATGGTGTCCGCCTCCCGCAGTGAACCGATCAGGTCCACGGAGACCTGGGCGGAGATCTCCAGATGTTCCAGGTCGGTCAGGCGGATCAGCGGCTGACCCGGATTGACCCATTCGCCCTCCCCGACCAGCCGCTCCCGGACCACGCCGGCGAAGGGGGCGCGGATCTCACAACGCTGCCGGTTGAGTCTCGCCTCGGCGATGCTGGCCTGTTGCGCCCGGCGCTCGGCCTCGGCGATCTGCAGGTCGGCCTCCTGTTGATTGAGTTGCTCCTCGGAGGCGCTGCGGCTCTTGCGCAACAGCCGGGTCCGTTCGATCTGGCGGCTGGCCAGGGTGATCCGCGCCGCGATACTGGCCAGTCCCGCCTCGGCCTGCTGCAGCCTGAGCTGGTTGTCACGACAATCCAGGGCGGTCAGCAGGGCGTCCCGCTCCACCCGGTCGCCGACCCGTACCGGGATGTCCAGCACGGTGCCGGTGGTCTCGGCGCTGATCCGGCTCTCGTTCAGGCTCAGGGTGGTGGCGGGTGCCGAGTACTCCTGGTAAATGGTGACCTCCCCCAGCCGCGCGGTGGTGACCTGGATGGGCCGCTCCTCGGCCGCCCCGGGCCGCATGATGAGGGTCAGCAGGCCTGCCAGTAGCAGGCCGGGCAGGTGCCCGGTCGGTTGTTTCATTCTCATGATGCTGTCGGGCTCCTTGCCGCATCGATCTCCCGGAGCAGCGCGGTGCTGCGGCCCTGCATCAGCCGGAGCAGGGCCCGGTTGGCGGCAATGCCGTACTCCAGGGTGAAGCGCATGCCCGGGGTGAGGGTCGGGCACTCATTGATGATGCGCTCCAGTATGTCCAGTTCACTCCGCAGATGGGCGGTCTGTTTCTCCAGCAGCGCCCTGTTTTGTTCGGTCGGCAGCAGATGGGCGAACATCATCAGGAACAGGAAGTCACTGCGGTGCTGCTCGGTCGGCTCGGTGGCCATCAGGGTCTGAAAAAATTGTATCCGGCCTGCCTCGGTGAGGGTGAACACCTTCTTGGTCGGCCGCTTCTGCTGGGTCTGTTCGTGAAAACTGACCAGCCCCTGGTGGGTCAATTTCGCCAGGGCCGGATAGATGGAGCCGTAGCTGGTGGCCTGGAAGTGGCTGAAGGTCCGCTCGATCGCCTTCTTGATTTCATAGCCACTGGCGTCACCGAGACAGAGAATGCCGAGACAGAGTTGGCTGGTGTTCATAGGGAGTTCATCGGGAATCGGTTATATCGGGTCGTTATATATCGGGGCAATATATTTATTGGGCGCCGCCCTGTCAAATCTGTTAATCTTGCGTCCGCATTTTTACCCCAGGACCCCAAACCATGAATTTTGCCCCGCTGCGATTGAAGAAGAACGAGGATCGACGCCTGCGTGCCGGGCACTGCTGGATCTACAGCAATGAGATCGATACCGTACTCACCCCGTTGCAGGGGCTGGAGCCGGGACAGCCAGTGGAGGTCTACAGCGACCGGGAGAAGTTGCTCGGCACCGGCTATGTCAATCCCCACTCCCTGATCTGCGCACGCCTGGTCAGCCGTGATCGTCAGCACCCGCTCAGCGGCTCGCTGATCGTGCATCGGCTGAAAGTGGCCTTGAGTCTGCGCGAACGGCTCTACCCGAAGCCGTTCTACCGGCTGCTGTTCGGCGAGAGCGACGGGTTGCCGGGACTGGTCATCGACCGCTTCGGCGACCACTTGGTGATCCAGGTCACCACCGCCGGCATGGAGCGGCTCAAGGCGGAGATTCTGGCTGCGGTGGTCAAGGTGCTGCGCCCCGCCGGCGTGCTGTTTCGCAACGACTCGTCGGCGCGGGAGCTGGAGGGCCTGGCGCTCTACGTGGAAGATGCCCTGGGCGGCTGGCCGGACGAACTCACGCTCGAAGAGCACGGCGTGCGTTTCACCCTGCCCTCCCAGGCGGGGCAGAAAACCGGCTGGTTCTTTGATCAGGCGGCGAACCGGGGGCGCCTGATCCCGTATGTTCCCGGCAGGCGGGTGCTGGATGTATGCAGCTATGTCGGTGCCTGGGGTGTGTTGGCGGCGGTGAAAGGGGCGGCGGAGGTGATTTGCGTGGATGCCTCGACAACCGCGTTGGACGCGGTCGATCGCAATGCCCTGGAAAACGGTGTGGCGGAGCGGGTGGCCGGGTTGCAGGGGGATGCCTTCGATGCGCTCCGCGAACTGCGCCAGGCCAATGAACGTTTCGATGTGGTGCTGGTGGATCCGCCGGCCTTTATCAAGCGAAAAAAAGACGCCAAAGAGGGCGTTATGGCTTACCGTCGACTGAACCAGCTGGCGCTCCAGGTGCTGAGCAAGGACGGCATCCTGGTCTCCTCTTCCTGCTCCCATCACATGGGCGAGGCGGCGCTGTTGCATGAAATCCAGCAGGCGGCACGGCACACCGACCGCTCGCTACAACTCCTTGAGCGCGGTTTTCAGGCACCAGACCACCCGGTCCATCCGGCAATACCGGAGACGGCCTATCTCAAGACCTTCTACCTGCGGGTCCTGCCGAGCTTCTAGGCGGCTGTCGGGCTTTTCCGCAGTAGATCAGCGTTAAGTCCGGCAGACTACTAGGGCAGACCCATCCCTGTGCCGAACAGGACACAGGGATGGGCAGGACGCCTACCCTTTCGAGGAGAGGTCCATGATCTCCCGCTGTAGTCTCGATTTATGCGGCTCCGGCATGGCATGCCACGCCTCGGCCACCGCCATGGCATCAGGTGGAAGCGATGCGGCCAGTTCATCGCCGAACATCAACCAGGCGGGGTTGACATCCAGCACGGCGGCAATCTGGTCTATTTTGCGTGGACGCAGGCTTTTTCCATTTTCAATCTTCTGGATGACGGCCTGGTTGGTCCCGGCTCGCACCGCAAGTTGCTCTTGTGTCCAGCCTTTTTCCTGGCGCCTGAAGCGCATCCGTTGACCCAGACTCCCGGGGTTTTGGGGATTCTCATTAGTCATTTTCTTCAACCTGTTGTTTGTCCAATTTTGAGTATAGCTCCCTGTCGGGTGACCGATTGCTGTTCTTGGGTCTTTATTTCAGACCCCTGTCACACGCCGTCATGCCGGGGGTTCGGGGCACGACCAGCCACCGCATCAATTACTTCAGGATCGCCCGGCGGTCTACCCGACAATCCCGCGCATTCAGGAGCACCAGCTTCTGTTTTGCTCTTTGCATCACGATCAACTATCAATGAATACAATCACTGAAATTAAGGAAATTATTATCTTACGAGAATAATCATCCTCACTGCTAAGCATAACCCTTTTTCCTAAAGCTGTCCCTATTTTGCGTCCTAAAACAGTACCTGCAAAAGCATTTATTTCATTTTAATGCCCCGATTCTTGACGCGTATCGCTTTTCACATCACCGGTCCGGCTGGATTCGAAGGCGTTGCCCGCTACCGCGTCGCTATCTCCACATGGTGCACATTCTGCGGAGATGGTGGTCGTCTCTTTGCCGGTCGTATAGGCCTGGCCCGTGCCACGTGAAATCTTTGGGTGATTTATTTTTAACCTGACCATAAGATAGCCCCCTATGCTGACTTACCCAAATATTGATCCGGTGCTGTTTTCCCTGGGGCCTGTCTCGGTACACTGGTACGGTGCAATGTACCTGGTGGGATTTGTGGCGGGCTGGTGGCTTGGTCGCCGGCGTGCCGCCCGGCCCGATTCCGGCTGGCGTGTCGAGCAGGTGGATGACCTGCTGTTCTATATAGCCCTGGGCGTGGTGCTGGGCGGCCGACTCGGCTACACCCTGTTTTACGGCTTCGAGGAGCTGCTGCGCGACCCGCTCTCCCTGCTGCGGATCTGGCAGGGCGGGATGTCCTTTCACGGCGGTCTGCTCGGGGTGCTGGTGGCCATGTGGCTGTTTGGACGGCGCCATGACAAGGGCTTTTTTCACGCTACCGATTTTATCGCGCCACTGATTCCGCTGGGTCTCGGGGCGGGGCGCATCGGTAACTTTATCAACGGCGAGTTGTGGGGCGCGCCCGGTTCAGTGCCCTGGGCGATGCAGGTACCCTGCGAACGCTTCATGGCGCTCTGCGTGGACAAATTGCAGCTGCCCCCCGGCACGGCAATGACCCCGCCGCTGCATCCCAATCAACTCTATGAGGCCCTGCTGGAAGGAGTAGCGCTGTTTGCCATCCTGTGGCTGTTTTCGGCCCGTCCGCGTCCGGCCATGGCGGTCTCGGGACTGTTCCTGGTCTGCTACGGAGTGTTCCGTTTCGCCATCGAGTTCGTGCGCATGCCGGATGCCCATATCGGCTATCTCGCCTTCGACTGGGTCACCATGGGGCAGATTCTGACCCTGCCCATGCTGCTGGCCGGCGGCCTGCTGATCGGGTTCGCCTATCGCAACCGAACACGAACGGATTGAATCATGCGTCAATATCTCGATCTCATGCGCCATGTCCTGGAGAACGGTACCCGCAAGGAGGACCGCACCGGCACCGGCACGCTGAGTCTGTTCGGTTACCAGATGCGCTTCGATCTCGGCGCGGGCTTTCCCCTGGTCACCACCAAGAAGCTGCACCTGCGCTCGATCATCCATGAGCTGCTCTGGTTCCTGAAGGGAGAGACCAATATCCGCTACCTGAAGGAGAACGGGGTCAGAATCTGGGATGAGTGGGCGGACGAAAACGGTGACCTGGGGCCGGTCTATGGCGCCCAGTGGCGCTCCTGGCCGACCCCCGAGGGCGGCCACATCGACCAGATCGCCCAGCTGGTGGAGCATATCCGCCACAATCCGGATTCGCGGCGTCTGCTGGTGAGTGCCTGGAACCCGGCCGAGGTGGAGCGCATGGCACTGCCGCCCTGCCACTGCCTGTTCCAGTTCTACGTGGCGGAGGGCCGGCTCTCCTGTCAGCTCTATCAGCGTAGTGCCGACATCTTTCTCGGCGTCCCGTTCAATATCGCCTCCTATGCCCTGCTGACCCTGATGATCGCCCAGGTCACCGGGCTTGAGCCGGGGGAGTTCGTCCATACCTTCGGCGACGCCCATCTCTACACCAACCACCTCGAGCAGGTGGAGACCCAGCTGGCTCGGGACCCCTTTCCGCTGCCGCGCATGCGGTTGAATCCCGCTGTCGACTCGCTGTTCGATTTCGTCTATGACGACTTCTCCCTGGAGCAGTACCAGTGTCACCCCCACATCAAGGCACCGGTGGCGGTCTAAGACCAACCAATCCCTACCGCACCGACCCAGCGCCGCGTCATGCAACAGGGAAACCTATACTGGATAGTGTGCCTCTAAACTGTTGAAGCATAGATTCCGGGAGGTGGCTGATGCGGCGCATAGCGACTGTCGGTGTGGCCTCCGGCCAGGCGGGCCGGCATGGGGGATGCTGGCGCGGCCCCCTGGTATTGCGCAATTCACTGGGCTTGAAACGCTACTGCGCTGCCCAGGGGCTGCAGCTGGTCTGGCATGCGCTGCTGCAGGCGGATGAGCGGGCCGGCAAGCTGGAGGCGGTGACCGGGCTCTGCCGGCAGGTGGCGCGCTTCGCCTCGGCCCTGGTGCGTCAGCACCGGCCGTTCCTGTTCCTGGGCGGTGATCATGCCACCGCCATGGGGGTGTGGCAGGGGGTGATGGGGGCGCTTCCCGAGAGTCACCGGCTGGGCCTGATCTGGATCGACGCCCACATGGATGCCCATACCTTCGAAACCACGCTCTCGGGCAATGTCCACGGCATGCCGGTGGCCGGACTGCTGGGGCAGGGGGACCGGCTGTTGACCCGGGTCTATGGCGGCACGCGCCACCTGCAACCGGAAGACCTGGTGCTGCTCGGGGTGCGCAGTTATGAGCCGGCGGAACAGCGTCTGCTGGAACGGCTCGGCGTGCGGGTGATCGGTATGCCTGAGCTGAATGAGCCGGGCGCGCTGCGTTCGCGGCTGGTGGAGACCGCGGCGCACCTGTCGCGGCAAGTGGATGTGCTCGGCATCAGTATCGATCTGGATGCCGTCGATCCCCGGGACGCCCCGGCGGTCGGGGTGCCGGAACCGGGCGGCATTGCCGGCGATGAGCTGGTCGCGGCGTTGGCCGCCATCGCGGGAGCCCCGCGGCTGGTGGGTATGGAGATCGCCGAGTTCTGTCCCCGGCATGAGCGTGAAGAGAAGACCGTGCAGCTGATCGGCCGGTTGATCGCCGCCCTTTACGGTGAGAGCGGTGAGATCAGGACGCTGTACAGATCCTTCGGATCGGCCGGCGAGGGGATCAAATCCACCTCCTCGCCGATCTCCAGGTCGCAGGCCAGCTGATAGACCAGTTGCAGGATAGCGAAGTCCTCCAGGGCGAAGCCGACGGAGTCGAACAGGGTCAGCTCCCCGGGGTCCTGCCGGCCCGGCTTGCTGCCGTTGACCAGCTCCCAGAGTTCGGCGTGCACCGGGGTCTCCTTTGACAGCTGGATCTCTCCCTCTTCCAGGCTCTGCGGCAAATACTCCACCACGATCCGGCACTGCGCCAGCAGGGCGGGGTCCAGTTCGGTCTTGCCGGGGCAGTCGCCGCCCATGGCGTGGATATGGCTGCCGGGGCGGATCATGCCCGGCTTCAGCAGCCGGTTATGCCGTCTGGCGGCAGTGGCGGTGATGATCACATCGCTGTCGCTCAGGGCCGCATCGATCGATTCACACGGGATCAGAGTGGCGTATCCGACCATATTGCGGGCAAATTTCTCCATCGCCCGCGGGTCGCTGTCGAGATAGGACACCTGCTCGATCGGCAGTACCTGGCGGAGCGCCAGCAGCTGGAATTCCGCCTGGGCGCCGGTGCCGATCAGCGCCAGGTGACGGCTCTCGGGGCGGGCCAGGTATTTTGCCCCCAGCGCCGTTGTGGAGGCGGTACGGATGGCTGTCAGCAGGGTCATTTCACTCAGCATCAGGGGGTAGCCGTTCCGCGCATTGGCCAGCATGCCCAGGGCAACGACACTGAGACGACCCGCGGCGGTATTTTTCGGGTGTCCGTTGACATACTTGAAGCTGTACAACTCCTCGTCGGCGCAGGGCATCAGTTCAATCACCCCCTGCGGGTAGTGGGTGGCGTGGCGGGGGGATTTGCGGAACTCGTGCCAGCGCCCGAAGGCGGCTTCGAGGGATGCCAGATTCTGTTGCAGGAAGTGGTCCAGCCCGGTTTCCCGGATTAGCTGTTTCAGGTGGCTGATGGTGATAAGCCGCATGCCGTCAGTCCCATGTTGTCAGTTGGTGTTATCGCTATTATGCGATCAGTTTTTGGCTGTTGTTTAGGGCCCGCGCAAGAATAATTCCGTGGCACCGAGGGTGTTCCTGGGTCACGTCCACAAGGCGCGCTTCGCAGGCAATGGCCGCTCCCTTACCAAGAAGCGCAACGCGGTGGACGTGTTACAGGGGCGGCCGAATGCAGGAACTTATTCTTGCGCGGGTCCTTAGAGTAAAGCTTAGACCATGGACGTGGTATGCTCCGCGGCATGCAACAGAAGCCGCTCATTTCCCTCATCGCCGCCATGGACGAAGACCGGGTCATCGGTTGTGATAACCGCCTGCCCTGGCGTCTCCCCGCCGATCTGCAACATTTCAAGCGCCTGACCCTGGGCAAGCCGATCATCATGGGGCGCAAAACCTGGGAGTCGCTGCCCGGTCTGCTGCCCGGCCGCAGCCATATCGTGATCAGCGCCAATCCGGCCTACCGGGCCGAGGGCTGCCGGCTGGTGCACACGGTCGAGCAGGCGCTGGCGGCGGCCGGTGATGTAGCGGAGATCATGATTGTCGGTGGCGCCAACCTCTACCGTCAGTTGTTGCCGCGGGCCGACCGGCTCTATCTGACGCTGGTGCATACCCGGGTGGCGGGCGACGCCTGGTTTCCGGACTATGCGGTGGACGCCTGGCGCGAGCTGGCACGGGAGGACCACAGTGCCGATGAGCGCAATCCGTTTGCCTATACCTTCGTGACGCTGGAGCGGAGCGACCGCTGATCAGGGCTTCTTGTAGCCGCTGCAGGCCACCTGGGTAGGCTTCGGCGGCTTCTCCCGGCGAATTTGCACGGCCGTCAGTTTCCCTCCCCAGAGACAGCCGCTATCCAGGCACCAGCTGTTGTGGCTGTGGTGATAACCCAGGGTCGACCAGTGGCCGAACAGGATGCGCTGGTCGCGAGTGGCGCGCCCGGGCAGGGCAAACCAGGGCTGGTAGCCGGGGGCCTGGTTTCCCGGCGCCCGTTTCTCCTTCAACACCAGGTTGCCCTGGTTGTCACAGAAGCGCAGGCGGGTAAAGCAGTTGATGATAAAACGCTGACGCTCCATGCCCCGCAGCTCATCCGACCAGCGGCTGGGTTCATTGCCGTACATCTGCAGACACAACTCCCCGAGTCCGTCACTATGCAGCACCGCCTCCACCTCGGCCGCGCAGCGCAGGGCGGTGGCCAGGTCCCACTGCGGCGCCAGGCCGGCGTGAATCAGGCTGTAGCCCCGTTCCGGGCAGTGGTGCATCAGCGGGCGGTGGCGCAGCCACTCCAGCAGCTCGTCCCGGTCTTTGGCCTTCAGCACCGCGCACAGCGTGTGGTCCTTTTCCGCATGCTTCATGTTGCCCTGTGATAGCGCCAGCAGGTGCAGGTCATGGTTACCCAGCACCACGGTGGCGCCGTCCCCCAGACCCTTGACGAAGCGCAGGGTTTTCAGGGAATCGGGGCCCCGGTTGACCAGGTCTCCGGCAAACCAGAGGGTGTCCTGGTCGGGGTTGTACCTGATCTGTTTCAGTAGCCGTATCAGCTCCCGGTAACAGCCTTGAACATCGCCGATGGCATACAGCGCCATATTAGAATCCATCTCGCTGAAGTGTTGTCAGTTGTCGGTCGTGCACGCCGCCCAGCAGCAGTTGGGAGAGCAGTGCACCGATCAGTGCCAGGAACATGTCCCATTGGGTATCCCAGACGTCGCCCTGGGTGCCGAGAAAGGCCGCCGAGGCCTCCTCGCTGATCAGGGCGGTCCACCACTCGATCATTTCATAAAAGGCGGAGAATGCAAGGCAGATGCTGGTCACCGTGAGCAGCAGCCAGCCACCCGGGGCCAGCGGCGAGCGGCGCAGCAGTATCTCCCGCGCCAGTATGGCCGGGATGAACCCCTGGGCCAGATGGCCAATCCGGTCATAGTGGTTGCGTGACAGATCCAGGCTGTCGCGCAGCCAGTTGAACAGCGGGACCTCGGCATAGGTGTAGTAACCGCCAATGATCAGGATTATGGCGTGCAGGGCCAGTAGCCGGTAGAGCAGCGGGGTCAGCGGGAACACGGGTCTGCTCCAGGTCGCCAGCACCAGGCCCAGCATCACCGGCGCGGTCTCCAGGAACCAGGTGAGCCGGTCGGCTACCGGATCAATCGCACTGAGCAGCAGCGACAGGGTGACCAGCAGCAGTAACACGGCCGGTTCCTTGGTGACGGTTCGCTTCATGCATTCAATCCGGGGTATGAGCGTTAGACGATTGCCGGAAATGAATATCCCGGATTGCGTAGGATTTTAGTTTCCCTGCAAGGCGCCCCAGACGCAGCCTGTTCGGACTATGCGATGCCTGGGGCAACGCCGCAGGGGGACGAAACGACCAGTAAGCCGGGATGTTCATTGACAGAAATCGCCTTAGTGCAGGATTCGCGGCAGCGCCAGGGAGAAAGGGGCGATGGGGGCGTCAAAATGCTCGCCCGACTCGGACTGCATCTGGTAGCTGCCCTGCATGGTTCCCACCGGGGTCGGCAGTGCCGTGCCGCTGCTGTAGACGAAATCCTCACCCGGGCGCAGAAACGGCTGCTGTCCCACCACGCCTTCGCCGAATACCTCCTGTACGTCGCCATTGGCGTCGGTAATGAGCCAGTGGCGACTTATCAGTCGGGCGCCGGCCCCCCCGGTATTGCGGATCGTGATGGTATAGGCGAACACATAGCGATCCTCTGCCGGATTGGACTCTCCCTCGACATAGGCGGTGCGTACCTTCACCTCAATGCTGTTGCGTGCTGATTTGCTCATGGACAGGTGTGACTCGTTTTACCAATGGACGGGATTTTATCTGAAACGACAGACTCGTGGATATTATGACAGCTTCAGATATTGGTTGTCCGGTCGCTCAATTAGATAGTTGAGAGATTCTCTGATGTGCGCTGTTGACTATAGGATGCTGCGGATGAACAAGCGATCATTATTCCTGCTGCTGTGGCTGGGGTGTGTGGCGGCGTGGGCGGCCGATGCCAATCAATTGCTGCTGTCGGCGGCCGGTCTTGGACAGGAGCGACAGGTGATGGCGCTGTTGGCGCAGGGTGCCGATGCCAATGCCCGGAACGGCGCCGGCCGTCCCGCGCTGGTGCTGGCGGCATTCAATGGCAATGCCCGTACCCTGCGGGCGTTATTGGCCGCCGGGGCCGATGTGAACGCCGTGGATGGGGTCGGCAACAGTGCCCTGATGGATGCCGCCGCCTTTGGCCATGCGGCGGCCGTGGAGGCGCTGATCCAGGCCGGTGCGGATGTCAATCTCAAGAACAAGGTGGGCGTCGGTGCCTTGCAGCGGGCCAATCTGGGCAGGCACCCGGCGGTGATCAGGCTGCTGGAGGAAGCGGGCGCAACCGAGGCGGCCGACCAATGAGCCGGCCGCCGGAGTGGCGGTGTTTGCGGGTGGGTTGGCATTTTTGCGCAGACGCCGATGTGATTGCCGGACGATGTGAAGTGAGTCAATTTCACGACGGCGCGTTTGCAGCAGAATATCCCACGATCCCTATGATTCTACTCCCGGGTGATTCCACTCCCTGGTTGGCAGCCGTGATGCGGGAGGAGGTGTAGCGTGTTCAGAGCCCAACACCCCCGGCGCAAGCCGGATGTTCTTCTTCTCCTCTATTCCCTGGTCGGGGCGGCGCTGCTGGCGACCCTGTCGATCCATTTCCACTTGCTGGATCGGCCGGCGGCAGTTGATCAGAGTCACTCCTATAGCAATCCGCGGGGCTGATTGCCCTCCTGAAGGTGCCACTCCCGGCCAGATGGTTTAAAATCAGCCGGTTTTTCAGGTTCGCGGCGTTATGCGAACAGTCCTGAACTGAATCCGGGTGGTCAATGAGTAAAAAATTGCGTGTGGGGGTCGTCGGCGTCGGCTATCTGGGGCGGTTTCACGCCCTGATCTATTCCCGAATGGAAAATGTGGAGCTGGTCGGTGTGGTCGATATCGATCCGCAAACCGCCGCCCGGGTGGCCGAGGAGTGCGGTTGCACCGCCTTCGGCAGCAGCAGCGACCTGCTGGGAAAGGTCGATGCGGTCAGTATCGTGGTGCCCACCACGGCCCACCTGGATGAGGCCAGGCCCTTCCTTGAGGCCGGGGTACACATGCTGCTGGAGAAGCCGATCGCCTCCACGGTCGAGGCAGGCCGGGAAATCGTCCGACTGGCCGAGGCCGCGGGCGTCATTCTGCAGATCGGCCATCTCGAGCGTTTCAATGCCGGGGTCATGGCGCTGGCGGAGCGCATCCGCCGGCCGCGTTTTATCGAGGCCCACCGCATGGGCGGCTTCGTCGAGCGCGCCACCGACGTGGACGTGGTCTCGGACCTGATGATTCACGATATCGATATCATCCTCTCGCTGGTGAAGTCGGAGATCATTGCCATCTCGGCGGTGGGCACGCCGGTGCTCACGTCGCATGTGGATATAGCCAATGCCCGCCTGGAATTTGCCAACGGCACGGTGGCCAATGTGATCGCCAGCCGGGTCTCGGAAAAGCGTATGCGGCGGATCCGGGTGTTTGAGGAGAACCGCTACGAGTCGCTCGATTTTATCGACCAGCGCATCGAGACCGCCTATCCCAAGCCGCGACCCGGCGAGGCCTGGCCCGAAGTGGTGATGGAGAGCCTGGCCATCGAGCCGGTCAAACCCCTGGATGCCGAGCTGGCGGCCTTCGTCGCCAGTGTGATCTCCGGCGAGCCTCCGCTGGTGGACGGACAGGTAGGCCTTGAGGCGCTGGACGTGGCCATGCGGGTCAAGGCCGAGATCATGGGGCGTCTCGGGGCGTAGTCGGTCTCTCATCCACTCCCCGCCGCCCCGGGGTCCGGTGACCTGTATCGCATCGGGCCGGCGACGTGGCGGGAACCATTCACTTTAATCAGCTTCGGAAACGACAATGACACAACAGACAGCCCCCGAGGGTGTGCCCTACCTCAGCCTGCAGCAGGAGTTCCATTCCCTGCAGGCAGAGTGGTTCAGCCGCATCGAATCGATCGGCGCCGGCGGCGCCTTTATCCTCGGCCCCCATGTGCGGGCCTTCGAGCAGGAGGCGGCGGCGTATATCGGCAGCGAGTTCGCCGTGGCGGTCGCCAACGGGACCGACGCCCTGGTGCTTTCGCTGCGCGCCCTGGATATCGGTCCGGGGGATGAGGTGATCACCTCGCCCTTCACCTTTTTCGCCACCGCCGAGGCGATCTCCATCGTCGGGGCGACCCCGGTTTTTGCCGACATCGACGAGGCGAGTTTCAATCTCGACCCCGAGAGCGTGGCGGCCCGGATCAATGAGCGGACCCGGGCGATCCTGCCGGTGCATATTTTTGGTAACCCGGCGGATATGGAGCGGCTGAACCAGCTGGCCCGGCAGCATGGTCTGAAGGTCATTGAAGATGGTGCCCAGGCGTTTGGCGCGCATGCCGGCGAGTCCATCGTGGGCAGTCTGGGGGACAGCGGCTGTTTCAGTTTCTATCCCACCAAGGTGCTGGGCTGCTACGGTGATGGCGGGCTGATCAGTACCAGCGACGAGGTGACCCGGGAGCGTCTGCTGAAACTGCGCAATCACGGTGCCAGCGCACCCTTTACCCATGATGAACTGGGCTATAACAGCCGCCTGGATGAGGTGCAGGCCGCCCTGTTGCGGATCAAGCTGGAGAAGCTGGAGCAGGATATCGCCGCCCGCACCCAGGTGGCCGACTGGTATGACGCGCGGCTTGCCGGACTCGATCTGGTGACGCCGCTACGCCCCGCCCGGGGGCGCCATGCGTTCAATCTCTATACCATCCGCCATCCCCGCCGGGATGCACTGCGGGCACACCTGAATGAGCACCGGATAGGCAACAGCCAGTGCTATCCCCTGGGGCTGCATCTGCAGCGGATCTATGCCGGGCTCGGCTATCGCCCCGGGGATCTGCCGGTCGTGGATCGCCTGTGTGGCGAGACCCTGTCGTTACCGATCTTCCCGGCCATGACCGAGACGCAGGTCGACTATGTCTGTGACCGGGTAGCCGGGATCTGAAACGCTGCCGGCCGCATCGAGCGGCCGGTGGATGGTCCGTTGGGGTGAGGAACAAACGCCAACATCCTGGTGCTCACGCATGCAATCCCGCCCCTAGGGCCGACCATGCGCCCCGATCCATCCAGGCTCGCACGCCGATGACGGCGCCAATGGGGAGCCCTGTGATCGGGTTTCGGAGCCCTTAGTCGTCATCCAGCTCCAAATCGATATCCAGATCATCCTCCAGACCCGGATCTTCGATCTCATCCAGTTCCGCCTCCGACTCCACCTTTGCGGTACTGGGCTGGGGGGTCAGTTCCACCTGTTTCAGGCGCATGGAGGCACGCGGTGAGAACTCCTTTTTCGCCTTGGTATAACCGGCATTGAGCAGGCTGACCAGGTAGGATTCATCCTTGGTGAGCTCACGCAGCTTGGGCTCGACTATGCCCACCTGGAATTCGAGGATCTTGTTGCGGTTCAGGGAATAGAGGTAGACGGTATTGGCATTGCCCGTTTCCAGGCTCAGATCGCGCAGTACCGGTGAGCTTTTAGTACCAGCCTCAAGAAAACCGTGCCAATAATTCTTTTTGCTCATTTTTACCCCGCAACATTGAACCTTTTTCCCAGGCGGAACGCAGAGGAGAACTGCCTGAATAGCGATAAAAACCTCCGCGTCATGCAGGGCCTGCAGGAGCGGAATCGGCCTGATCTTATTTTAAAATCAGGCGTTCGACAATAGTTTCCGATACGAAGTTTTAGCGCAATTTTGGGCTTGTGTTTTTGCCTCCGGAACCCCGTTGGAGGGCCGGGCCATAGCCCCCGTTGCGGGACTAATACTCCTGTAGCACCAGGTCGCTGAAAAGGGCGTTTCGCTCCTGCTCGGAGGCCGCCTCGAGGGCATGGTCCACCAGCTCCCGGGTCAGGTGCGAGGCAAACAGTTGGATGAAATCGTAATGGTATGCCCGCAGGAACAGGCCCGGCCTGAAGCCGAGCCGGGTGGTGCTCGGGGGAAACAGGTGAGTGGCATCGAGGGAGCACAGATCCTTGTCCTGATCAGGGCTGTAGGCCATCTTGGCCAGGATGCCGATGCCGAGGCCCAGTCTGACATAGGTTTTGATCACATCGGCATCGGTCGCCGTGAACACCACATTCGGCTCCAGGTCGTGACGGCGAAACGCCTTGTCGAGCTGGGAACGGCCGGTAAAGCCGAACACGTAGGTGACGATGGGGTACTCCGCCACCGCCTCCAGGGTCAAGGGGTGAACCTCCCGCAACGGATGGTCGCAGGGGGTGATGATGGTCCGGTTCCAGTGATAGCAGGGCATCATGATGAGGTTGCCGAAGTCCACCGTTGCCTCGGTGGCGATGGCGAAATCTACCGCGCCACCGGCCGCCATCTCGGAAATCTGTTCCGGGTTGCCCTGGTGCATCTGCAGGTCGACCGCGGGATAGCGTGCGCGAAACGCCTTGATCACGGGTGGCAGGACGTAGCGGGCCTGGGTGTGGGTGGTGGCAATGGAGAGGCTTCCGGCGCGCGGATCGCTGAATTCGCTAGCCACATCGCGGATCGAGTCCACTTCCCTGAGCACCGCCTCGGCACGGCTGATGATCGCCGTGCCGGCATCGGTGATGCCGGTCAGCTGGCGGCCGGTACGCTCGAAAATGGTGACACCGAGCTCCTCTTCCAGCAGGCGGATCTGCTTGCTCACGCCGGGCTGGGAAGTGAACAGGCGCTCGGCCGCTGCGGTGATGTTCAGATCATTCTGGGCGACTGCCAGAAGAAAGCGGAGCTGTTGTAATTTCATGATACGACCCAATATATATAATGATTCTTATTACCGCTATAACAATCAACTATTTCTATAGACGGAAAAGTTATTTTGATGTATTGTCGCGCCGCGCTATAGTCTCATGCAAGCATGCTCCGTGTTGATGGAATAGCCGGATGCGCGCCGCGACTATTTACATTGTAGGGAGCTTTTCAATGAGCGCAGTACAGAGAGTAGATGAATCCGCAAGAAACGGCCCCGTATTGGCCAGTCTCGGTTTTGATGAGGATGGCTTCCTGTGCGATGTGGCGGATTGGGATGATCGGGTGGCGGAGCGGCTTGCCGAGTTGGAAGGCATCGCGCCCCTGCAGGCAGCCCACTGGCGGGTGATCCGTTTCGTGCGCGACCGCTTTCTACGGCTGGGTGCCATCCCCCCCATGCGCCGGATATGCCGCAGCAGCGAGCTTTCAAGGAGCGAGGTAAAGACGCTTTTCGGCGGCTGCCTCCAGGTCTGGCGCATCGCCGGTCTGCCCAATCCGGGCGAAGAGGCCAGGACCTATTTGAGTTAAGTCCAGAATTTTCTGTCCGGTCCGGCCGGTCAGCACCGCTGAAAGGCGGTATCAGTATTAAGGGCTCGCCCTTTCATCGTGTTATACCTCCCTTTGCCCGGTTCGTCCGGGCGTTTTTTTGTCCATCAAGAAGCGTTTTTTCCAGCCGTTGCCAGCCGATGCGCCGCTACTATGGCCGCGTGCAGGCTGCCGATGTCGGCCTGGCCGCTGCCGGCGAGATCGAGGGCGGTACCGTGATCCACCGAGGTGCGGATGATCGGCAGGCCGAGAGTGATGTTCACCGCATTGCCGAAACCCAGGTGTTTCAGTACCGGCAGCCCTTGATCGTGATACATGGCCAGCACCGCGTCCGCCCGTTTCAGGTGCCGGGGGGTAAACAGGGTATCCGCGGGCAGTGGCCCCTCCAGATGCATACCCTCGCGGCGCAGCCGCTCCAGGACCGGAATGATGGTGTCGATCTCCTCCATGCCGAGATGCCCGCCTTCACCGGCATGCGGATTGAGTCCACAGACCAGGATCACGGGGTCGGGCAGGGCAAAGCGCCGGGTCAGGTCGCCGTGCAGGATCCTGAGCACGCGTTCCAGGGAGGCCTGGGTGATGGCGGCGCTGACATCCTTGAGCGGCAGATGGGTGGTGGCCAGGGCCACCCGCAGGCCGGGGCAGGCCAGCATCATCACCGGGAAGGCATCGGTCAGCCGGGCGAGAAACTCGGTATGGCCGGAGAACGGGATGCCGGCGTCGTTGATCACCCCCTTGTGGATCGGGCCGGTCACCAGGGCGCTGAAGCGGTTGGCCAGGCAGCCCCGCGTTGCCTGGGTCAGGGTCTCCAGCACATAAGCGGCATTGGCCGGTTCCAGGAGGCCGGGTCTGACCGGTTCGACCAGGTCCACCGAAACCACACTGAGGCTGCCGGCGGCCTGTGCGGCCGGTTGGGCGGGATCATAGTGGCGGATGTGGAGCGGGAGGGAGAGCCGGGCCGCCCGCTCCGTCAGCAACTGCGCCGAGCAGACGGCCACCAGCGGATACTCCCGCGTCTCCTGGGCAAGTTGCACGCACAGGTCGGGACCGATGCCGGCGGGTTCACCCGGGGTGAAGGCGAGAGGTGGGAGCGGCATGCCCAATCCTGCTTCCCTCTCAGGAGTCGCCGAGGCGGATGTCGATGAACGCCTCGTCCTTGAGACGACGCAGATAGAGTTCACCCTCCTCGGATGTCTTGCGAGTGCTGATCGCCTTCCTGGCTTCCGCCTTCTGCACCTCGCTGGTGCTGTCGTGTTCCCGCCGCTCCAGCAGCTGGGCCAGGTGCCAGCCGAAATCGGTGCGGAACGGTTGGGTCAGCTCGCCGGGGGCCAGCTTGGCAATCTCCTCATCAAACCGCGGCAGCAGTGCGCCGGGGGTGACCCAGCCCAGATCGCCGCCCTTGATGGCGGAGGATTTGTCGTCCGAGTGGGAGCGGGCCAGGGCGGAAAAGTCGTCGCCGCCCTGGATGCGCAGGCGCAACTGCTCCAGACGGGTGCGGGCGTCCTTGTTGGAGGTGACCTCATTGGTGCTGATCAGGATATGCCGGACATGGCTCTGGGTGACGATATTGCGCTCACCGCCCTGATAGTCATTCAGTTTGATGATGTGATATCCGCTGGCGGTGCGGATCGGGTCACTGATCTCCCCCCGCTCCATATTGATCACCAGGTCGACGAAGATGGTGGGCAGCTGGTTGGCCGGCCGCCAACCCAGATCGCCCCCTTCCAGTGCCTGCCGGCCATCCGATTTGGTGATCGCGACATCGGTGAAGTCGGCGCCGGCGCGCAGCGATTCGACCAGCGACTCCGCCTGTCGGCGCGCACTCTCCATCTGCTCCGGTGAGGCGGCCTCCGGGGTGGCGATCAGGATATGCTGCAGCTGGTAGGCGGAGCGCTCGCCCAGGCTGCCGGCCTGGCGTGCGATATAGGTCTCCACCTCCTGGTCGGTGACCCGGATGCGCCGGCGCACCTCCTGGTCCAGCAGCTGCTGCAGGGTGATCTCTTCCTTGATGTTCTGGCGGAAGCTGCGGAAACTGATGCCGCCCTCCTCCAGGGTGCGGCGGAATTCGGACAGACTCAGTTTGTTGTTCCGGGCGATGTTGTTGATCGCCTGGGCGACAATGTCTTCACTGACATTGATGCCGGCCCGCGCGGCGGCGGCCAGCTGCAGTTTCTTTAGGATTAACCTTCCCAGTACCTGTTTTTCAATAATCGCCTGGGGAGGCAGACGCTGTCCCTGCTGGCGCAGTTGCGCGACGATCTTCATGATCTCGCTGTCCAGTTCACTGCGAACGACGATGTCATCGTCGACCACAGCGATGATCTCGTCCACCGGTTCGATCGGCTGGCTGAGGGCGAAGGTGGCTGGTCCATACAGGAGGGCCACGCCCAGGAGCAGGGCCCCCAGGTTGTTTAACAGGGTCTTTCCAATGGTCATGAATGTGTCAATCAGTTGTCTGTGTGATAGCCCAGGATACCGCGTTCCAGGAATTGATCAATCTTGTCGCCGAGGCTGGTGAGTCCCTTCAGCTCCAACTGCAGGAACAGCGCGAGGTTACCTTCGCCATCGGCATCGGTGCGGTAGTCGCGGACGACAAAACGGCTGACCCAGCAGCAGCTCTCGTACTCGACCCCGGCAAAGGTCTCCATGCTCGTCTCATGCAGCAGCGAATAGTTCCAGCGCCCGACCGCATGCAACCGGTGGGTGATCGGCCAGCGTGCCGACAGGTCGGTCTGCTCGATGGAGCCGTTGGTATAGCGGTAAGTCAGGTTGAGGATGCGCCGTCGCTCGTCCAGGTAGTGAACGCCGAAGGCCCCCTTTTCCGTTTCGTTGCCACTGGCGTGCGGGTTCCACTGCAGCCCCGCCTGCATGCGCCACTCCCGGCTCAGCCGGGTGGCCACCTCGGCCACGATCGATGAGCTGTCCTCCTGGGTCACCGCGCCGCTGCTGTTTAGCTGTACCTCCCGGTCCCTGAAATAGAAGATCTGACCGATACTGGCGCGGAAGAGTTCCTCACCGCTGGCGCTGCTCAGCCCGCGGGTGGTTAGGGCGGTGGTGAGCTGGTTGGCGTCGCCCACCTTGTCGACACCGCTGAAGCGGTTCTCACGGAACAGGTTGGCAAAGCTGAAGTCCAGCGCGCCGGTGTCGAAGTCCGGGAGATCTCCCTGATCCTCCTTCGGCGTGTAGAGATAGAACAGGCGCGGCTCCAGGGTATGGGTGATGGCGTTGCCGAACCAGCGGCCGCCGCGGTCGAAGTAGAGTCCGCTGTCCAGGCTCAGAGTCGGCAGGGTGCGGCTCGGGTTGTCACTCGCCCCGGGGGTCTGGTTCTCCAGGCTGTAGCGGGTATGGCGCAGGCTCAGCTTGGGCGTCGTGAAGCCCCAGGGGCGGCGTAGCGGCAGGCTGATCCCGGGTTGCATATCGAAGCGCTCACCCTTCACCTTGCTGTCCGAGCTGTGGCCGAAGTGGACATACTCGCTGCGCAGGTGGTAGGTCAGACCCATCGCCTGGTCCGGTTTCTCCAGGTTGAGCAGCAGTTGGGGCAGGCGGCTGTAGGGACGGTCGTTGAGGGCGATGGCATCGTCGATGGTCTGGAACTGTTGGACGCGGCCGAGGAAACTCCAGCCATCGCCAAAGTATTGAATATCCCCGCGCCGTTCCTGGTGTTGCGCGCTGGTGGCGGCCAGACTGGTGCCCAGGTCCTCGAGATAATCGTTATCGGAGACGTAATTGAGATTGATGTCATAGCTCCAGCGCGGCGCCGGCGTGCCGTTCAGCAGCATATTGAGCGCGCCACGGGTACTGTTCTCTCCCGGCCCCCGTTCACTGTCGCTCGGCAGCAGTTCGGCGCGAACCTCGCCCTTGTTGTGCTCGGTCAGATAGCGGAATTCACCCCCCAGCAGGATGCCGCGCTTGCCCATGATGCGCGGGGTGAAGGTGGCATCCAGATTGGGGGCGATATTGAAATAGTAGGGGATGGAGGCGTCCGCGCCGCTGTTCTCCGAGCTGCCGATGGAGGGTGGCAGGAAACCCGATTTTCTCCGGTCATCGATCGGGAAGGTGGCGTAGGGGAGGTAGATGAAGGGCACCCCCTTGAAGCGCAGTTTCGCGTGGCGCGCCACGCCCACGCCGCTGGCCTGATCGATCTCGATCTCCTCGGCCTCTACCTGCCAGTCGCTGTTTCCCGGTGGGCAGGTGGTGTAGCGGACATCGCTATAGCGGGACTGATCCGGATTCAATATCTCCGCCGTGCCGGCATTGCCCCGCGCCAGCGGATCGGTGAGGCGGAATTCGGCCTGTTCCGCACTGCCCTGCTGGGTATTCAGGTTGTAGTGCATTTCACTGCCGGTGACTCGCAGCCCTGGCTGCTCCAGGTAGACGTTGCCCTCGGCGTCCAGGGTATTGCTCCCTTTCAGGTAAGTGACGTGGTCCGCCTCCAGGCGTTCGTTGCCCTGTTCGACCTGGACATTGCCGGAGAATTCCGCACGGTCTTCACTGCGGTAGAGATCGGCCGCGTCGGCCTCGATCCGGGTGCTGGTGTCTGTTATCTGCGGGGTGGCCAGGCGCCGGGGGGGGCGCTCGGCGGCGCACTGACTCCAGTCCAGGCCGCGGTCGATCCGCGCTACGTCCGCAGGTGATGAAGCGACTGTCATTGTTGCTTCAGGGCGCCGAGCTACCACTGGCGCCGATGGCGTGGCCGGGGGTGTCTCGGCGGTCGGCGCTTGCGGACGGATGACGGGTGTCGTGCTGGCGGTAGTATTCGTCTCTGCCTGGGTGGATGGCGCGGGAGCCTCGGCTGCCTGCTCCATCGCCTGGTTATCATTCGACGCGGCAGTTTCACTGGTGGTGATGACCGCGGGCGCAACCTCGACCGGAGCCGCAGGCGCCTCGGTGACGTTGTCTTGCATGGGCGGGGTCGTCGTGGCTTCCGTCGCTGCGGCTGTTCCGGAGGTGGGTTGTTCCTCCTGCGTGGCCTGTTCGGCGTCCCCGCCAGGCGTCATCGGTGTGATCGCCACCGCCCCGGGTGTCTGGGGCTCTTCCAGGGGTTGGGTGGTGACGCCCCCTTGAGCGGGTTGCATCACGCTACTACCGCTGGTAGTGGGTGGCCTGTCGCTGGGCCGTTCGATCACTACCGGTTCGGGAGGGACCAGTAGGCCATCCTGGAAGCACTCCCAGCCGCCATCGCTGGATGCGTGACAATCCCATTTTGGAGCGGCTTGAGCGGCAGGAACCAACAGCAATCCACTGATGGCAAGTGGTAGCATCCTTCTTTTTCCGGGCACGGCAACTCTCTGAATTCTTCTGATTTGGCTGGATCGGCAGGGGGCCTATCGGCCACTCCCGCCCTATACTGCCCCTGGGCGCCGCTCCCCTGGCGGTCGCTGCGGCCTCCGAATATGAGAAGCCGTGGCAAGAACCGCATAAAATCGCATAGAATCGCCTTTTCTTCAATGGCCGCAACGGCTTTCAACCTACCGTGATACTCGTCAGGCGGGGGGGACGGCCGGCCTGCCGCAGTACGGAACCGGTGATGCCCAAGAGAGAACACGCCCTGACCCAATGGTTGACCGAGCAGATTGGTCTGCGGGATTTCCGTATCGAGCCGGCCTCGGACGATGCCAGCTTCCGGCGCTATTTTCGTCTTACCCTGGCCGACGGGGCGACCCGGATCGCCATGGATGCCCCGCCGGCGCAGGAGGATTGTGTGCCGTTTCTGCATATCGCCGCGCAGTTGGGTGCGGTCGGTCTGCATGTGCCGATGATCCATGCCGCCGATCCGGCGCAGGGATTTATCCTGCTGGAGGATCTCGGTACGGTGCATTACCTGGACCGGCTGAACGCGGCGACCGCGGACCGGCTTTATGGTGATGCCCTGGCCGCCCTGGCGGTGCTGCAGTCGGTGGGGCCGCGCGATGGGCTTCCGCCCTATGATGAGGCGCTGCTGCGGCGGGAGATGGCGCTGTTTCCCGACTGGCTGCTGGGCCGGCATCTGGAACTGAACCTGGATGCGGCCGAGCAGGCGCGGCTGGACGCCTGCTTTGATCTGCTGGTGGCGAGTGCCCTGGAACAGCCCCGGGTCTGCGTGCATCGGGATTACCACAGCCGCAACCTGCTGCTGAGCGGATCCCCCAGTCCGGGTATCCTCGATTTTCAGGACGCGGTGCTGGGGCCGGTCACCTATGACCTGGTGTCGCTGCTCAAGGACTGTTACATCGCCTGGCCGCTGGCGCGGGTGCAGGCGTGGGCTCTGGGTTATTTCCAGCTAGCGGTGCAGTCGGGGGTGTTGCAGCCGTCCCACGAAGCGCGGTTCCTGCGCTGGTTCGACCTGATGGGGGTGCAGCGGCACCTGAAGGCGAGCGGAATCTTCGCCCGCCTCAACCACCGCGACGGCAAGCCCGGTTATCTGGCGGATATACCGCGCACCCTGGGTTATATCGTCGAGGTGGCCAGCCGCTATCCGGAGCTGGCGGGGTTGGGCGAGCTGATTGAACGGCGGGTGCTGCCCCGGCTGTAATTCAGGCGCTCCAGGCACCTTGTAGGGTACTCTCGTTCCCGCGCTCCGCGTGGGGACGCATACCCGGCGGTAATGGTGATGAGTGGTACATGCGTAGTGGTACAGGGATGTACCGTTTACGGACCTGAGGATGGCATGCGCCCTTCGGGCTCATCCACCCTACGATCCGCAGGCGGTTTATTCGCCCGCCTGTTCCCGGGCCACCGCGCGGTAGCCGATGTCGCTGCGGTAGTAGACGTTATCCCAGCTGATCTGCCGAACCAGGGTGTAGGCGCGCGCCTGCGCCTCGGCGACACTGTCGCCCAGGGCGGTGGCGCACAGCACCCGCCCGCCGGCGGTGACCACCGTACCGTCCTGTGTCGCGGTGCCGGCATGGAACACCTTCTCGCCTGCCACCGGCCGGGTCGGCAGGCCGCTGATCACATCGCCCTTGCGATAGCGGTCCGGGTAGCCCCCGGCGGCCAGCACCACCCCGAGGGCGGCACGTGCGTCCCACTCGGCCCGTTCCCGATCCAGCCGGCCCTCCAGGGCGGCCAGGCAGTGGGCCACCAGGTCCGACTTCATGCGCAACATGATCGGCTGGGTCTCGGGATCGCCGAAGCGGCAGTTGTACTCCAGCACCTTGGGCACGCCGTCGGCGTTGATCATCACCCCGGCATAGAGGAAGCCGGTGTAGGGCAGCCCCTCGGCCGCCATGCCCGCCACCGTCGGCCGGATCACCTCGTTCATGATCCGCTCATGCATCTCGGTGGTGACCACCGGGGCCGGTGAGTAGGCGCCCATGCCGCCGGTATTCGGCCCCTGGTCGCCGTCGTCCCGCGCCTTGTGGTCCTGGGAGCTGGCCATGGGCAGGATGTGCTCGCCATCAACCATGACGATGAAGCTGGCCTCCTCGCCGGTGAGAAACTCCTCGATCACCACCCGGTGCCCGGCCTCGCCGAAGCTGTTGCCGGCGAGCATGTCGCGCACCGTGGCCTCGGCGACGCTCATCTCCGCGGCGATGATCACCCCCTTGCCGGCCGCCAGGCCGTCCGCCTTGATGACGATCGGTACGCCCACCCGGTGCAGGTAGTCTAGCGCCGGGTCGATGTCGGTGAAGTTGCCGTAGGCGGCGGTGGGGATCCGGTGGCGCGCCAGAAAGTCCTTGGTGAAGGCCTTGGAGCCCTCCAGCTGGGCCGCCCCCTGGCTGGGCCCGAAACAGTTCAGGCCGGCGGCCGTGAACGCGTCCACCACGCCCAGAACCAGCGGGACCTCCGGGCCGACGATGGTCAGGCCAACCCGGTGATCCCGGGCGAACGCCACGAGGGCGTCGATCTCCTCCACCCCGATCGGCACATTCTCCATGCCCGGCTCCAGCGCCGTGCCGGCATTGCCCGGTGCCAGGAAGATCTTCTCCGCCAGGGGTGACTGGGCGGCCTTCCAGGCCAGCGCATGTTCGCGGCCGCCGCCGCCGATAATCAGGATGTTCATGTTCGTTTGCCCTGCATTTTTCAAATTAAGTTATTCGTGTTCATTTGCGGTCACTCGCGGCGCATCTTTTTCGTGGGTGCGGCTGAGTCAGATCACCAAGCAAGAAAATGTATCAGTCAGCGGTGCGTGGTCACGCCGCGGTCGCTGCGCTCGAAGAAGCGGGTGATGTTGTCGGTTTCAGGGGTGGGGGCTTCCAGTTTCAGTCGTGCCAGCGCCTGGCTGGTATTCAATCCGGCGTGGTAGAGGATCTTGTAGGTCTGCTTGATGGCGGCGCGGTTCGCCGCCGGCATGCCGGCACGCCGCAGCCCGACCGTATTGAGGCCGATCACCCGGGCCGGATTGCCATCGCAGGTGACATAGGGCGGGATGTCCTTCACCACCTTGGCGCAGCCGGCGATCATGGCGTAGTCGCCGATAAAGCAGAACTGGTGGATCGCCACCAGGCCGGAGATGAAGATCCGCTCGCCCAGTTCGACGTGGCCGGCCACGGTGCTGTTGGGACCGAACACGTTGTGACTGCCGAGCCGGCAGTCGTGGCCGGCATGAAAGCCGCACATGAAATAGTTGTGGTCGCCGATCTGGGTGCCGCCCTCGGTCTTCACTCCGCGGCTGATGTTCACCCCTTCGCGAAACTGGTTGTGGTCGCCGATCAGCAGCGGGCGGCTGTTTTCCGGGACAAAGCCCAGATCCTGCGGTTCGCAGCCGAGCACCGCGCCATGGCACACCCGGTTGTGTTTGCCCAGGCGGGTGCCGCTGAAAATGCGCACACCGCTCTCGATGGTGCAGCCATCGCCGATCTCGACATCCGCCTCGATGATTGAGTAAGGCCCGACCTCAACGGATTCGTGCAGGCGGGCGCTTTCGTGGATGATGGCGGTTGGATGAATCTTCATAACGATTGCTTTGTAGAGGTGCCCTCTGGAGGCTACCGCATCAGGGGAAGACCTGGAGCGCACTATTCACGCCAGGACGCGAAGGTCGCAAAGTTTTAAAAACAGGGAATTCCGCATGGACCGCAGTCCATTGCCCTATCCGAAAACTGCTCTGCGACATCTGCATGGTATCCGTGCCTTCTTGGCGTGTTGGCGAGAGATCGACTGTGTCGGCCTAGTGGCGGAAGTGGCGCATGCCGGTGAAGACCATGGCGATGTCATGTTCATCGGCCGCCGCGATCACCTCCTCGTCACGCATCGAGCCGCCCGGCTGGATTACCGCGCGGATGCCCGCGGCGGCGGCGTTGTCCAGGCCGTCGCGGAACGGGAAGAAGGCGTCCGACGCCATCACCGATCCCGCTACCGCCAGTCCGGCCTGCTCGGCCTTGATGGCGGCGATACGCGCCGAATTGACCCGGCTCATCTGGCCGGCGCCGACACCGATGGTCATGCCGTCCCGGCAATAGACGATGGCATTGGATTTGACGAACTTGGCCACCCGCCAGCTGAACAGCAGCGCCTCCATCTCCGCTTCGCTGGGGGGGCGTCGGGTCACCACCTGGAGCTGGTTGTACAGCTGCAAATCGGCATCCTGCACCAGCAGGCCGCCGTTGACCCGCTTCATCTCCAGGCGGTGGCTGGACTCGCGGTCCCAGGCGCCGCAGGCCAGCAGGCGCACGTTCTTCTTGGCGGCGACGATCGCCACCGCCTCGTCCGTGACTTCCGGGGCGATGATCACCTCGACAAACTGCTTGTCGACGATGGCCTGCGCGGTCTTCGCATCCAGGGTCTGGTTGAAGGCGATGATGCCGCCGAACGCCGACTCCGGATCGGTGCTGAAGGCGCGCTCGTAGGCCTCGGTCAGATCGCTGCCGAAGGCGACCCCGCAGGGGTTGGCGTGCTTGACAATAACGCAGGCCGGGGCCTCGTAGAACTGCTTGACGCACTCCAGGGCGGCGTCGGTGTCGGCGATGTTGTTATAGGAGAGCTCCTTGCCCTGCAGCTGCCGGGCGGTGGCGATGCACGCCTCGGGCTGGTCGCGCTCGACGAAGAAGGCCGCCTGCTGGTGCGGGTTCTCCCCGTAGCGCATGGTCTGCACCTGGCGATACTGCAGGTTGATGGTGCGCGGGAACGTCGCGGTCTCGCCGCTTACCCGGGCGCCCAGGTAGTTGGCGATGGCGCCGTCGTAGTTGGCGGTGTGTTCGAAGGTCTTTATCGCCAGGTCGAAGCGGGTGGCGTCGCTGACGCGGCCTTCGTTGCTGTCCATCTCCTGGAGCACGCGGGGGTAATCCCCGGCATCCACGATCACGGTGACGTCTTTGTGGTTCTTGGCCGCTGCGCGCAGCATGGTGGGGCCGCCGATGTCGATGTTCTCGATCGCCGTGGGCAGGTCGCAGTCCGGGTTGGCGACGGTCTCCTCGAACGGGTAGAGGTTGACCACGATCATGTCGATCGGCGCAATGCCGTTGTCGGCCATCACCGCGTCATCGATGCCGCGCCGGCCGAGGATGCCGCCATGGATCTTCGGGTGCAGGGTCTTGACCCGGCCGTCCATCATCTCGGGGAATCCGGTATGGGCCGAGACCTCGGTGACCGGGATCTGCTGTTCCGCCAACAGGCGGGCGGTGCCGCCGGTGGAGAGGATCTCCACGCCGCGCTGATGAAGTGCCTGGGCAAACTCCACGATACCGGACTTGTCGGAGACACTGATGAGGGCTCGGCTGATTGCTGTCATGATCCTGAACCTGCTTCTGCTGGATGATTAATGGAAACGCGGCCGGCCGGCCGCGTTATGGGTTCGTTAGGGAATTCGGTTGATTGTCTTAGGCGATTGACGGAAATGAACATCCTGGATTGCGTAGGATTTTTGTTTCCCTGCAAGGCGCCCCAGGCGAAGCATAGTCGGACTATGTGATGCCTGGGGCAACACCGCAGGGGGACGAAAAGACCAGCAAGCCGGGATGTTCATTGACAGAAATTGCCTTAGTCCAAGTCATACAGCGCCAGCTTCTTGCGCAGGGTGCTGCGACTGATGCCGAGGATCTCGGCGGCACGGGTCTGGTTGCCCTCGGTGTGGGTCATGACGGTCTCCAGCAGCGGTTGCTCCACCTCGGCCAGCACCATCTGGTAGATATTGGCCGCACTGTGACCATCCAGCTGTTTGAAGTAGCTGGCCAGGGCATCCCTGACGCATTCTCGCAGGGGTTCTGTCGCCTTGTTCTTGGCCACGGGAAAATGTGGTTTGTTGGCTTCTTGTGCCAGTAAGGCTTCCATCGTCATGCTGCCCGCTCCTTATTTATGGCCAGCTGATCGAAAAACTCCACGATCAGGGCTTGTTGTTTTTCCGTTGAGTCGGTTGTGTTTATGCGCTGTCTGAAGAGCGCGCCTCCCGGTTGGGTTCTGCTGTACCAGGCGATATGTTTGCGTGCGATGCGCACCCCCTGAAACTCGCCGTAAAATGTGTACAGGTTCCCCACGTGCTCCAATAGGATATCGCGAATCCATGCCGGTTGGGGAGCGGAATGTTTTTCCCCCGTCATCAGATAGTGGTCGATCTCGCGGAATATCCAGGGCCGTCCCTGGGCGGCCCGGCCAATCATGATAGCATCGGCGCCGGTCAGTTCCAGCACCTTTTTTGCCTTTTCCGGCGATTCGATATCGCCATTGGCGATCACCGGGATAACCACCGCCTGCTTGATCGCGCGGATGGTATGGTACTCGGCGCTGCCGGAGAAGCCGCAGGCGCGGGTGCGGCCGTGCACCGCCAGGGCCCGGATGCCGCTGGCCTCGGCGATGCGCGCGATCTCCAGGCCGTTACGGTTGTCCGGGTCCCAGCCGGTGCGGATCTTCAGGGTGACCGGTGCCTCCACCGCCCGCACCACGGCGTCGAGAATGCGTCCCACCAGGGGCGGGTCCACCAGCAGTGCCGAGCCGGCGGCCACCCGGCACACCTTCTTGGCCGGGCAGCCCATGTTGATGTCGATGATCTGGGCGCCATGGCCGACATTGATCCGCGCCGCCTCCGCCATGGTTCGCGGATCGGCGCCGACAATCTGTACCGAGACCGGGCCCGGCTCACCCGCGAAGTCGAGCCGGCGCACCGTCTTGCGGGTGCCGCGCAGCGAGGCGTCGGAGGAGATCATCTCGGAGACCGCCATGCCGGCGCCGAGGCGGCGGCAGAGCTGGCGGAACGGCCGGTCCGTGACCCCTGCCATCGGCGCGACCAGCAGATTGTTGTCGAGTTGATAAGGACCGATGCGCATCGTCTGTCTATACAGGTCGGTTGATTCTGGAGCGGCCGCGAAGAGAGGCGGCTATGTTACGACGATCCGCCGGGAGGAACAAGCGCCGACCCATGGATAGGTGGGCCGGACTTTCATGCGCAGCATGAAAGGGTTTACGGTGCGTCTTGGACTCCATCCAGCCTGAAGATCTCCGCACGGCGCCAGAATCTAATGGAGTAGAATTAGCATCCATGTGGGCACACAAAGCGTGCCCATACAATCTGCTGATGAAGTACCACGGATGAACGCGGATACACACGGATTTTGTATAGGGGAGTTACCCGCTGGCGGTTGGCTGTGCGGGAGGGCATATATGTGCCCGGCCGGGGGTAATCCACCTGTGTTTATCCGTGTGGATCCGTGGTTCGGGAGCTCAGTAGAAGTCGAACTGGAAACCCACAACCTGGTCGCCCGGGTCCTCCAGCTCCAGGTTGATGGTCTCGGGAATGCCCGGCTGCAGCAGACCCCTGGGCGTATCGTGGTACTCCTCCGGGCTGAACCGGCGCCGGGCGATCAGGTCGCCGTTGCGGTCCAGCAGGCTCAGTTCCAGTTGCGGCCAGGGCTGGATGAAGTCGGCGTCATTGCGCAGGATGAGCATCAACTTCAGCGCGCCCTCCCGGTCCGGGTGGGTGGTGATGGCGCGGGAGACCACGTGCAGTTTTTCCGGTTCATGCCGGGGCGGTAGCTGACAGAGCAGCAGCCCGCAGGCGCTCTCCAGCAGCTCCCGGCCGGCGGGATAGCGCAACAGGTGATCGCGGCCGAACCAGGCGAGCTGGCCGAGGGCCACCAGCAACAGCAGCAAGATGGCGAGTGACCAGCCGAGGGTGCCGCGACGGCGGCCGCCGGCATCCTTCAGGCGCTCCTCCAGAGAGAGCGGCTCGGTCTCGGCCGGCTGGATCTCTGGCAGGTCGGGGGGGATGTCGAACGGAACCCGGGCGGGGCGGGGCGCAGCCGCCGCATAGCCGGGCTCGGTGTCGGAATCGACCGTCGCCTCACTGGCCGTTGCCGGCTCGCGTGCGGAGTCGGCCTCGCGATCCGGTTCGGCGAGCGGCCCGACAGGTGGGTCGATAGCTTCATGCAGCTGCGAGTCGAGGCCGATCCGGACACTGTCCATATCCGGATCGTCGAAGTGATAGAGCGGCTCGAACGGGTCGCGCTCGTCATCCCTGGCCAGTCCCTCGGCGGCCTCCGGCTGCTCCGGTTCCTGCGTGGGTGTCTCCGGGCTGATCTGCAGGGTCTGCAGCAGCTCGGTCAGACTGCTGTGCATCTCCCGGGGACTGATCTGCTGCGCAGGGCTGTCGAACGGCAGTTCCAGGTTCTGTTGTGGAGGATACTCCTCGATCAGGCGGGACTCCGGCCAGGCCGTCGCCGGGGGTGGGTCGCGCAGGTTGTCCAGGGCGCTGAACACCCGGTCGCAACGGCAGCAGTGGGCCTTGCCGGCGGCCGCTTTCAACTGCTCGGTGCTGATGCGGAACAGGGTCTGGCAGTGGGGGCACTGGGTATGCACGGTCAGCGGGTCCTGTTCATTTCCGGGTTCCCTCCAGCAGCACCCACTCCTCCTGTTGCCGCGGCGGCTGCATGCTGAAGGCCTCGGCATAGGCGTCGCTGACCATCTGTGCCTGCTCGCTGAGAATCCCGGAGAGGATGATGCGGCCGCCCGGCCGGGTCAGTCGGGTCAGCTGTTCCTTCAACTCGATCAGGGTGCCGGCGAGGATGTTGGCCAGCACCAGGTCCACCGGGTGTCCAGGCAGATCGGCGGGGTCACAAGGCTGCAGCCGCTCCAGTACGCCGTTCTTCTCTGCATTGGCGACGGTGGCCTGCATCGCCTGCGGGTCGTGGTCGGTGGCGTACACCCGCTTCGCCCCCAGCTTCAGCGCCGCCACCGCGAGAATCCCCGAGCCGCAGCCGAAGTCGATCAGCTCCAGCCCCTCCAGCGGGGTGCGGTCCAGCCACTGCAGGCAGAGGGCGGTCGTCGGGTGGGTGCCGGTGCCGAAGGCGAGTCCCGGATCCAGCTCGACGACGATGGCGTCGTCCTGCTCTACGTGCCGGCCCTGAGGGCAGATCCACAGCCGCCGGCCGAAGGACATGGCGTGGAAGTTGTCCAGCCAGGCGCGCTCCCACGCCTGGTCCTCCAGCACCTCAAGGGCGAGGCTGCGGGTGACGTCGCGCTTGAGGGTCTGGTTGATGCGCTGGCGCAGCTCGTCGCTGTCGATGTCGCCAGCAAACAGGCCGGTGACCCGGGTCAGCTTCCAGAGGGGGAGTTCGCCCGGCTTGGGTTCCAGCAACGGTTCATCCTCGGCGTCCTCCAGGGTGGTGGAGAGGGCGCCGAGGTGTTCAAACAGCAGCTCGATCAGCGGCGCCTGATCCTTGCTGGTGGTCAGATGGGCCTGTATCCAGGGCACGTTCAGCTCCTGTTGGCCGGCCCCGGTCTCCGCCGCGGGCCCGCCGCTTGCGACTAGATACCCAGTTTCTTTTCCAGGTAATGAATGTTCGCGCCACCCTTGACGAATGCCTCGTCCACCATGATCCGTTGCTGCAGCGGGATGTTGGTCTTGATGCCGTCCACCACCATCTCTGCGAGGGCGGTCCGCATGCGGGCAATGGCCGAGGCGCGGTTCTCGCCATGGGCGATCAGCTTGCCGATCATGGAGTCGTAATGCGGTGGTACCCGGTAACCGTCATAGATGTGGGTGTCCACGCGGATACCCGGGCCGCCCGGGATATGCAGATGGGTGATGTCACCGGGGCTCGGCATGAAGGTGACCGGGTCCTCGGCATTGATGCGGCACTCGACCGCGTGACCGCGTATCTGGATGTCGGACTGCCGGTAGGCGAGCGCCTCGCCGGCGGCGATGCGCAGCTGCTCCTTGACAATGTCGACGCCGGTGATCATCTCGGTTACCGGGTGTTCCACCTGGATGCGGGTGTTCATTTCTATGAAATAGAATTCGCCGTTCTCGTAGAGGAATTCGAACGTGCCGGCGCCCCGGTAACCGATGCGGCGGCACGCCTCGGCACAGCGCTCGCCCAGGCGGTTGCGCAGCTCTTCGGAGATGCCCGGGGCCGGCGCCTCCTCCACCACCTTCTGGTGCCGGCGCTGCATGGAGCAGTCGCGCTCGCCCAGGTGGATGGCGTTGCCGTGGGTATCCGCCAGCACCTGGAACTCCACGTGCCGGGGATTCTCCAGGTACTTCTCCATGTAGACGGTATCGTTGCCGAAGGCGGCACCCGCCTCCGCCTTGGTCAGGGAGATGGCGTTGAGCAGGGTCGCCTCGGTGTGCACCACGCGCATGCCGCGGCCACCGCCGCCACCGGCCGCCTTGATGATCACCGGATAACCGATCCCGGCGGCCATTTTCAGGGTCTTGCGCTCATCGTTGTCGAGGGGGCCATCGGAGCCCGGGACACAGGGTACCCCGGCGGCCTTCATCGCCTCGATGGCGGTGATCTTGTCGCCCATCAGGCGGATGGTTTCCGGCTTGGGGCCGATAAAGATGAAGCCGCTCTCCTCCACGCGTTCGGCGAAATCGGCATTCTCGGAGAGAAAGCCGTAACCGGGGTGGATGGCCATGGCGTCGGTCACCTCGGCGGCGCTGATGATGGAGTGGACCTGCAGGTAGCTGCCGGCCGAGGGGGCGGGGCCGATGCAGACGGTCTCATCCGCCAGCCGGACATGCTTCAACTCCCGGTCCGCCTCGGAGTGGACCGCCACGGTCTTGATGCCGAGTTCACGGCAGGCCCGCAGGATACGCAGGGCGATTTCGCCCCGGTTGGCGATGACGATTTTTTCGATCATAGCGACAGGGGCCTTTAGTCGATAATAAACAGGGGCTCGTTGTATTCCACCGGCTGGCCGTTCTCCACCAGGACCTGGGTGACGACCCCGGACTTGTCACACTCGATCTGATTGAGGATCTTCATGGCCTCGATAATGCAGAGGGTTTCACCCACGCTGACGTGCTGGCCGATCTCGACAAAGGGTTTTGAGGTGGGGGTGGGGGAGCGGTAGAAGGTGCCGACCATGGGCGAACGGATCGCGTGGCCGGTGAGCTCCGGCTTGGTTTCGGCCACGGCATCGTGGGCAACGACCGGCGCCACGGCCGCGGCCACCTGGGGCTGCGGGGCGGTCATGAACATGGTGGGTGGGGTCGAGCTGACACGGCTGATGCGTACCGACTCTTCTCCTTCGTGAATCTCGATCTCGGCGACGTCGGACTCTTCGATAAGTTCGATCAGTTTTTTTACTTTGCGGATATCCATTGTGGCTGTAAATCCCGGTTCAGTGGCTAGAGGCTGAGGCGCTTGAGGGCGGCGGCGAGTGCGAGTTCATAACTCTGCACCCCCAGGCCGCTGATGACGCCTTCAGCGATATCGGAAAAATAGGAGTGCCTGCGAAACGGCTCCCGTGCGTGAACATTGGAGAGGTGCACTTCTATGAAGGGTATGCCCACCCCGAGCAGGGCGTCGCGTAGCGCCACGCTGGTATGGGTAAAGGCAGCTGGATTGAAGATGATATAGGCGATCTGCTCGTCGCGGGCGCAGTGAATGCGCTCGATCAGCTCATGTTCGGCATTGCTCTGGGTGAAGGTGAGGTTGTGTCCCGCACCCTGGGTGAGGTGGGTCAGCCGCTCTTCAATATCGGCCAGCGTGTCCCGGCCATACAGCTCGGGTTCCCGGGTCCCCAAAAGATTCAGGTTGGGTCCGTTCAGTACCAGGATGGTCGCCATGATTGTCTACCTGAGCGGTGCGCGCGGACGCTGCACCGGTGATGCTGCGGTTGAAAAAGTTCCAGCTAAGGGCAAATTCTGACGGAGCAGCTCCAGTTTGTCCAGATTTTAACGAAGATAACGTCACGTTCGGCGAAAATTTATCGCGAATTAAAAGGATTACTTGATTACCCATAAGGCGCTCACCTCGGATACCCCGGTACATAGGGCGTCCCGTGGGCGCCTTTGTCGGTGTGCGGGCCAGGGTGGAGCGGCGGGCATGGCCCGCCCCATGGGCGGTTTGCAACCTGGGGAATTGCCACTACAGCAGGGGTTGCAGCTCCCGCTCCAGCACCTCGCGGCTCAGCTCGCCCACCTGGATGTAGCGGGTGTTGCCCTGGCGGTCGAAGATGGCGGTGAACGGCAGCGAATCGAAGCGATTGCCCATGCGGTTGGAGAGCCTGATGGCGTCGGCATTGCCGATCAGGGTCGGGAAGTTGATGGCGTAGATATCGACGAAATCCTGCACCATGAGCGGGTCGTCGATGGCGATGCCGACAAACTGTACCCCCCGGTCGGCATAGTTCTGCTGGGTTTCAATAAACAGCGGCATCTCCTTGCGGCAGGGGGGACACCAGGTGGCCCAGTAGTTGACCACCAGAACCTTGCCGTTCCACTGGCTGCTGGCCTGCTGTTCACCCTCCAGGTTGGCAAAACTGAAGGCCGGCATGCGGCTCTCGGCGTTGCCGGTCAGGTTCGGTTTCGGCGGCTCCTGTTCACAGCCGGCCAGCAGGCCGAGGCCCGGCAGGAGCAGGGCGAGCATCAGGAGGGAACCCAGGAGAGAACGGGTCGTCATTGCAGCGCCTTCCTTACGTGGTTGTTGAAGTCTTCGGGTCCCATGAAGCCGACCACGCGGTAGCCCTTGCGCTCTTTGCCGTCGCGGCCGTAGAACATGATGCTGGGTGGGCCCGGCAGGCCGAAGTGGCCCTGCAGCAGGGCCACGTCCTGGGCGTCATTGGCGGTCACGTCGGCCTGCAGCAGGACAGTGTCGGAGAGCGTGGCGATCACCTTGGGGTCACTGAAGGTATAGCGCTCCATCTCCTTGCAGGAGACACACCAGTCGGCATAGAAATCGAGCATCACCGGTCTCCCGGCGGCGCTGGCCGAAGCGACCTCACGCTGCAGGTCGGCCACGCTCTTGATGCGCCGAAACTGCAGGTGGGCCGCCTCACTGCCGCCGCTGGCCGCCATCAGGCCACGTAGAGGCTGCACGGTATCCCGGCCGCCGGCCGCGGCACCGATCAGCATCAGCGTACCGTAGATCAGCACCACCACGCCGAGGCCCTTCCACAAACGATCCCAGCCCGAGGCCTCCACCGCCAGCTCGCGCAGGGCGCCCATGTAGATGGCGCTCACCACCAGCAGGATGCCCCACAGCAGCATCGAGACCTCCACCGGCAGTATCCGCTCCAGCAGGATGATGGCCACCGCCAGCATGCCGACGCCGAACACCGCCTTCACCTTGTCCATCCAGCTGCCGGCGCGCGGCAGATACTTGCCGGCCGAGGTGCCGATGATGATCAGCGGTGCGCCCATGCCCATGGCCAGGGTAAACAGCGCCAGGCCGCCTAGCATGGCATCGCCGGTCTGGCCGATATAGATCAACGCGCCGGCCAGGGGCGGCGCCACGCAGGGGCCGACGATCAGCGCCGAGAGGAAGCCCATGACGGCGACGCCGGCCAGGGTTCCGCCACTCTGCCGGTTGCTGCGTTCCGCCAGCTTGCTCTGCCAGCGGCTGGGTAGCTGCAGCTCATAGAAGCCGAACATGGAGAAGGCCAGCAGGACGAACACCAGGGCGAAGAAGCTGAGAATCCAGGGGTTCTGGAAGGCCGCCTGCAGATTCTGCCCGAACAGTCCCGCCAGTACCCCGGCGGCGGTGTAGGTGAGGGACATGGCCAGCACATAGACCACCGAGAGGGTGAACGCCTTGCGGGTGGTGATGCGGCTGCCCTGCCCGGCGATGATCCCGGAGAGGATCGGGATCATGGGGAAGACACAGGGGGTCAGGGAGAGTGCCAGCCCGAGGCCGAAGAACAGCGGTATCACCAGCCAGGTGTTGCCGCCGGCCAGGGCGGAGGTGATGCTGTCCAGTTCGGAAACCGGCTCCGCCGCCACGTTGGCTGCGACGGGGCTGGCCACGGCGGCGTTGGGCGTCTGGGTGGCGATCAACGCCTGTTGCGCCTGCTGCAGGGGGGAGGGGGTGTCCGGTGCGGCCGCCAGCGGCGGCAGCGCCAGTGACAGGGTCTTGCGGATCGGTGGATAGCAGACTCCCAACTCGGCGCAGCCCTGGTAGCCCACCTGGAGTTGGATGTCGGTGGCGGCCGGGATGCTGCGGATCAGCGGTAGCTGCAGGTTGATCTCATTGTGGTAGACCGGCAGATCGCCGATCGTCCCGTCGGGCCGCAGCGCATCCTGCTTCATCTCGGCGGGTGGCAGCTGGAAGCGGCCCAGTTGTACCCCCTCGCCGCTCAGCAGTTCAACATGGATCTTGTCCTGATAGAGGTAGGTGCCGTCGGCGATGCTCCAGATCAGGCGGATGAGGTCCGGCCGCTCGACTTCCGCCGAGAGCTGGTAGGCCTGCTCCGGGGTGAGTATCTCGTCCTCGTCCTGCAGCCCCAGCGCCTGGCCCAGGTTGCCGCCCAATTTACCCAGGGCGGCGAGGGCCGGCGTGGCGGCGGGGGCTGCCTTGGCGGCGGGGGCCAGCGACAGGGTCACGGTCTCCTTCTGCGGCGGATAGCAGAGACCGGCATCGGCACAGCCCTGGGAGACCGTGGCCAGGGTCAGGGTGGCGTCCGCGCCGGGGGCGCGCTCGATGGGAATCCGCATGGATACCGAGTTACGGTACACCTCCATGTCGCCGAAAAACTGATCCGTTTTGATTTTTCCCGCCGGGAATTCGGCCTCCCCCAGGGTGATGCCGGGGGTCTCGCTGGTGAACTTGAACTTGTCGCGGTAGAGGTAATAGCCGTCGGATATTTGCCAGGTCGCGCGGATGCTGCCGGCATCCTCGGCCAGGGCGGAGAGTTTGAACGCCTGCTGGGGCAGCAGGTAGTCCGGTTCCTCCTGGGCGCCGGCGAGGCCCGGTAACAGCAGCAGGATCAGCAACAGCGTCAGTAGATTCAATCTTGTTGTTGTGTGCATTCATCAATCCAGTGGAGATAGGCCGGCAGTCCCCGTTGTACAGGGACCGCAATAATCTCCGGTAGTTCATAGGGATGGAGGGAGAGAATGGCCTGCTGCAGGTCCGCGTAACGCGCTTGCGTGGTCTTGATCAGCAGCAGCCACTCCTCCGACGTCTCAAGCTTATCCTGCCAGGTATAGATCGACTTTACCGGGGCGATGATGCTGACGCAGGCGGCGAGTCGTTGTTCAACCAGGAGGCCGGCAATCCGGTCGGCGCTTGCCTGGTCGGGACAGGTACAGTAGATCAAAAGCTTGTCCACAGGCATGTGGCGGAAGATACAGGATTGCCCGTTCGCGCGCAAAATGTTAAGGGCTCGCGCAAAAATAAGTTTCGGTATTCGGTCGCAACTGAACCCCGCTGGCGGCGTTACGCTTTTTGCCAAGGGAACGGCCATTGCCTGCAAAGCGTGCCTTGCCAGCGTGGCCCAGTTACGCCCTCGGTACTGCGAAATTATTCTTGCGCGAGCCCTAAGTCGACCCGGCGGGGGGGCGGCCTTCGTGCTGCACCAGGCGTGCGTAAAGAGGGCGGGGGTTGGGGCATCAGGAGAAAGATTCAGGCGATCCGGGCTGAGCCGGTTTGGTCGGGGTCATCTTGAAACGGGCAGTGGCGGGGCGTAAGCTCTGCCCCCATGAATCCATTACTCGCGCTTCTGCTGCTGTTTGTCGGCATCCCCCTGGTTGAGCTCTATTTCCTGATCGAGGTCGGTTCCCGGATCGGCGCCCTGCCGACCATTTTCCTCACCGTCTTCACCGCCGTGCTGGGTGGGCTGCTGGTGCGCCTGCAAGGCTTCTCCACCGCCCTGCGGGTCAGGGCCGGGATGGAGCGGGGCGAGGTACCGGCGATCGAGATGCTGGAAGGGGTGGTGCTGCTGCTCAGCGGCATCCTGCTGCTGCTACCCGGCTTCTTTACCGACCTGTTCGGTTTCCTCTGCCTGGTGCCGCCGGTACGGCGTGCCATGATCGTCTGGTTCCTGAAGCGCGCCGGCACCTTGCATCCGGCTCCGGGGAATGATCCGCAACAGCGCAACACGGAGCATCGCGTCATCGAGGGTGAATGCCGTCGGGATGATGAGTGAGCTGGACGCGGCCGCGCCGATCGGCGTATTCGACTCCGGGATCGGCGGACTCTCGGTACTGACGCAGATTCGCCGGCTGTTGCCGGCGGAGGCGCTGCTGTACGTGGCCGATAGCGCCCATATTCCCTATGGCAACAAGCCCGCGGACTATGTTGTCGCCCGCTCCCTGGCGATCACCCGGTTCCTGGCGGAGCAGGGGGCGAAGGCCATCGTGGTGGCCTGCAACACCGCCACGGCCGTGGCGGTGGCGGAGCTGCGGCGGCAGTTTGCGCTGCCGGTGATCGGCGTCGAGCCCGGGCTGAAACCGGGCATCAGCCGCAGCCGTGGCGGTGTGGTCGGGGTCCTGGCTACCGCGGGTACCCTGGGTAGCGAAAAATTCCAGCGGCTCATCTCGACCCATGGCCAACAGCGCCGGGTGATCGTGCAGCCGTGCCATGGCTGGGTGGAACAGGTGGAGTCGGGAGCCCTGGCGAGTCAGGAGACCTGGGAGCTGGTGGCGTCCATCATCCAGCCCCTGCGGCTACAGGGGGTGGATACCCTGGTGCTCGGCTGTACCCACTACCCTTTCCTGGCGCCGCTGATCCGGGAACTGGCCGGACCGGAAGTGGAGATCGTCGATACCGGCCCGGCGATCGCCCGGGAGCTGCAGCGCCGTCTGGATGCCCTGGGATTGTTGCGGAGCGGGACGGGGACGGGCGGCGAACACTTCTGGGTAAGCGGCGATCCCAAGTCCTCCGGGATGCAACTGGCCCGGTTGTGGCGGCCGGGCTGTCCGCTGGAGCGGCTGTCGGCCGGCGTGGAGTAATCTTCACAAGCTCTCAGCCGGTAAGCACCAAGATAACCACTACCAACCCCGGGTCCTTTCCGAATTGTGTGGGTAGGAAGGGAGGCAGTTTGTAGCCCGGATGAAGCCCGTCCCACAAAAGCCCGATAGACACGCAAGCCCAGACGGGCGTAATCCGGGGCATTGCCCGGCGTCTGCCCCAAACCCCGGATTACGCCGCCGCGGGCACTCATGATCATTCCGGTTTCGGCGGTGGCGGCTTCATCCAGGCTACGGCGCTGCATTACCCATACGAAACGGAAAAGAGCCCCAACCCCTTATGGGGTGGTTATCTTGGTGCTTACCTTAGCCGAGCAGTCGATACCACCAGCGCCCGAGCTGCTCGTGCAGGGCGTAGTAGCTGTCCAGCAGCGCCCCCGCGTTCGGCAGCCAGTCGTGGTAGCTCGGTTGGGTGCCCGGGGTGTGGGCGAAACCGGTGGGCGCCGGCTGTACATCGATCCCGGCGGCCTCGAATACATCCAGGGCGCGCAGCATGTGCCAGGCGTGGGTCACCAGCAGGATCTTGCGGATGCCGCGCTGCTCCAGCAGCGGCTTCAGGGCATGCGCCTGTTCCCGGGTGGTGCGGCTCCCTTCTTCGATCGTCAGCACAGGCACGCCGAACTCTTTCTCCAGTACGTCACGGGCCAGTGCCGCCTCGCTGAGGCCGCGGCTGAGCGGCTTGCCGCCGCTGGTGATCAGGGGCAGGCCACTTTTGCGCGATAGCCAGGCGGCGTAGCGCAGCCGTTCCAGATGCAGGGTGTTGACGGTGTCCCCCGGCCCGAATTCCGCAGCCGCGTCGCGCCGACCCGCCCCCAGCACCACGATGGCCTGGGCGTCGGAGCTGCCGATCTGTGCCTCGGTCAATGCGGGCAGGGACTCCAGACCAGCCATCAGCTGGCTGGAGAAAAAGGGGGTCGATACCAGGTAGAGCGCGACCACACTGCACAACAGCAGCAGCTTTCCAAGCAGCCGCCGGACCATCAGCAGGCCGATCAGGCCGAGGAGTACCAGGATGCCGGGCGGCAGAAGTAGATTTTTCAGGGTCCAGACGATCTCCTGATTCATCGTCTAACCCCGCTCGTCGCGGTCGAGCAGCGGGTTGGCCTGCAGGTCGGCGTGGTAGGAGGAGCGCACCAGCGGCCCGCTGGCCACGTTGGAGAAGCCCATCGACTCACCCTCCTGGCGCAGTTGATCGAATTCCCGCGGGGTGACGAAGCGGTCCACCGCCAGGTGCTCCCGGCTCGGTTGCAGGTACTGGCCGAGGGTCAGCATGTTGACCTGGTGGTCGCGCAGGTCGCGCATCACCGCCAGCACCTCCTCATGCGTCTCGCCCAGCCCCAGCATCAGGCCGGATTTGGTCTGCACCTCGGGGTGGCGCCGCTTGAAGCGGTCCAACAGTTCCAGCGATCCCCGGTAATCGGCCCCGGGGCGGGCCTGCCGGTAGAGCCGGGGGACGGTCTCCAGGTTGTGGTTGAAGACGTCCGGCCGGGTTTCGGCAAACGCCTCCAGCGCCACCTCGACACGACCGCGGAAATCGGGCACCAGGATCTCGATGCGGGTCTCCGGGTTGTGCTCGCGCAGCGCCGTGATGCAGTCGACGAAGTGGCCGGCGCCACCGTCGCGCAGGTCGTCCCGGTCCACCGAGGTGACCACCACGTAGCGCAGCCGCATCGCCTTCACCGCCTCGGCCAGCTCCGCCGGTTCGTTGGCATCGAGCGGCAGCGGTTTGCCGTGGGCCACGTCGCAGAACGGGCAGCGGCGGGTGCAGATATCCCCCATGATCATGAAGGTGGCGGTGCCGTGGCTGAAGCACTCGCCGAGATTGGGGCAGGCCGCCTCCTCGCACACCGAGCTGAGCTTGCTCTGGCGCAGGATCTGCTTGATCTCGTTGACCCGTTCGCCGCTGGGCAGCTTGACCCGGATCCAGTCCGGCTTGCGCGGCATCACCCGGGTCGGCTCGACCTTGATCGGGATTCTCGCCAGCTTCTCGCTGCCGCGCTGGTGGGTCTCGGGGGTTGCCCGAGACGGGGCGTTGTGGTCTTCGACTTTACTCATGAGATGGGAGATCGCCTGTCGTCTGTTGGTGTTGATTGTAGCCGAGTCGCCCGAGGATGTGGCGGGTCAACCGGTGACCCACCCTGAATAACGCCTCCGGCCGCGCCAGATCGCGCAGCTGCGTCACCTGCAGGTCGGCAAAGCCGCAGGGGTTGATGCGGCTGAACGGCTCCAGGTCCATGTCCACATTCAGGCTCAGGCCGTGGAAGCTGCAGCCGTGCCGGACGCGGAGCCCGAGGGCCGCGATCTTGCGGGCGTCGACATAGACCCCGGGGGCGTCCGCACGGGCGTAGGCGGCGATGCCGTAGTCCCGCAACAGGTCGACAATGCTCTGCTCGATCAGGGTGACCAGCTGGCGCACCCCCAGGCGGTGACGCCGCAGGTTGAGCAGCAGGTAGGCCAGCAGCTGTCCCGGCCCGTGATAGGTGACCTGGCCGCCGCGATCGGTGCGGATGACGGGGATATCGCCGGGGGTAAGCAGGTGTTCCGGTCTGCCGGCCTGGCCCAGGGTGAATACCGGCGGATGCTCCACCAGCCAGATCTCGTCGCGGGTCGTGTCGTCCCGTTCGGCGGTGAAGCGTTGCATCTCCCGCCACACCGTTTCGTAGGGCTGGCGGCCAAGCTCCCGGATCAGCGGCGGCCGGGTGGGGAGGTCGGCCGTCATAGGCTCATTACCACGTCCCGGTGGGCGGTGAGAGCGTAATAGATGGCGTCCAGCTGCGCCTTGCTGGTGGCCTGGAAGGTGACGGTCACCGACAGGTACTTGCCGTTCTTGCTGGCGCGGCTGCGGCTGGCCTGGTGCGGCAGGTCGGGCACGTGCAGCGAAACGATCTCCACCACCAGTGCCTCGAAGTCCGGGTGGCTGGCGAGCCCCATCGCCTTGACGGCGAATTCACAGGGGAACTCCAGCAGGGTCTCTTTCTGTTCGTTCATGTTGCTCAGGATTGTATCCGGCCCGCCTGGAGCAGGGCCTTGTATTCGCCGTAGCAGGCGGCCATGCGGGTGTAGAAGGGGCCGGGTGTGCCGTTTCCAACCCGGCGGCCGTTCAGTTCCACCACCGGCGTCACCTCCTTGGTGGAGCTGGTGACCCAGATCTCGTCGGCGCTGTCGAGCATCGCCTCGCTGATCTCCTGTTCACGACAGGGCAATCCGTGTTGGTGCGCCAGCTCCAGCACCAGGTCGCGGGTGATCCCGGGCAGTAGCCGGTCGCTCTTGGGCGGGGTGAGGAGCTCCCCCGCCTGGACGATGAACAGGTTGCTGGCGGCCCCCTCGGTGGCCTGTCCGTCGCGGATCAGGATCGCCTCGCCCGCCCCCTGGTCCAGCGCCTCGCTGCGCAGCAGCACATTGGCCAGCAGGGTGATCGCCTTGATGTCGCAGCGCAGCCAGCGGTTGTCGGCCAGGGTGATGGCCTTGATGCCCGTCGCCAGGGTGGTGGGGTCCGGGTAGAGCGCCGGCTGGGTCATGACGAAGACGGTCGGCGCGATGCCGGCGGGGATGGCGTGGTCGCGCTGGCCGCTGGAGCCGCGCGTGACCTGCAGGTAGATCGACTGGTCCGCCCCCGGCAGCTGGCTGATGAGGCGTTTCAGGATCGCCCGCCACTCATCCCGCTCCAGGGGATTGCGCATGCGGATGGCGTGCAGGCTGTTGTCCAGCCGGCGCAGGTGCTCCTCCAGCCGGAACAGTCGCCCACTGTAACAGGGGATCACCTCGTAGACCCCGTCGCCGAACAGGAAGCCCCGGTCCATGACCGAGATCTGGCCCTGTTGCGGCGGCAGAAAGCGGCCATTGAGATAGATTTCCGCTGGTCGCTCCGTCATCGTTATTCCAGCCATAACAGGACGGTATCCTTGGCGATCTGCACCACTCCCCCCTCGGCGATCGAATCCAGCGCCACCAGCTCGGTCTCGACGATGTTCTGCCCGTCCAGGGAGACGGTCACCGCGCCGAGCGGCTGTCCCGAGGCCACCGGGGCCATGATCTGCGGCTCAATGCGCATCCCGGCATTCAGGTTCTGGTATTGTCCCCGGGGGATGGTGATGTAGAGGTCCCTGGCCAGCCCCAGGCGCAGCTGCTCCTGGCTGCCCTTCCATACCCGCGTACTGGTCAGCTTCTCGCCGGCACTGTAGAGCCGGTGGGTCTCGAAGAAGCGGAAGCCGTAGTTGAGCAGGGACTGGCTCTCGCTGGCGCGGCTATCCTCGCTGCTGGTTCCCATCACCACCGCGATGAGGCGCATGCCATCCTTTTTGGCCGAGGCCACCAGGCAGTATCCGGCGGCCTCGGTATGACCGGTCTTCACCCCGTCCACCGCGTCGTCGCGCCACAACAGCTTGTTGCGGTTGTGCTGCTTGATGTTGTTGAAGGTGAACTCCTTGGTGGCATACCACTGGTAGATATCCGGGAACTCGCGGATGGTGGCACGGGTCACCCGGGCGATATCCCGTGGTGTGGTGTAGTGCTCCGCGTGCGGCAGTCCGGTGCTGTTGACGAAGTGGGTGTTCACCATCCCCAGGCGCTTGGCGTGGTCGTTCATCAGGTTGGCGAAGGTCTCCTCGCTGCCGGCCACATGCTCGGCCAGGGCGACGCTGGCGTCGTTGCCGGACTGGATGATCATGCCCTTGAGCAGCACCTCAAGGGCAACCTTTTTCCCCACCTCGATGAACATGCGCGAACCGGGGGTACGCCAGGCCTTTTTGCTTACCAGCACCTGGTCCTGCAGGGTCACCTGACCCGCCTGGATCTCTTTCATGACCACATAGGCGGTCATGATCTTGGTCAGGCTGGCGGGCTCCAGGCGCTGTTCGGCATTGTTCTCGGCCATCACATGGCCACTGTCGAAGTCGATCAGCAGGTGGCCGGTGGCGGCGACGCTGGGTGGGGCCGGTACCGGCGCGGCATTGGTGGGCAGGGCGATCAGGGCGGTCCAGAAGAGACCGAACAGGGCGAGGCGGTTGGCTCTGGTGGTACGTGCAAACATGGTATTCCTTTGTCGGTTACTTGGACCTGAAGACAGCATAAAACTGGCGAGGTTCTGTCGGTTGTCCGTTTATTCTAACCCGAATGCGGGGTCAAAACTGCTTCTGATGGCCGACGCCATCCGAGCGGAGTCGCCGTTTCTGTGCGCCGGTTCACCCGCGCCGCCCGGCGTGGTCGTCAGTCGATGACGACCTGGGTCTCGACAATGCCCAGCGAAGCCAGGTTGACGCTCAGGCTGTCCACCTGTTCCACGCCGGCCAGGGGGCCGATCTGCACCCGAAACAGCGGCTGCCCCCGGTTGTCGATCTGCTGGATGCGCACCCTCTCGCCCAGGGAACCGGCCAGTCGCCGGCTCAGCTGGTCGGCGTTGTGCCGGCTGCTGAAGGCGCCAACCTGGATGAACAGCCCGGGGGCCGCCGGATGGCTGGCCTGGATGAGCGGACTGACCGGGGCTGACGGAGGCGCAGCCGGAGCCTGTCCGGGCGGGATGCCGGGATCGAGGGCCCGCACCTCCACCAGGCCGGTGCCTTCGCCGAGAATGCCCAGCTTGGTGGCCGCCGCATAGGAGAGGTCGATCAGCCGGTTGTCATGGAACGGGCCGCGGTCGTTCACCTTGACGATGGCCGTGCGGCCGTTGCGCAGATTGGTCACCTGGACATAGGTAGGCAGCGGCAGGCTCTTGTGCGCGGCGGTCATGGCGTACATGTCATAGGGTTCGCCGCTGCTGGTAGCGCGGCCGTGAAACTTGGTTCCGTACCAGGAGGCGATGCCCCGCTCCACGTAGCCCCGGCTGCTCGGCAGGGTTTGATAGCGCTGGCCGAGCACCACATAGGTGGCCGGGTTGCCGCGCCGGCTGACCGGCTCGGCCCGCGGCGTGGCATCGGCGATGGCATGGGGATCGAGTCGCCGCGCCGGTGCACTGTCGCCGCTGTCCGGAAAGCCGGGCGGCAGGGAGGGGCGGGTCGAGCAGGCCGCCAGCAGCGTGGCGCAGGCCAGCCCCAGGAGCAGCAGTTTTCCCGGCATGGCGGCGGCCATCAGCCGGACGTCCCGTTTTTCAGCGCCCCGTTTTTCAGCGCCAGGATCTCCTGGCTCAGCTGGTAGACCGCCATGGCGTAGAGGTTGCTGTGATTATACCGGGTGATGACATAGAAGTTGTTCAGTCCCAGCCAGAACTCGGCGCCGGCGTCGCCCTGGAGGTGGAGAATGGTCGCCTTGGTGTCATCCGCAACACCGGGGGGGGCGGTGACGACGCCGGCCGCCGCCAGCTCCAGCAGCGGTGTGTTGGGTGGCGCCGCCCGCTGGGCCGGCTCTATATAATGGGGTTGCCCCGGTTCGATCGGTCGGGCCGGCAGGGCCACGGCCTCCCCCTGGCGCCAGTTGTGGCGGCTGAAGTAGTTGGCCACGCTGCCGATGACATCGGCGTCATTGCCCCAGATGTCGCGCTTGCCGTCACCGTCGAAATCCACCGCATAGCTGAGGTAGCTGGTGGGGATGAACTGGGGGGTGCCCATGGCGCCGGCATAGGAGCCCAGCGCCATGGCCGGCTCCATTCGCTCCTCCATCAGGATCTGCAGGAAGGCCTTCAGCTGGGTACGCCCGAACTCATGGCGTCGCGGATAGTGATAGGCCTGAGTGTAGAGGGCGTCGAGGATGGGGATGCTGCCGGGCCGCTTGCCGTAGAAGGTCTCGACACCGATGATCGCCACGATGATTTCCGGCGGCACGCCATAGACCGCCTGGGCTCGCTCCAGGGTGGTCCGGTGTTTCTCCCAGTAGGCGACCCCCTCCTCGATGCGGTTGGGCTGGAGGAAGATCGGCCGGTAGCTCTTCCAGGTATGGATGGTCTCGGCCGGACGGTCGAGGCTGTCGATCACCAGCTGGTTGCGGCTGGCTCCCTGCAGCAGTTCGCGCAGGGTCTCCACGGGGTACCCCTTCTCCGCGGCCAGATCCTGGATCAGCGCTTCGACCTCGTCTGCCGGGGGCGCCCCCAGGACCGCACCGTGCCAGTAAAGCAGGGCCGCCAGAGTGCCGATTTTGGTCAGGGTGCTTAACATGCCGTGTTCCTTTTGCGGTTCCGCGCCCCGCTGCCTGTCAGGTGGGCAGCAGTTTGCGATGGGTGTGTATGGACATCAGGATACCGAAACCGGCCATGATGGTCACCAGCGAAGTGCCGCCGTAGCTGACCAGGGGCAGCGGCACCCCGACCACCGGCAGGATACCGCTGACCATGCCGGTATTCACGAACAGGTAGACGAAAAAGACCATGGTGACGGCCCCGGCCAGCAGCCGGCTGAAGGTGTCCTGGGCCTGGGCGGCGATATACAGGCCGCGCAGGATGATCGCCAGATAGAGCGCCAGCAACAGCAGGATGCCGGTGAAGCCGAACTCCTCGGAGAGGACGGCGAAGATGAAGTCGGTGGTCCCCTCGGGGAGGAATTCCAGATAGGACTGGGTGCCGTTCAACCACCCCTTGCCGAAGAGTCCGCCGGAGCCGATGGCGATTTTCGATTGGATGATGTGATAGCCGGTGCCCAGCGGGTCCCGCTCCGGATTGAGGAAGGTGAGGACCCGGTTACGCTGGTAGTCGCGCATGCCCCACTCCCACAGCACCCAGGAGACCGGGATGGCGGTGACGGTCATGCCGCCGATGAAGCGCCAGCTGAGCCCGGCGAGAAACAGCACGAAGATGCCCGCGCTGGCCACCAGCAGCGAGGTGCCGAGGTCGGGTTGGCGGGCGATCAGCAGTACCGGAACCAGGATCATCAGTCCGGCGATGACCAGCCGGCTCCAGCGCGGTGGCAGGGATTTCTCCGCCAGGAACCAGGCGATCATCATGGGCACCGCCAGCTTGACCAGTTCGGACGGCTGGAAGCGGAACAGCCCCAGGTTGAGCCAGCGCTGCGCGCCCTTGCCGACCTGTCCGGCCACCAGTACCGCGATCAGCATCAGGATGCCGGCGGCAAACAGCCAGGGGGCCCAGCGGCGTAGCGTGGCGGGCGGAACCTGGGCGACCACCACCATCACCGCGAAGGCGATCCCCAGGCGGATCACCTGACGCTCGATCACCGTCATGTCCTGGCCGCTGGCGCTGTACAGCACCAGCAGGCCGAATCCGCACAGCAGGATCAGGCCGGTCAACAGCGGGAGGTCCAGGTGCAGGTCCGCCAGCAGACCCTCGGCCCGGGTCGGGTTGGATTCCGGCAGGCCGCTCGGCTGGTAGCGCGCCATCAGCGGGACTCCTTGAGCAGCTGGTGGTCCATGATGGCCTTGGCGATGGGGGCGGCCACCGAGCCGCCGTGACCGCCGTTCTCGACGATCACGGCGACGGCGATGCTTGGCGCCTCGGCCGGGGCGAAGGCGATAAAGAGGGCGTGGTCGAGCATCTTCTTCTCCAGCTTCTCCTCCTCGTATTTCTCTTCCTGCTTGACGGTGAACACCTGGGCGGTGCCGGTCTTGCCGGCAATCCGATAATGCTCGTTGCGGACCAGCCGGGCGGTCCCGCGCGCTCCCTCGGTGACCTGCAGCATCGCCTCGACGATACTATCCCAATTGGCATCGGAGTGCCGGGCGATCTGCAGCTGTTGGCTGACCGGCTGCTCCTGCGGGTCCGGCTCACCGTTGCGGCGGATCGATCGGACAATCCGCGGGCGGACGCGTGCGCCGCGGCTGGCGAGGGTGGCCGTGGCGCTGGCCAGCTGCAGCGGCGTGGTCAGGAAGTAGCCCTGGCCGATCCCGGTGATGAGGGTCTCGCCCGGATACCAGGACTGGTTCCTGGTCGCCCTTTTCCACTCCCGGGAGGGCAGTAATCCACCCAGTTCGCCGGTGATATCGACCCCGGTCTTCTTGCCGAATCCGAACGGCGCCAGGTACTCGGACAGCTGGTCGATCCCCATCTGCTGTGCCAGATCGTAAAAATAGACATCGCAGGACTGGGTAATGGCCTTGTCCAGGTCGACGGAGCCATGGCCGGCCTTTTTCCAGTCACGGTATTTGTGGCTGAGGTTCGGCAGCTGGAAGTAACCGGGGCAGTATTTTTTCTGGTTCGTGGTGATGACGCCCATCTCCAGTCCCCCCAGGCCGATAAAGGGCTTGATGGTGGAGCCGGGCGGGTACTGGCCGCGGATGGCGCGATTGAACAGGGGCATGTCGTCCGAATTCTGCAGCGCGTCATAGTCCGCCGAGGAGATCCCCTCGACAAACAGGTTGGGGTCGAAGCCCGGTTTGCTGACCATGGCCAGGATATCCCCGGTGCGCGGGTCGATGGCCACGGCCGCGCCGTTTTCCGCCGCGAACGCCTCCATGGCCACCCGCTGCAGCGAGGCGTCCAGGGTGAGGTGCAGGTCCATGCCCGGGGCCGGCGGTTCGCTTTCCAGGATCCGGATCACCCGCCCCAGGGCATTGATCTCGACCTGCTGCAGACCCACTTTGCCGTGCAGTTCCGCTTCATAGTATTTCTCGATGCCGTTCTTGCCGATGTGCGTGGTCCCGGAGTAACTGGAGGTATCGATACTCTGCAGTTCCCGCTTGTTGATGCGGCCGACGTAGCCGAGGATATGCGCGGTGACATCCTTGAGCGGATAATCCCGCAGCAGCTTGGCCTGGATATCCACGCCGGGGAAGCGGTGGCGGTTGACGGCAAAGCGCGCCACCTCCGCGTCACTGAGCTGGACCCGGATGGGGATGCTCTCGAAGCGGCGCTGATGACTTTTCAGCCGGGCAAAGCGTTTCCGGTCGTTGTCGCTGATGTCGATGATCTGGCCCAGCTCCTGTAGCGTCCGGTCCAGGTCCTTGACCCGTTCCGGGGTGATCTCCAGGCTGTGGGTGGGCAGGTTCTGGGCCAGGATGACGCCGTTGCGGTCATAGATCAGCCCCCGGGTCGGCGGCAGCGGTTCCACCTTGACCCGGTTGTCCCGCGACAGGGTGGTGAAGTGGGCGTGGTCGGTGATCTGCAGCTTGGCGAGGTGCAGGATCAGCAGCAGCAGCAGCAGCAGGATGATCAGGGCCGCGGTGCCGGCGCGGGCGCGGAACAGGCGGCTCTCGCGCAGGTAATCCTTCAGCGTGTTTGGATACATGGCTCAGCTGACCTGGAACTTGCGCCGCAGATCCCGCAGCACGATGTACACCCAGGGCCAGAGGAGCATGCCGACCAGGGGCGGCGCCCAGTAGGAGAGCGGCGGCGTGGGCTGACCCACGGCACCCATGACCCAGAGGGAGAGCAGTTTCTCCAGCAGCAGCAGTACCAGGATGGTCAGCGACTGCTGCCACAGGGGAAACAGGCGGATCCGCAGATGCATCTCGAAGGTGATGTAGGCGATCAGCCCCAGCGACAGGGCGTGCTGCCCGAGCAGGGTGCCGGAGAGCACATCGACCACGATGCCGAGCAGCCAGCCGACACCGACGCCGACCCGCAGGGGCAGCGCCATGGTCCAGTAGATCAGCACCAGGGTGTACCATTGCGGGCGCAGCATCTGCGCCCAGTCGGGCAGCGGCAGGATGGCCAGCAGCAGGGCGACGCAGAAGCTGGCAATGATGACCGGTGTGCCGCTTCGGGGTGTCAGCGTCATGGCTCCCCCGCCGGCGTCTGTGCCGCGGCCTGCCCGGACGTCTCCGGGGGCGCTTCGGTCTCCTCGGCGGTGTCCTGGCCGGGCGGTGTCAGCGTCCACACCAGCAGCGCCTCGCGGGCGCGTTCCAGGTGGGCGCTGGGCTGGGCCCTGATGCGGGCGAAGGGTTCGCCCGGTTCGCGGCTAATGGTGGTCACCGTGGCGACCGGGTAGCCGGACGGGAAGCGGCCGCCCAGCCCGGAGGTGACCAGCAGGTCGCCCACCTCGATGTCGGCATTGTTCGGCAGATTCGGCAGCTCCAGCTCATTGATGTGCCCGGTGCCGATGGCCACGGTGCGCAGGCCGTTGCGGTTCACCTGGATCGGCAGTGCATGGCTGGCGTCGGTGATCATCAGCACCGAGGAGGTGAAGCGGTTGACGTGCACCACCTGGCCCATGACCGCGTTGGCGTGCAGCACCGGCTGGCCCTTGTAGATGCCGGAGCTGGAGCCCTTGTTCAGCAGCACCAGCTGGCGGTACGGGTCCATGTCCACGGCGATCAGTTCGGCGATCAGCACCCGGTCGCCGAGCTTGAAAGAGGAGTCGAGCAGATCCCGCAGGCGCATGTTCTCCGCCTCCAGGGCCGCCAGTTTCTGCTGCCGGCCCTGCAGCAGCAGGTTCTCCCGGTGCAGTTCGCGGTTCTCCTCCTGCAGGTGGGTGCGGGTGGCGAACGTCTCGGAGGCCCAGTAGCCGATGGCGATGGGCAGATTGGCCACAAACTGCAACGGGTAGGTGACGGTGGAGAGCAGTGAGCGGACCGCTTCCAGATGGTGCTGGCGGTGATCGACAATCATCAGGACGAGCGAAAGCACCACGGCGAGCAGTACGCGGATACTGGTGGACGGACCTTGTGTAAAGATCGGTTTAATAGGGGATCAGCCTCTTGACTTCTGATCAGCGCCTGACGGCATTACTCCATTGTGAACAGCAACTCTCCACCCCGCTCGTCCAGCATTTCGAGGGCCCGGCCGCCGCCTCGCGCAACGCAGGTCAGCGGGTCTTCCGCGATGAGCACCGGCAGGCCGGTCTCCTCTTCCAGCAGTCGGTCGATATCCCTGAGCAGGGCGCCACCGCCGGTCAGGACGATGCCGCACTCGGCCACATCCGCCCCCAGTTCCGGTGGCGTCTGCTCCAGCGCCGCCTTCACCGCGCCGACGATACCGGAGAGCGGTTCCTGCAACGCCTCCAGAATCTCGTTACTGGTCAGGGTGAAGCTGCGGGGGATGCCCTCGGCCAGATTGCGGCCCTTGATCTCCATCTCCCTCACCTCGTTGCCGGGGAAGGCGGAGCCGATCTCCTTCTTGATCCGCTCAGCGGTGGCTTCACCGATCAGGGTGCCGTAGTTGCGCCGCACATAGTTGATGATCGCCTCGTCGAAACGGTCACCGCCGACCCGCACCGAGTTGGAATAGACGATGCCGTTGAGGGAGATGATGGCCACTTCCGAGGTGCCGCCGCCGATGTCCAGCACCATGGAGCCGCGCGCCTCGTTCACCGGCAGGCCGGCACCGATGGCGGCGGACATCGGTTCCTCGATCAGGTAGACCTCGCGGGCGCCGGCGCCGGCGGCCGATTCGCGGATGGCGCGCCGCTCCACCTGGGTCGAGCCGCAGGGGACGCAGACCAGCACCCGGGGGCTGGGACGGATCAGTTTGGCTTCATGCACCTTGTGGATGAAGTGCTGCAGCATCTTCTCGGTAACCGTGAAGTCGGCGATCACCCCGTCCTTCATCGGCCGGATCGCGGTGATGTTGTTGGGGGTGCGCCCCAGCATCCGCTTCGCCTCTTCGCCTACCGCGGCGACAGACTTGCCGCTCCCCGGCCCTCGGTCCTGACGGATGGCTACTACGGAGGGTTCATTGAGCACGATGCCTTGGCCGCGTGCATAGATCAGGGTATTGGCAGTCCCAAGATCGATCGACAGATCGTTGGAGAAAAGCCCGCGTATGCGTCTGAACATTGCGAAATTGATATCCCGTGAGATGTGTTGTTAATCATGGCAGGGCGCCACTTCCATCGCGATGCCCCGGAAAAAGACGTAATCTAGCAATCGCGGGGGGCATTGGGCAAGGAACTCTGCTGGAAAATATACCGGTTTGGGGGTGTGTTTATCATTTCTGCACCTGCACCTGCGGTACTAAATGTGTTAATTTCCCCCTCTTGCACTCTAGTCAATATCATCCTGACAGAGTACTTATGTTATCCCGGTTGTGATCGGCCTGTGTGGGAGGCAGTCTTTTGTCCGGCAATGGACTGATGCCGTGAAGCTCATGGACGTGCGGAAACGGGGAGCTGCGTTCCCCCTGTTTGCCTGCTCCCGAAGCATCACCGCACCATCATAGCCCCAGATCAACCGCCTGTATATCGAGGAAGTCATGTCGCTGCAAAGATCCGATGTTGAGAAGATTGCCCATCTGGCACGTCTGGCCGTGAGCGAGGATGAGCTGGACGCGGTCACCGCCGATCTGTCGAACATCCTGCACCTGGTAGCGCAGATGGAGCTGGCCGATACCGCGGGGGTCGAGCCCATGGCCCACCCGCTGCACATGGTGCAGCGGTTGCGGGAGGATGCGGTGAGCGAGACGGATCAGCGGGAAAAGTTCCAGGCGATCGCGCCGCTCACCGAGGCGGGGCTCTATCTGGTGCCCCGGGTGATCGAGTAGGCCTGTTTTCGGGGGAGGGGGGCGGAGTCAAGCCGCTCGGACCAGGAAGAATTTTTCGCGCCGGTGCGCGGCTGGACTCCCCCCCTGGGTGGTTTGGTCGATGCGCTGCCGCTTATCCACCCCGCGGCTCCTCCGGCCACCGGTGTGGTTAATGTTTGTGATGGGTAGAGTGTATGCATAACAAAAGTATTTCGGAATTGGCGCACGGCCTGCGGACCGGTGAATTCACCAGCGTTGAGCTCACCCGGGTCCACCTCGACCGGATCGCCAGTCACAACCCGACGCTGAACTGCCTGGTCAGCGTCTGCGAAGAGGGCGCGCTGCAGGAGGCGGAGCTGGCGGACCGGCGGCTTCGCGCCGGTGATGTTGGCCAGCTGGCCGGCATCCCGATCGTGCACAAGGACATCTTCTGCACCGACGGGGTGAAAACCAGCTGCGGCTCGAGAATGCTGGATAACTTCATCGCCCCTTATGATGCCCATGTGGTCTCCCGGTTGAAGCAGGCGGGGGTGGTCATGCTGGGCAAGGCCAATATGGACGAGTTTGCCATGGGCTCGTCCAATGAGAACAGTTTCTACGGACCGGTGCACAATCCCTGGCAGGCGGGTGCCGTCCCGGGAGGCTCCTCCGGGGGGTCGGCCGCCGCGGTGGCGGCGCGCCTCTGTGTCGCCGCCACCGGCACCGATACCGGCGGGTCGATCCGCCAGCCGGCCGCCTTTTGTGGCATCACCGGGCTGAAACCCACCTATGGCCGGGTGTCCCGCTACGGCATGGTCGCCTTCGCCTCCTCCCTGGACCAGGGCGGACCGATGGCGCGCAGTGCCGCGGATGCCGCGGCCCTGCTGCAGGTGATGGCCGGTTTCGACGGCCGCGACTCCACCAGCGCCGAACAGCCGGTTCCCGACTATTCCGCGACCCTGAACGATGACCTGAAGGGGTTGCGTATCGGTGTGCCCAAGGAGTACCTGGGCGAGGGGCTGGAGGCGGCGATTGCCGACTCCATTCAGGCGGCGCTGGGCGAGTTTGTCCGTCAGGGGGCGGAGCTGGTGGATATCAGCCTGCCCAATACCCACCTGGGCGTGCCGACCTACTATGTGGTGGCGCCGGCCGAGTGCTCTTCCAACCTGTCGCGCTTTGACGGGGTACGCTACGGCTACCGCTGCAGCGAACCGCGCGACCTGGAGGATCTCTACAAGCGCTCCCGCGGCGAGGGCTTCGGGGCCGAGGTGAAGCGGCGCATCATGATCGGTACCTATGCCCTGTCGGCCGGCTATTACGACGCCTACTACCTGAAGGCGCAGAAGATCCGCCACCTGATCTCGGACGATTTCCGCGCCGCCTTCGAGCAGGTGGACGTGATCATGGGGCCGACCGCGCCCTCGACCGCCTTCGGCATTGGCGAGAAATCGGCCGATCCGGTCACCATGTATCTTTCGGATATCTACACCATTGCGGTGAACCTGGCCGGACTGCCCGGGATGTCGGTGCCGGTGCGGCCGGTCAACGGCATGCCGGTGGGTCTGCAACTGATCGGAAACTATTTCCAGGAGGCGCGCTTGTTGAACGTGGCCCACCAGCTGCAGCAGGCGACCAACTGGCACAGCGCCACGCCGGCCGGTTTTGAGTAACATAGACGGATATAGAGACAGCATATGCAATGGGAAACCGTAATCGGGCTGGAGATCCACGCCCAACTGGCGACCAGATCCAAGATCTTTTCCGGGGCCTCCACCGCCTTCGGGGCGGAACCCAATACCCAGGCGTGCACTATCGATCTCGGCCTGCCCGGGGTATTGCCGGTGCTGAACCAGGAGGCGGTGCGCATGGCCATCACCTTCGGCGTGGCGATCCAGGCGGAGATCGCCCCGCGTTCGGTATTCGCGCGCAAAAACTACTTCTACCCGGACCTGCCCAAGGGCTACCAGATCAGCCAGTTCGAGCTGCCGATCGTCGGCAAGGGCCGGGTGGAGATCGAGCTCGAAGACGGCACGCTGAAGCCGGTCGGGGTGACCCGCGCCCACCTGGAGGAGGATGCAGGGAAATCGCTGCACGAGGATTTTCACGGCATGACCGGGGTGGACCTGAACCGGGCCGGCACGCCGCTGCTGGAGATCGTCTCGGAGCCGGATATGCGTTCCGCCAAGGAGGCGGTGGCCTATGCGAAGAAGATCCATCAGATCGTCCAGTATCTGGGGATCTGCGACGGCAACATGCAGGAGGGGTCATTCCGCTGCGATGCCAATGTCTCGGTCAGGCCCAAGGGTGGGCCGCTGGGTACCCGCGCCGAGCTGAAGAATCTGAACTCCTTCCGCTTTCTGGAGCGCGCCATCAATATCGAGGTGGAGCGCCAGATCGACCTGATCGAGGGCGGCGGCGCGGTGGTGCAGGAGACTCGGCTGTATGATGCCGACAAGGATGAGACCCGCTCCATGCGCTCCAAGGAGGAGGCCAACGATTACCGCTATTTTCCCGACCCGGATCTGCTGCCGGTGGAGCTGGATGCGGGCCTGATTGAATCGGTCCGGGCGGGCATGCCGGAGCTGCCCGACGCCAAGCGGGCCCGCTTTGCCCGGGATTACGGACTGAGCAGCTACGACGCCGCGGTCCTCACCGCCAGCAAGGGGCTGGCGGACTATTTCGAACTGGCGGCCAAGGTGGCGGGCGACGCCAAGCTGGCGGCCAACTGGGTGATGGGGGAGTTCTCCGGGGCCCTGAACCAGGCCGGGCTGGCCCTGGAGCAGAGTCCGGTCAGCGCCGAACAGCTGGGTGGCATGCTGCTGCGCATCGTTGACAACACCATCTCCGGCAAGATCGCCAAACAGGTGTTCGAGGCCATGTGGGCCGGCGAAGGCAGCGCCGACCGGATTATCGAGGCGCGCGGGCTGAAGCAGATCACCGACAGCGGGGCGATCGAGGCGGTGGTGGACGCGGTACTGCAGGCCAATCCGGAGCAGGTGGCCAACTACCGCAACGCGGACGAGCAGAAGCGGCCCAAGATGCTCGGCTTCTTTGTCGGCCAGGTGATGAAGCAGTCCAAGGGTAAGGCCAATCCGCAACAGGTGAACGAACTGCTGCTGAAAAAGCTCTGAGCGCAGTCAGCCAAGTCACGGATTCCGGTTGTCAGAATAACCGCGAAGTACGCCAAGCTTAAAACCTGTTCAGTTTGTAGCCTGGATGGAGCCCGACCCCTGCTCTGACCACCGGATCGGGGCTGAATCAGCGCGGTTTCCGTGCGTGCTGGAAGATTGCCTCGAACAGGCCATTCCGGCTGGCACTCTCCCGCACCAGCGCGTGCGCCAGGTTGGCCAGTTTCAGGCTCTTGAAGCGGGCAAAGGCGCGGATGGCGTCAAACGCCGACTGTTCATCCGCGGCATAGCGCTGCATGTAGATGCCCACGGCCACGCTGATCTCCCGGTTGCGGTTGATCGCCTCCAGCAGGTCGGACTCATTCTGCTGCAGCTGCTGCAGTTCGGCGGAGCGCTTCAGGGCCGCCTCGATGGCCGGTATCAGCTGCTGGGTGTTGATAGGCTTGACCAGATAGCCCAGCGCCCCCTCGCGGGTGGCGACCTCCACCACCTCACGATCGGCGTAGGCGCTGAGGAACAGGGTGCTGATGCGCCCCCGCTCCTTCAGCTCCCGGGCCGCCTCGATTCCGCTCATGCCGGGCATGCGGATATCCAGAATGGCGAGATCGGGCCGCTCCCGCAGGCCCAGGCGGACCGCGCTCCGGCCGTCCTGGGCGGAGATAACCTGGTAGCCCGCCTCGCTCAGGCCGCTGGTAATGCTGGTGAGGGTAAACGGATCATCATCGGCAACCAGGATTTTGTTTTGGGTCATGGTGATCTCTGGCCGATCCGTGTGCTAGGTCTTCCGTATCCACGAGGGATGCAGGTGACGGGTATCAGGAAGCTAACAGCCGCCCGGTGGCCGGCCGCCCGTTATCGCTCGGGATTATAAAGCATGTAACAGGGAAGCCCAAATCCGCATGTCCGCACCCTAATCCGGCACACTGGCCATGGCCACCGTATAGGTCGCCCCCTGCTTGAGTTTCTTGTAATTACCGAACACCTCGATGAAGGCCTTCTGGATGAATTTGCGCAGGCCGCTGATGGTCACCACGTAGAAGCGGGCACCGGGGTTCATGCGTACCAGGGCATCGTAAAAGTAGAGGTAGTAGAGCTCCTTGCCGGTCTTGGCCGGCAGGTTGGAGATGATCAGGTCAAAACGGCGCTCGCCCACCTGATCGAAGCCGTTGCTGAGAAAGATCTCCGTATTGGTGATGCCGTTGACCGCGGCATTTTTCCGGCTGTAGTCGATGGCGACGAAATCCTTGTCCACCAGCACACTGGTCCCCAACGGCGCCAGCCGGGCCAGGGTCAGGCCGAGCGGCCCATAGCCGCATCCCAGGTCCAGGGTGTCGTCACTCTCCCGCACCTCCAGGTGATCGAGCAGCAGGCGGCTTCCTTCGTCGATCCCTTTCGGGGAGAACAGGCCCCAGGTGGTGTGATAGGTGAGGGTCTGCCCGCGCAGGGTCTCCCGGAATACGATGTCCCGGCGCAGATTGTTCAGGTAAGTGACGGTATTCTCGGGGATTATTATTCTGTTCATGGGTGACTAATGGCCGCCGCAGGTCTTGCAGGCGGGATCTTTTTTCAGTATCAGGGTGCGCCACTGCATCTCCAGGGCGTCCAGCACCAGCAGCCGGCCCACCAGCGCATGGCCCGAACCGGTGAGCACCTTGATCGCCTCCAGCGCCTGCACACTGCCGATAATGCCCACCAGCGGTGACAGGACGCCGTTGGCGGAGCAGGTTTCATCCATTTCGGCGGCACTGCCGTAGAGGCAGCGATAGCACGGCTCGTCCGCCTGGCCGGTGAAGACCGAGACCTGTCCCTCCATGCGGATGGCGGCGCCCGAGACCAGCGGAATGCGGTGAGCGACGCAGGCCGCGTTGATGGCGAAGCGGGTGGTGAAATTGTCCGTGCCGTCGATCACCAGGTCGGCACGCCGGATCTCCCGCTCCAGCTCCTCGCCCTCGAGCCGGCTGGAGACGGTCTCGATCCGGCATTCGGGATTGAGCGAGCGCAGGGTTTGGCGGGCGGAATCCACTTTCAATTGCCCGATGCTCCCGGTGGTGTGGATGATCTGGCGTTGCAGATTGGTCAGGTCGACGCGGTCGAAATCCACCAGCACCAGCTCGCCGATGCCGGCGGCGGCCAGATACATGGCGGCGGGCGATCCGAGCCCCCCCAGTCCGAAAATCACTACCCGGGATTGCAGCAGTTTTTCCTGTCCCTCGATGCCGATGCTGGGGAGCATGATCTGGCGGCTGTAGCGGAGGAGTTGGTCGTCATTCATAGGTCGAGGTCAAATTATCTATGCTCAGGCGTGACCCGGAATGGCAACTCCCGCCTTCCGGTCCCTGTAGGGTATGGTTCGCTGTAGGGTCCTGCTACAGATATTTTCGCCAGTGTTCGGGCCGGTGGTCCGAACAGCCGTGATTTCTATGTTCGTAGCGGTTGATGAAAATCTTGCGTGTGCTGTTGTGGTCCTCGTCGCTGCAGCCGTTGTTGGCGCGCTGGATCTCCTCGGTGTAGTAATAGAGGGCGCGCGAGATCTTATAGATCAGTTTGCTGCTGAGATGAAAACCGCAATCGATCAGCGCGGTTTCGATGTGCTCCAGTGAGATCTTGAGGACGTGGTAACGCACTTTGAGTAGCAGCCGGGTCTCGGGATGGACCTCGATGACGCCGTCGATCCCGTCCAATAGCCTGGCGGCCGAGTGTGCCTGCCCAGGGTCGGGGTGAAGCTCCGTGAAAACGATTTCCCGGAACTTGATGACGTCGCTATCGCCGCTTTCCATAGTGTTGATCCTAAACACTACGCAGAAATTATCAAGCGTTGCGCACACATTTTGGTATGAATTTAAAGGGTATGATATCCCTGGGATTGGGCCGTGTTATGCAGCGGCCGTTTGCCCCGGGTGAGCCGGTCGCGCAGCGCCAGGTCCTGGTGTGTCGTCGTCTCCCGATACCCGGCCTGTTCGAAGAGCCGGCGCACGGCAGCGGCCTGATCCAGGCCGTGTTCGATAATCAGCCACCCATCGGGCTGCAGGTAGGGGGGTGCGCCGTGGATCAACCGGCGGATGTCATCCAGGCCGTCGGCGCCTGAACTCAGGGCGGTGGCCGGCTCCCAGGGGAGGCCGTCGCGTAGCAGGTGGGGATCGCCCTCGGCCACGTAGGGGGGGTTGCTGAGGATCAGGTCACAGCGTTCCCCGTCGTGCAATGCCGCGAACCAGCTCCCCTGGCGCAGCTCGATACGGGTCAGGCCGAGCGCCTGGAAATTGTCGGCGGCGACCGCCAGGGCGGCCGCCGATAGATCCGTGGCGATCAGCCGTGCCAGGGGGCATTCGCTGGCGATGGCGGCGGCGATGGCGCCGCTGCCGGTTCCCAGGTCGGCCACGCATGCGCCCTCTCCCGCTCCCAGCAGCGCCAGCGCACACTCTACCAGCAGCTCGGTCTCGGGGCGCGGGATCAGCGTGTCCGGCGTGACCTTCAGGGAGAGCGACCAGAACTCCCGGTGGCCGGTGAGGTAGGCCACCGGTTCGCCCTGCTCGCGGCGTGCCAGCAGGGCCAGGAACTGTGCCTGCTGATCCGCGGTCAGGGGTTGTTCAGGCCAGGCGTAGAGATGGCTGCGCGGGCGTTGCAGGACGTGGGCCAGCAGCACCTGCGCCTCCAGGGCGGCGAGGCCGGCGGTCTGCGCGGCCTGCCGCAGTGCCGCAGCGATGGAGAGCGGTTTGTCGGCAGTCATGCGCGGATTCAAGGCTCAGTGGGCCAGGGAGGTGAGAAGCTCCGCCTGGTGTTCCTGGGTCAGCGGATCGATCACCTGGTCGAGCGCACCGGTCATGATCTCGTCGAGCTTGTACAGGGTCAGGTTGATGCGGTGATCGGTGAGCCGGTTCTGTGGGAAGTTGTAGGTGCGGATCCGCTCCGAGCGGTCGCCGCTGCCCACCTGCAGCTTGCGCGACTCGGCCTGTTCGCTGGCCTGCTTCTCGTGGATGCCGGCGAGCAGCTTGGCCTGCAGCAGGGAGAGGGCGCGGGCCTTGTTCTTGTGTTGGGAGCGCTCGTCCTGGCACTCCACCACGATGCCGCTCGGCAGGTGGGTGATGCGCACCGCCGAGTCGGTCTTGTTGACATGCTGTCCGCCGGCCCCGGAGGCGCGAAAGGTGTCGATGCGCAGGTCGTTGTTGCCGATCTCCACGTTGTCGACCTCGGCTGCCTCCGGCAGGATGGCCACGGTGCAGGCCGAGGTGTGCACCCGGCCCTGGGATTCGGTCTCCGGGACCCGCTGGACCCGGTGGGTGCCGGACTCGAATTTCAACCGCGAGTAGACATTGCACCCGGAGACCCGGCTCACCACCTCCTTGTAGCCGCCCTGTTCCCCAGGTGTCTGGCTGATGGTCTCGGTGTGCCAGCCCATCTGCTCGGCATAGCGCAGGTACATGCGCAGCAGATCGCCGGCGAACAGCGCCGCCTCCGCCCCCCCGGTGCCGGCGCGCACCTCGAGGAAGATGTTTCGATCATCGTTGGGATCGGGGGGGATCAACAGCAGCTGCAGTTGCGGTTCCAGCCGGTGCAGCTTCTGCTCCCCTTCGCTCAGCTCCTCCCTGGCCAGATCGGCCATTTCCGGGTCGCCCAGCATCTCCCGGGCGCTGGCGATTTCACCCTCCAGGTCGCGGTAGCGGCCGAAGCACTCCACCACCGGCTCCAGCAGGGCATACTCCTGGCCGAGTACTCGGTAGCGGTTCTGATCGTGCTGGACTTCCGGCTCGGCGAGGAGGGCGGTGATCTCTTCAAAACGTTCGGCAATCTGCTCCAGCTTGCTGCGTATGGATGCGTTCATGCGGCACATCCCTGTGCCGCACCCTGACGGGCGGCCTTCGGCCGTGAAAATTGTCTCTCCTGCCAATTTTTCATTGAGTGTTTTTGTCACTGATCTGGAACAGGGTGTTGGCCGCCTCCAGGATCTCCGACTGGCCCTCGAAACCGGCCTGCCTGATCTGGGTGCTGGGGGTGTGCAGCAGCTTGTTGGTCAGGGTGTGGGCGAGGAACCGGAGGCTCTCCTCGGGGGATTTGCCGGACTGCATCTGCTTCAGCGCCCGCTCCAGCACCTCGTCGCGCATCCGTTCTGCCTGGCGGCGATAGTCCTGGATCATCCCCACCGCATCCAGGGAGCGCAGCCAGCCCATGAACTCATCGACATGCAGATCGACAATCTCCACCGCCTGTTCCGCCGCCTCCTGGCGTGAGCGCAGGTTCTCCTGGATCACCTCCTGCAGGTCGTCGACCGTGTAGAGGTAGACATCATTGAGTTCGCTCACTTCGCTTTCGATATCCCGGGGAACGGCGATATCGACCATGAAGATCGGCTGGTGCTTGCGTTTTTTCAGGGCGCTCTCCACGGTGCCCTTGCCGACCACCGGGAGCGGGCTGGCGGTGGACGAGATGACGATGTCCGCCTCCGCCAGGTGGTTGGGGATCTCGGTAAGGCCGATGGCGAAGCCGTCGAACTGACCGGCCAGCTGATGCGCCTTCTCCAGGGTCCGGTTGGCCACGATGATCCGGCCGATGCCGTGCTGATGCAGGTGGCGGGCCGCCAGCTCGATGGTCTCGCCGGCACCGATCAGCAGCGCGGTCTGTTGTGACAAGTCGCTGAAGATCTGGCGGGCCAGGCTGACGGCGGCAAAGGCGACCGAAACCGGACTGTGGCCTATGGCGGTGTCGGTGCGCACCTGTTTGGCCACCGAGAAGGTGTGCTGAAACAGGCGGCCGAGAAACTTGCCGGTACTGGAGGCGTCATTGGCGGTCTGGAAGGCCTGTTTCACCTGTCCCAGGATCTGCGGCTCCCCGAGCACCATGGAGTCCAATCCGCTGGCCACCTTCAACAGGTGGCGGACACACTCCTGGTCCTGATGGCTGTACAGGAAGGGGGAGATGGTCTCCTGCTCCAGGCCATAAAATCCACCCAGCCAGGCGCAGATATCCTCCCGGCTGGAGCGGGTGTGGGCGCAGTAGAGCTCGGTCCGGTTGCAGGTGGAGAGAATCACCGCTTCGTCGATGCCGGGCTGTTCCGACAGGCTGCGCAGCGCCGCCACGATGATATCCGGGCCGAAGGTGAGCCGCTCCCGGATGTCGATGGGTGCTGTCTTGTGGTTAAGGCCGAGTGTAATCAGTGCCATATGAACTTATCGCGTATCAGGGCAGTCTCAGTATTTCGCTAGGGGTGGATTCGCATCCCGCCCCGGTTGGTTGCAGCCGGTTCAGGCGTCGGTTCCATCAGGCCACGACAGGGCCAAGCGGTTGTCTACCGGACCCAGGAAAGTGAAATTTTGTATTATCAAAAGGTTAAATACAAGTCGCAGGGCACTTTTTAGGCGTTTAATGCAGGACGACGTCATCTGACGCTGTACCGGGCGCGGATCTGCCTGCTTGCTTGCCGGGACGCCGGAAACCGATCCCTGGGGGGCTTGCCGCGGCCATTCATGGCCGCAGACACCCGTCAATCAACCCGTCAGATCCGCACTCACAAACAGTTGCGTGTTTAGATAACGTGGTTCCGAGGTTAAATGTCGTCCGGTGGCTGTAAACTCGGTTATCATCTATTCTCACTAACAGGCCCTGGGCTGGGCGTTTTTCAGGTGTAATATTCATGCGGCAGTCGCTTCAACTGGTTCTCACCCTCGCATTTTCCTGGATACTTGTAAGCTGCCAAACCAGCCCGGTCGGCCCTGTTCCCGAGAGCGCGGCCAAGCCGCTACCGCGGCAGGCGGCAGCACCACGGCTCACCCTTGACACCCCCATTCCCACGGGGGTTCCGGCGGCTGGGACCCCTGAGCTGACCGAGGATATCGTGTTCAACCTGTTGGCGGGCGAGGTGGCCGCGCAACGCGGGGCGTTGGATGAGGCGTATGCGCACCAGTTCCAGGCCGCCCTGTTGTCCGGTGACGCTACCGCCGCCGAGCGGGCGACCCGCCTGGCCCTGCATCTGAATAAGGGCGAGCTCGCCGTCAAGGCGGCCGGTCTCTGGGTGGAGCTGGCGCCGGAGGATCTCACGGCGCGTCAGCTGCTGGTGGTGCTGATGTTGCGCCAGGATGAAAACGCGCCTGTGCTGGATCATCTCAAGACCATTGTGCGCATCAGTGAAGGCAAGGATGAGAATGGTTTTCTCAATGTGATGGCGGCCATCAACCGCGAGCTGAAGCGGGAGTCGGCCATGGGGTTGATGCGCAGATTGGTGCTGGAGTTTCCCGGCGATCCCCGTGGTGGTTACGCCATGGCCATTGCCGCGCTGGTGGACAAGGATTATACGGCGGCTGAACAGGAGGCGGACCGGCTGGTCGCTGCCCATCCCGATTGGCCAAAGGGCTACCTGGTGTTGAGCCGGGTCTATCTGTCCCAGGATGACAAGCCGAAGGCCAGGGGGCTGCTGGCGGATGCCGTTCGCCGTTTTCCGGCCGACCCGTTCCTGTTATCCGCTTATGCGCGGCTGCTGGTGGATGCCAAGGAGCTGCAGCCGGCCTATGAACAGTTCCTGCGGCTGGAGGAGATAGAGTCGGAAGGGGGGGATGCCAGCTACTGGCTGGGGCTGATCGCCCTGGAGCTGGGCGAGGATGAGGCGGCGCGCGGACATTTTCTGCGGCTGCTCGATCTCGATAAGCAGACGGACGTCGCCGCCTACTATCTGGGCCGGATCGCGGAAAAAAGGGAACAGTCGCGGCAGGCCGTGCAGTGGTATCAGCGGGTGGACGGCGGTGAATACCTTGCCGAGGCCCAGGTACGCAGCGTCAGGCTGATGGCGGCCATGGGTGAGACCCGTGAGGCGTTCGACTGGCTGCAGCGGATGCGTATCCAGTATCCGGATCAGGCGGCCAGGTACTACCTGATCGAGGTGGAGCTACTGCGCGAACACGGAACGCCGGCGCAGGTGATGGCGCTGTTCGATACGGCGATCGGTGCACTGCCTGAGAGCAACGAACTGCTCTACGCCCGCGGCCTGTATGCGGCCACCCAGAAACGGGTGGATATCCTGGAGCGGGACCTGCTGCGGGTGATCGCCAACGATCCCAAACATGCCGATGCCCTGAATGCGCTCGGTTACACCCTGGCCGATCAGACCGCCCGGCATCAGGAGGCGTTGGACTATATTCAGCGTGCATTGGCGCTGAAACCGGATTCAGCGGCGATCCTGGACAGCATGGGCTGGGTGCTGTTCAGGTTGGGGCGGAACCAGGAGGCGATAGGCTATCTGCGCCAGGCCTATGACAAGCTGCCTGACGCGGAGATCGCCGCGCATCTGGGAGAGGTGCTCTGGGTGACCGGGGAGCAGCAGCAGGCAAGGGAGATCTGGCAGGGTATCCTCGACAAAACCCCGCAAAGTGAACATGTGCTGGAAGTGATGCGGCGCCTCGAGATCTGATCCTGTCCGATGAATCTCCGCGTCATTACCCCTCCTGTCGTCTGCCCACGCCCTGCAATCCGCCATGTTAACCGCTGATACCGACTGGTGGCCGGCGCCGGCCAAGCTCAATCTCATGCTGCGGGTCGTCGGTTGCCGGCCAGACGGCTACCACCTGCTGCAGACGGTGTTCCGCTTTGTCGATTATGGCGACCGGATCGCGTTCCGGATCAGGTCGGACGGGGCGATCCGGCGGCCACTGGGAAATGCCGCGGTGCCGGAGTCGGAGGACCTGATGGTCCGGGCGGCCCGGCTGCTGCAGCAGCAAGCCGGCCTCTCTCTGGGTGCGGATATCTCCCTGGTGAAGAATATCCCCATGGGCGGCGGGCTGGGGGGTGGCAGCTCCGATGCGGCGACCGTGCTGGTGGCGCTCAATCGTCTGTGGCAGGTCGATTATTCCCTGGAGAAGCTGGCCGAACTGGGCCTGCGCCTGGGTGCCGACGTGCCGGTCTTTGTTCGCGGGCAGGCGGCCTGGGCCGAGGGAGTCGGCGAACTGTTGACGCCGCTGCGGATGCCGCCGGCCTGGTATCTGGTGGTGGTGCCCGATTGCCATGTCTCCACGGCCGATGTTTTTAATGATCCGCAATTGACACGGAACGCGCCTCGAACGACAATACGCGACTTTCTCGCTGGCAGTCAGGTTAATGACTGCCTGCCGGTTGTATTGAATCACTATCCCGAGGTCGCTGCGGCTGTACGGTGGCTGGAAACCTTCGCGCCCGCGCGGTTGACCGGTACCGGCGGGGCCGTTTTCGCAGAGTTTGCCGGGGAAGCCGAGGCGCGGCGGGTGTTGCAGCAAGTCCCTGACCTGTATAAGGCGTTTGTCGCCCGGGGGCTGGACAGCTCGCCGTTGCTGGAGCGGGTGGCGGGCCGGAACCCGTATCCCGAGACGTCGTCAGGCGGCTAGGAGCCCTTCGGGTTTATCTACCCTACTCGAATTAGGGTGACCAGTAAGATTTTTTGGGGCGTCGCCAAGCGGCTAGGCACCTGGTTTTGATCCAGGCATACGTAGGTTCGAATCCTACCGCCCCAGCCATATTATTTAAGGTATCTGCACGGCAGGCGCCTGAATCGGCCCGCATATAGTCCCGTTAGTTAGTCAGACAGGTGGAGAGGCTTGTTATGCCAGATAGCCACATGATGGTTTTTTCAGGAAATTCCAATCCTGAACTTGTTAGCGAGATCACCTCTCGGCTCAGTCTGCGTACGGGTAAGGCGATCGTCGGTCGTTTCAGCGACGGCGAGGCGATGGCCGAGATACAGGAGAGCGTGCGCGGACGTGATGTGTACGTCATTCAGAGCACCTCGCAGCCGACCAATGACAACCTGATGGAGCTGTTGGTGCTGATCGATGCGCTACGCTGGGCGTCGGCAGAGCGTATCACGGCAGTGATCCCCTATTTCGGTTATGCGCGTCAGGATCGCCGGCCACGCTCCGCCCGGGTGCCGATCACGGCCCGCCTGGTGGCCAAGCAGATCGCGGCGGCGGGTGCGGATCGGGTGGTTACCGTTGATCTGCATGCCGATCAGATCCAGGGTTTTTTTGACATTCCGGTGGACAATATCTACGCACTGCCGGTGCTGCTGGGCGATGTGTGGCGCCAGAAGTATCCCAATCTGATGGTGGTGTCACCGGATGTGGGTGGCGTGGTGCGCGCCCGGGCACTGGCCAAGCAGCTGGATGACGCGGACCTGGCGATCATCGACAAACGTCGACCCAAGGCCAATGACGCCCAAGTGATGAATATCATTGGTGATGTCAAGGGCCGGACCTGCGTGCTGATAGATGACATGGTCGATACCGCCGGTACCCTGTGCAAGGCAGCCCAGGCGCTCAAGGAGCGGGGCGCGGAACAGGTGATCGCCTACTGTACCCATCCGGTGTTGTCGGGTCCGGCGATCCGCAATATCGAGAATTCGGTGCTCGATCAGCTGGTGGTTTCGAACACCATCCAGCTGCACGAAGAGGCGCGGCACTGCACCCGGATTCGCCAGATCTGCATCGCGGAGCTGCTGGCGGAGACCATGCGCAGGATCGCCCTGAATGAATCGGTGACCTCACTCTTCATGGAGTGACCGCCTATCCTTCACTGCCCAATCTGGTCGCGGAAGGCAGTGATTATTTAGGATTTGGAAAGAAATAACTGCCGCATATTGCGCCGGGCTTTTTTTAACTTGAAGGGGCGTTTGCCTTCAAGGCACGGCAAGGCGCGCATAGTCGTTCTATGTAAGTCTTGCCGTAACGCCGAAGGCGGACGAAAAGACCAGCAAGATGTGGTAGTTATTTATGGACAGATCCGTAACTTGATGGTTTGGAGAAAATCATGAAAGAAGTATTTGTTGTTAACGCGCAGCTGCGCACTGATACAGGGAAGGGTGCGAGCCGCCGCCTGCGTCATGCCGGGCTGGTTCCGGGTATCGTTTATGGTGCCCACCAGGACCCCGCCATGATCTCTATGGTGCACAGTGATCTGGTTCAGCATCTGGACCACGAAGCTTTTTATTCACACATTCTGAGCCTGAATATCGATGGCAAGCCGGAGCAGGTGATCCTGAAGGATCTGCAGCGTCATCCGGCCCGTCCGTTTGTCATGCATGCGGATTTCCTGCGGGTCAGTGCCAAGGAGAAGCTGAAGACCCACGTGCCGCTGCACTTCGTGGGTGAAGAGGTGGCGCCCGGTGTCAAGGCCGGCGGCGTGGTCTCGCATCTGCTGACCGAGGTCGAGGTGAGCTGTCTGCCGGGCGATCTGCCTGAGTATATCGAGGTCAACGTCGCCGCGCTGGCAATTGGCGATGCGGTCCTGCTGTCCGAGCTGGCGTTGCCGAAGGGCGTCGAGTTGCCGGCGCTGGCGCAGGACGAGCCGCAGGATGTGCAGGTGGTGTCTATCCACGCCGCGCATGTGGTGGCCGAGGAAGAGGCGGGTGAAGAAGAGGGTTCAGCGGAGGAGTGATCCGCGTTCCTGTACCAGCTGATGGGCCGGGCAATGCCCGGCCCATCTGTTTTGTCCAGGGATGGACATATGCCGCGGAGGCCAGGGATGGCCGGGAGCGGCTTTGTCCGCACGCCGCTGCGTGGATGTCGTTCTCGCCTCCTGGCGTTTCGAGGTGCGGGGAGTAGGATGAGCAAGACGAAGCCCGTCCGGTGTCTGGAACTGAACTCCGAAACTTGAGAAAGTGACAGTCCCATATGAGTAACCAACCCTCACAACCCATTCGCCTGATTGTCGGCCTCGGTAATCCGGGGGGCGATTACGCCGCGACGCGCCATAACGCGGGATTCTGGTTCGTGGATCTCCTGGCGGAAAGGCATGGCGGTGTGTTCAGGTCGGAGTCGAAATTCCATGGCCAGGTGTGTCGCATCCTGGTCAAGGGGCGGGAGTGCTGGCTGCTCAAGCCGTCCACCTTCATGAACCGCAGCGGGCAGTCGGTATCCAGTCTGGCCAAATACTACAAGATCGGCCTTGAGGAGATCCTGGTGGCCCACGATGAGCTGGATATGCCGCCGGGTGTCGTGCGTCTCAAGTTTGGTGGCGGTCACGCCGGGCACAATGGCCTGCGGGATCTTGTCAGCGCCTTGGGCGGCAAGGAGTTCTGGCGGCTGCGCATCGGTATCGATCACCCCGGGAACGCCCGTGAAGTTGTCAACTATGTGCTGGGTCGTCCCTCGAAGCAGGATGCCGATGCCATTGCCGGGGCCCTGGGAGAAAGCGAACGGGTGCTGCCGGATCTGGTCGAGGGCCGGTTTCAACAGGCGATGAATTCACTGCACTCGGGTTGATGGTGGCGCCTCGGCATGGGTGAATATTCCGCGGTGGTGTTTACAGCTCAAGTATCGGAGTTCAGTTCCAGACACCAGGTGGGCCACCCCTTTCCGGGACACGCTGTGAATACGTATCTGGATGCCCTCGGCGTCGGCACAAATGCCTCCGACGGTCCCGGCAAGGGGGACGCCCGCCCTGAGCGACGCCTGTTGAACCCCGAAATTTGAGTTACAACCTTCCCTCCCAGTAGATGCACCTCTGGCGCAATGGGCTGTTCACCGCGAGGAGCGCTGCCCCTACAGCTACCGCCAAGAAAAAACCCCGCACGGATTATCCGTACGGGGTTTTTTAGGGATGAATGCGCGGACAGACGGCCTGTCCGTGCATCCTCCGGATCAGATTACATCTTCCAATTGTAGGCGACGCCGATGGAGTCCTGGTACATCTTCAGGTCCGCCTCGCCGCCACCAAATGCGGCGGGTATGGAGCCGGAGCCCTTCACCTTCTTCTCGAAGGCGTGCATATAGCTGAAGGTGAGTTCCGAGCCGTTGTCCAGGGTCCAGGTGGCGCCCAGGGTCAGATGGTCCTCGACCGTGGCGGGGGCGAGCATGTTGAACAGGGTCTCCGCCGCGGGGATGGGCTGATCGGCGTGGTTGTAACCGGCGCGCAAGGTGAGCTGCTTGCTGTACTGGTAGGCAACGCCCAGCTTGTAGACGGTCTGGTCCTCCCAGCCGAAACCCAGGCCGCCGTCGGCACCGAGCAGGCCAGCGGCTGTGCCGAAACCTGGGTTGGTGGAGGGGCCGCCGTTACCTATCGCGTTCACCTCGCTGTAGTTGATGCGCACCACGTCGGCGGCGATGACCAGTTTCGGCGTGGCCTGGACGGCGATACCGATGGCGAAGTTCTCGGGGATGTCGAAGTCGCCCTGCTCCGCGAACAGGCCGGCATAGTCGTCGAACTCGGTCATGTAGGTGCGGGTCTGGTAGGTGGCGCCCAGGGTCACGCTGTCCGCGACCTTGCCCTGCCAGCCGATACGCAGCCCGGCGCCGTAGGAGAAGTCATGGCCGTTGTTGGTGACATTGCCCGGATCAGATGAGAACTGGCCCGGACCCACCTGGGCAAAATTCTGCAGGCCCTGTGCCTCGAAGGCCTGCGCCGCCAGATTCAGGCCGATGCCCAACGAGTGGTTCTCGTTCAGCTTGAACGCGTAGGTGGGGACGATGAACAGCTGGGCCAGGTCGACACCGGTGCGGGAGGGGAAGGCCGCGCCGTTGAAGAGGGCAAAGCCGTTCTTGTAGTCGGTGTTCATGCCGCCGTTGCCGAATACCGAGACGCCGAAGGAGCTGTTCTCATTCAGCATCCGGTTGTAACCGAATTCGGGGATCAGGAAGTTCTTGGTGTCGCTGCCGTCGTAGTGGCCGTCAACGCCCGCGCCACTTCCGGACACATCCGAGCTGCGGATCGGCCGGAACCACTCGATGCCGATATCCACGCGGTTGCCCTGATGGACCATGCCGGCCGGGTTGACGCCGCCGGCCAGCGCATCCTGGGAATAGGCGACGCCGACGCCGCCCATGCCTTTGGCTTTCTGCCCGACGCCGTGGGAGAAGTAACCATCGGTGGCCCAGGCACTGGAGACGAAAAGGGAAGAGATCGCTGTTACGAGCAGCTGTTTCTTGAAATGCATTTGTTAATTCCTCCGCTACTATGCCTGGCGCTACCTGGGTGGCTGCGGCATAAGGGTCGCTACTGTTTTTGGTTGTCTTGGTATTGCTATTCTTCTTGTTATCTGCGTCGCCATAATGCGCATCGATTTGATGAATGTCAACTAGAAAAAATATTAGAATATTAGTAACTTATGTCTATTAACGGATGTTATAGGTGAATTGATTGGATTGTATGGAGGTTTTCCCTAGGGCCGGTAGAATAGCACGGGAAGAGGCGGACGAGGGTGCGGTTTTATGCGTCGGGGGAGGCGGATTGGCGGGGTCGAATGGTTCGCTAAATTCTTGGAAAAGATATTGACACCACCCCTGTGATCAAGCAGAATGCCGGGCTTCGTGGAGGGGTTCCCGAGTGGCCAAAGGGATCAGACTGTAAATCTGACGGCTCCGCCTTCGGAGGTTCGAATCCTCCCCCCTCCACCAACTTAAATTGTACTGTGCGATGTGGCGCGGTACGGTAGGTGGAAGGCTCTCCTGCGTTGGTTGTGGGGGAGGAGGCGAACCGATAAGAGGTTCGACGGGGCGCGCAGCGACCCGAACGTTGCGCGTAGCGCAACGGCCCGGAGGGCGAAGGCCGCAGGCCGGAGTAATCCCCCCCCACCACCGAATTTGAAGCGGTTGTGGTAAGCGATCCGTCGCTTGGCAGCGCGGGTGTAGTTCAATGGTAGAACTTCAGCCTTCCAAGCTGAATACGTGGGTTCGATTCCCATCACCCGCTCCATATCAAGTCCTTCGGCAGGGCTTATTATGATGGTACGTAGTGCAAGGCCCATGTAGCTCAGTTGGTAGAGCACACCCTTGGTAAGGGTGAGGTCAGCAGTTCGAATCTGCTCATGGGCTCCATTAATCTAGTCCCGGGCACGCACCGTGCGCGGGTTTATTTGTCATAAGTTTTAGAGCGAACCTTTCGGAGATTGAGTCGATGTCCAAGGAAAAATTCGAGCGTACAAAACCCCACGTAAACGTGGGAACCATTGGTCACGTTGACCACGGTAAGACCACGTTGACGGCGGCGATCACCAAGGTGATGGCGGAAGCGCGGGGTGGAGTATTTAAAAACTACGCTGATATCGATAATGCACCGGAAGAGCGTGAGCGTGGCATCACCATCGCGACCGCGCACGTCGAGTACGAGTCGGAAGCGCGCCACTATGCGCACGTTGACTGCCCGGGGCACGCGGATTATGTGAAGAACATGATCACCGGCGCGGCGCAGATGGACGGCGCGATCCTGGTGGTCTCCGCGGCCGACGGCCCGATGCCGCAGACCCGCGAGCACATCCTGCTGTCGCGCCAGGTTGGCGTTCCCTACATCCTTGTGTACATGAACAAGGCCGACATGGTGGACGACGAAGAGCTGCTCGAGCTGGTGGAGATGGAGATTCGCGAGCTGCTGGACCAGTACGAATTCCCGGGCGACGACACACCGATCATCGTGGGTTCGGCGCTGAAGGCGCTGGAAGGCGATACCTCGGACATTGGTGCGCCGTCAATCGTCAAGCTGGTGGAGGCGATGGACAGCTACATTCCGACCCCGGAGCGTGACACCGACAAGCCGTTCCTGATGCCGATCGAGGACGTGTTCTCGATCTCCGGTCGCGGCACCGTGGTGACCGGTCGAATCGAGCGCGGCATTGTCCATGTGGGCGACGAAGTGTCGATCGTGGGTATCAAGGACACGATGAAGACCACCTGCACCGGCGTGGAGATGTTCCGCAAGCTGCTGGATCAGGGCGAGGCGGGCGACAACGTGGGTGTGCTGCTGCGCGGCACCAAGCGTGAAGAGGTGGAGCGTGGGCAGGTACTGGCGAAGCCGGGCACCATCACCCCGCACACCCACTTCGAGGCCGAGGTGTACGTGCTGAGCAAGGACGAGGGAGGCCGTCACACGCCGTTCTTCAATAACTACCGTCCGCAGTTCTACTTCCGTACCACCGACGTGACCGGTGCCTGTGACCTGCCCGAGGGGGTGGAGATGGTGATGCCGGGTGACAACGTGAAGATGTCGGTAAAGCTGATCGCACCGATTGCGATGGAAGAGGGTCTGCGTTTCGCGATCCGCGAAGGTGGCCGTACCGTCGGCGCCGGCGTTGTTGCCAAGATCATAGAGTGATCATTGTTAGTTATCTGTAGCTGGCTCTGGAGAAGCGGCGGATCGCAAGGTCCTGCCGCCTCTTCGTCTGGCAACTAACAATTTTTTTACAGGCCAGTAGCTCAATTGGTAGAGCAGCGGTCTCCAAAACCGCAGGTTGGGGGTTCGAGTCCCTCCTGGCCTGCCATTATATAAGGCGCCTTTGCAAAGAGGTGCTCAGTGGCAGGAATGAACGCAAAGGCTGAAGTCGAAAGTTCAGGGATGGATACAGTAAAGCTGTTACTGGCAGTGATTCTGCTGGTGGGTGGCATAGCGCTGTTCTATTTTCTAGATGAATACTCTGCCCTGGTAAGGGTTATTGGTCTGTTGGCGGTGACTGGCGTGGCGGTGTTTATCGCACTGCAGTCGGTCGCGGGTCGTCGTGTCTGGGATTTTGCCAGGGCATCGCGAACCGAGGTAAGGAAGGTTGTCTGGCCGAGCCGGCAGGAGACCATCCAGACTACGCTAATCGTGTTTGCCATGGTGTTATTGATCGGTATCGTGCTCTGGGTGTTCGATATGGTATTGATGGCGATCGTTCAGGCTGTAACCGGATAGGAGAATACTATGGCATTGCGGTGGTATGTGGTTCACGCCTACTCCGGTTTTGAGGCGCAGGTTAAGCGCTCCCTTGAGGAGCGTATCAAGCGTTTCGGCATGGAGTCGAATTTCGGTCAGATACTCGTTCCCACCGAAGAGGTGGTCGAGATGCGCAGCGGGCAGCAGCGGCGCAGTGAGCGCAAGTTTTTCCCGGGCTATGTGCTGGTGCAGATGGAGATGACCGACGAGACCTGGCACCTGGTCAAGGATGCCCCCAAGGTGATGGGCTTTATCGGCGGTACCGCCGATCGACCCGCGCCGATCACCGAGCGTGAGGCCGATGCCATTCTGCAGCGGGTTCAGGAGGGTGTGGAGAAGCCGCGTCCCAAGGTGCTGTTCGAGCCGGGTGAGGTGGTGCGCGTTGTTGATGGGCCCTTTAACGACTTTAACGGCGTGGTTGAGGATGTTGACTATGACAAGAGTCGCCTCAAGGTCTCCGTGCTGATTTTTGGGCGCTCCACCCCGGTCGACCTCGAGTTCGGCCAAGTGGAGAAAAGCTGAGCGGGTCCCTGTCTGCCGGCCTCGTGCGGGGCCGGCGTACCCGCTCACCTATGTATCCGGGGAGCCGAAAGGCGTTTGCACCCGACCAGGAGTAAGAAATGGCAAAGAAAATTCAAGCTTATATCAAGCTGCAGGTTAAGGCCGGTTCGGCCAATCCCAGTCCACCGGTCGGTCCAGCGCTGGGTCAGCACGGTGTGAATATCATGGAGTTCTGCAAGGCCTTCAACGCCAAGACCGAGAGTCTTGAGAAGGGGTTGCCGATTCCCGTGGTGATTACCGTCTACGCCGACCGTAGCTTCACCTTCATCACCAAGACCCCTCCGGCAGCGGTACTGCTGCAGAAGGCCGCCGGCGTCGCCAAGGGCTCGGGTACACCCAACACCGTCAAGGTGGGCAAGGTGACCCGCGAGCAGTTGGAAGAGATCGCCGGCGTGAAGATGCCCGATATTACCGCTGCCGATATGGATGCGGCTGTTCGGACTATCGCCGGTACCGCCCGTTCCATGGGCCTTGATGTAGAGGGGGTATAAGCCATGGCCAAGTTGAGCAAGCGCGCCCGCGCCATCCAAGAGAAGGTCGAGGCAGGCAAGCAGTATGGGATTCTGGACGCGGTCGCACTGCTGAAGGAGATCTCCACCGTGAAGTTCGGCGAGGCGGTTGATGTCTCCGTCAATCTGGGCGTGGATCCGCGCAAATCGGATCAGAACGTGCGTGGCTCCACCGTGCTGCCGAACGGCACCGGCAAGGTGGTACGAGTGGCCGTATTCGCCCAGGGCGCGAACGCCGAAGCCGCCAAAGAGGCGGGTGCCGACGTGGTCGGTTTCGATGATCTCGCGGCCGATGTCAAGGCCGGCAAGATGGATTTCGATGTGGTTATCGCCACCCCCGATGCCATGCGCGTGGTCGGTCAGCTGGGACAGATTCTCGGTCCGCGTGGCCTGATGCCGAATCCCAAGGTGGGAACCGTGACCCCGAACGTGGTCGAAGCGGTGCAGAACGCCAAGGCTGGTCAGGTGCGCTATCGCACCGACAAGGGCGGCATCATTCACTGCACCATCGGCAAGGTCAGCTTTGAGCCGGCCGCGGTGAAGCAGAATCTTGAGGCGCTGCTGGCCGATCTGAAAAAGATCAAGCCCAGTGCCGCCAAGGGTGTGTACATGAAGAAGGTGACTGTCTCCTCGACCATGGGTCCGGGGCTGCAGGTGGACCTCTCTTCGCTGGATATCTGATTGTTGCGGGCAGGGGGTGTACCTCCTGCCGCCAAGGAACTTTGGGGCACCGGCCAGCAGGCCGGATGCCGTCAAAGACCGCAGGCGCCTGATGGGCTTAATCATTGCCTGCGCAGACGGTGCTCCTGATTCGGTTTTCTGAATTCTGATGATGGTGCACGTTGTAGTGGAGTGCCCAAACCCGCAAGGGTGAGGGTCTGATAGGTAAAATGACGTTGTCATTTTGTTAGGAGGTGACGAGTGCCACTCAATCTTGAGCAAAAGAAAGCTGTCGTCGCCGAAGTCGCTGAAGTAGCAAGTACTGCCTATTCCGCGATAGCCGCCGAGTATCGGGGTCTGACCGTGGGTGAGATGACTGAGTTGCGTGCCAAGGCGCGTGAAGCAGGGGTCTACGTCCGTGTAGTCAAGAACTCGCTGGCTCGTCGTGCGGTCGAGAATACGGATTTTGAATGTATGAAAGAGGGGTTGACGGGTCCGCTTGTCATCGCTTTTTCACAGGAAGATCCAGGTGCTGCTGCGCGCGTGATCAAAGACTTTGCCAAAGATCACAGCAAGCTGGTTGTGAAAGTGGTTTCAATCGGGGGCAAGCTGCTTGCCGTTTCCGATCTTGAGGCGCTTTCCAAGATGCCTACTTACGAGCAGGCTGTCAGTATGCTTATGGCTGTCATGAAGGCTCCGGTGGAAAAACTTGCGCGTACCATTAATGAGGTACCGGGTAAGTTGGTCCGCACCGTGGCTGCGATCCGTGATGCGAAAGAGGCTGCTTAATAGCTTTTATCCCTTAATCTACACACGTTGTAAGTGTTAACCCATTATCAGGAGTTTTACAATGGCCGTTTCTAAAGAAGATATCCTGGAGACTATCGCCGGTATGACCGTTATGGAGGTTGTCGAACTGATCTCCGCCATGGAAGAGAAGTTTGGTGTTTCCGCCGCGGCTGCCGTTGCTGCCGCTCCGGCTGCCGCTGGTGGCGAAGCCGCCGCTGCTGAAGAGCAGACCGAGTTCGACGTTGTCATGACATCGTTCGGCGCCAACAAGGTTTCCGTCATCAAGGCCGTGCGTGGTCTGACCGGCCTCGGTCTGAAGGAAGCGAAGGATGCTGTGGAAGGCGTTCCCACCACGGTCAAGGAAGGTGTTTCCAAGGACGAGGCTGAGAGCGTGAAGAAAGAGCTGGAAGAGGCGGGTGCTGCAGTTGAGATCAAATAATTCTTGATTTCATACAGTTGCACACGCTCGTGAGGTTGGGGCTGGTGGCGTTTTCGTCACCGGCCTTTTCCCGCTTCTAGACTTACTTTCCAAGCGCTGCCGCGGATGCTTTTGGAAAGCAGGTTTTAGAGACAGTCAGGCGGCACTGTTTCTGTTCAGGATGTTACAGGGTTAGAGAATGAATGGTTCGTTGGCATATACCTGATGCGGGCGTTGGGTAGGAACACAGCTACAGGGAAGTGTTCCGGCAGGGAATGAGCTGGAAGCAAAATATTAAGAGTATCTTTTCGAAGATCCACGGGATCTCAAGAAATCGAGGGACGGCAACATGGCCTATTCTTTCACAGAGAAAAAGCGTATTCGTAAGGATTTCGGCAAGCGTCCGAGTATCCTGGAAGTACCTTTTCTTTTGGCGACACAGATCGATTCATATCGCAAGTTTCTCCAGGAGGGTGTCGCAGTAGCAGACCGCGCGGATGTGGGACTGCATGCCGCCTTTAAATCGGTTTTCCCCATTGAGAGTTATTCCGGAAACGCGGTTCTGGAGTATGTCAGCTATCGTCTGGGTACCCCGGTCTTCGATGTACGGGAGTGCCAGTTGCGGGGTGCCACCTATGCTGCGCCGTTGCGCGTGCTGGTGCGCCTGGTGATCTACGATAAGGATGCCCCGGCCAAGTCCAAGGTGGTCAAGGATATCCGGGAGCAGGAGGTCTACATGGGCGAGATGCCCCTGATGACCGATAACGGCACGTTCGTGATCAACGGCACCGAGCGGGTAATTGTCTCCCAACTGCACCGCTCGCCGGGCGTGTTTTTCGATCATGACAAGGGCAAGACCCACAGTTCCGGCAAGCTGCTGTTTTCCGCCCGGGTGATCCCCTACCGCGGTTCCTGGCTGGACTTCGAATTCGACCCCAAGGACAACGTCTTTGTGCGTATCGACCGGCGCCGCAAACTGCCCGCGACCGTGTTGCTGCGGGCGCTTGACTTCAATACCGAGCAGATGCTGGCCATGTTCTTCGAGACCGACAAGGTCGCGCTCAGCAAGAAGTCGGCGAAACTGACCCTGGTCCCGGAACGCCTGCGCGGCGAGACCGCCACTTTCGATATCAAGGTCGGCAAGAGTGTCATCGTTGAGGCGGGCCGCCGGGTCACCGCGCGGCATATCCGTGAACTGGAAAAGGCCGAGGTCAAGTCCCTCGACGTACCGTTTGACTTCCTCTACGGCAAGACCATTGCCCATGACGTGATCGATCAGGATACCGGTGAGCTGCTCGCTTCGGCCAATGACGAGCTGACTGCCGAGCTGCTCGAGAGCCTGATAGAGAACGGCATCAAGAAGATTGAAACCCTGTTCACCAATGATCTTGATCAGGGTCCCTACCTGTCCACCACGCTGCGCATCGATAGCACTGCCAATGCCCTGGAGGCACAGGTGGAGATCTATCGCATGATGCGCCCCGGTGAGCCACCCACCAAGGAGGCGGCCGAGAAGCTGTTCAACAGCCTGTTCTTCAGTGCCGATCGGTACGACCTGTCCGCAGTCGGGCGGATGAAGTTCAACAAGCGTCTGGGCCGCGACGAGGTGACCGGTGAAGGGGTGCTCTCCAATGAGGATATTGTTGATGTGCTCAGAGAGCTGATCAATATCCGTAACGGCCACGGCATCGTCGATGATATCGATCACCTGGGCAATCGGCGCATCCGTTCGGTAGGCGAGATGGCGGAGAACCAGTTCCGCGTCGGCCTGGTGCGGGTCGAGCGGGCCGTGCGCGAGCGTCTGACCCTGGCGGAATCCGAAGGGCTGATGCCGCAGGAGATGATCAACGCCAAGCCCGTCTCCGCGGCGATCAAGGAGTTCTTTGGCTCCAGCCAGCTGTCCCAGTTCATGGACCAGAACAACCCGCTCTCGGAAGTGACGCACAAGCGGCGTGTTTCCGCGCTTGGCCCGGGTGGTCTGGCGCGTGAGCGTGCCGGCTTCGAGGTGCGCGACGTGCATCCGACCCACTACGGCCGCGTCTGTCCCATCGAGACCCCTGAGGGCCCGAATATCGGACTGATCAACTCGCTGGCGGTGTATGCCCGTACCAACGATTACGGTTTCCTCGAAACCCCTTACCGGGTGGTAAAGGATGGCCTGGTAACCGATGAGATCGACTACCTCTCGGCGATTGAAGAGGGACGCTACGTCATCGCCCAGGCGAGTGCCGCGGTGGATGACAAGGGGTATCTGTTCGAGGAGCTGATTCCCTGCCGGTTTCAGAACGAGACCATGCTCACTGGTCCGGAAAAGATCCAGTATATGGATGTCTCGCCCAAGCAGATCGTCTCGGTGGCGGCGTCGATGATTCCGTTCCTGGAGCATGATGATGCCAACCGCGCGCTGATGGGTTCCAACATGCAGCGTCAGGCGGTGCCGACCCTGCGTGCCGAAAAGCCGCTGGTAGGCACCGGCATGGAGCGCGCCGTGGCGGTCGACTCCGGTGTGACGGTGGTGGCGAAGCGTGGCGGCTTGGTGGATGCGGTCGATGCCGCGCGTATCGTGGTGCGGGTCAATGACGAAGAGACGGTCGCCGGTGAGGCGGGCGTGGATATCTACAACCTCACCAAATACACCCGCTCCAACCAGAATACCTGTATCAACCAGCGTCCCCTGGTCAAGCCCGGCGACATCATCACCCGGGGCGATGTGATGGCCGATGGTCCCTCCACGGATCTGGGTGAGCTGGCGCTGGGGCAGAATATGCGCGTCGCCTTCATGCCCTGGAATGGCTACAACTTCGAGGACTCCATTCTGGTCTCCGAGCGGGTGGTTCAGGAGGATCGCTTCACCACGATCCACATCGAAGAGCTGACCTGCATGGCCCGGGACACCAAGCTGGGTTCCGAGGAGATTACCGGCGATATCCCCAATGTCGGTGAGGCCGCGCTGGCCAAGCTGGACGAGTCCGGCATCGTCTACGTGGGAGCCGAGGTGAAGGAGGGCGACATCCTGGTGGGCAAGGTGACCCCCAAGGGCGAGACCCAGCTGACCCCGGAAGAGAAGCTGCTGCGCGCCATCTTTGGCGAGAAGGCGGCGGATGTGAAGGACACCTCGCTGCGCGTCTCCTCCGGCCGGGTCGGTACGGTCATCGATGTGCAGGTGTTCACCCGTGACGGGGTCGAGAAGGACGCCCGCGCCCTGCAGATTGAGAATGCCGAACTGGAACGGGTCAAGAAGGACCTGGACGACCAGCTGCGGATCATGGAAGAGGATACCTTCCAGCGTGTCGAGAAGATGCTGCTGGGCAAGGTGGCCGACGGCGGGCCCAATCAGCTGAAGGCCGGCGCCAAGATCACCAAGGGCTATCTGGCCGAACTGGATCAGGACCGCTGGCTGGAGATCCGTCTGCACAATGAAGAGGCGGCGGCCCAGTTGGAGGCCATTGCCGAGCAGGTGAAGCAGCAGCGCGAGGAGTTCCGCGAGAAGTTCGAGGAGAAGAAGCGCAAGCTGACCACCAGTGACGACCTGGCACCGGGTGTGTTGAAGATGGTGAAGGTCTATGTGGCGGTGAAGCGGCGCATCCAGCCGGGTGACAAGATGGCCGGCCGACACGGTAACAAGGGTGTCATCTCGATGATCCAGCCGGTCGAGGATATGCCGTTCGACGAGAACGGCCAGCCGGTGGATATCGTGCTGAATCCGCTCGGCGTGCCGTCGCGTATGAACGTCGGACAGATCCTGGAGACCCATCTGGGTTGGGCTGCCAAGGGCGTCGGTGAGAAGATCGGCAAGATGCTGGAGGCGAAGGCCAAGATCGCCGAGCTGCGCAAGTATCTCGATAAGGTCTACAACGCCAGCGGCAAGCCGGAGGATCTGGACAGCTTCAGCGATGACGAGATTGTCGAGTTGGCCAGTAACCTCAAGCGTGGCGTGCCGATGGCGACGCCGGTGTTCGATGGTGCCACCGAGGAGGAGATCCGGGCGCTGCTGAAGCTGGCCGATCTGCCGGAGAGCGGGCAGACGACGCTGTTTGACGGCAGGACCGGTGAGGCGTTCGATCGCCAGGTGACGGTCGGCTACATGTATGTGCTGAAGCTGAACCACCTGGTGGATGACAAGATGCATGCCCGTTCAACCGGTCCCTACAGTCTGGTCACCCAGCAGCCGCTGGGTGGTAAGGCGCAGTTCGGCGGGCAGCGCTTCGGTGAGATGGAGGTATGGGCGCTGGAAGCCTATGGCGCCGCCTACACTCTGCAGGAGATGCTTACCGTGAAGTCCGATGATGTGACCGGCCGTACGCGAATGTACAAGAACATCGTGGACGGTAACCACCAGATGGAGGCCGGCATGCCGGAGTCCTTCAACGTGCTGGTGAAAGAGATACGCTCACTGGGCATCAATATTGAATTGGAGCGGGAATAGGGTCCGGCACGCGTTGTAACGTAGCGCATACCGAGACGAATACCGGAACCCGACAGCAGGAGATACGATCTTGAAAGATCTATTAAAAATTCTGAAGCAGCAAGGGCAGACTGAGGATTTTGACGCCATCAAAATCGGTCTGGCTTCACCCGACATGATCCGATCATGGTCCTACGGCGAAGTTAAAAAGCCTGAGACCATCAACTACCGGACCTTCAAACCCGAGCGCGAAGGGTTGTTCTGCGCCAAGATCTTTGGCCCGACCAGCGACTACGAGTGCCTGTGCGGCAAGTACAAGCGCCTCAAGCATCGCGGCGTGGTGTGTGAGAAGTGCGGCGTGGAAGTGACCCTGGCCAAGGTGCGGCGTGAACGCATGGGCCACATTGAGCTGGCCAGTCCGGTAGCGCATATCTGGTTCCTGAAATCGCTGCCCTCGCGGATCGGCCTGCTGCTGGATATGACCCTGCGGGATATCGAGCGGGTGCTCTATTTCGAGTCCTTCGTGGTGGTCGATCCGGGCATGACGCCGCTGGAGCGCGGTCAGTTGCTGAACGACGACCAGTACCTGGAAGCCATCGAGGAGAACGGTGACGAGTTCGACGCCCGCATGGGCGCCGAGGCGGTCTATGAACTGCTCACCTCGCTGAACCTGCCCAAGGAGATCGAGACCCTGCGCGAGGAGATCCAGGGGACCAACTCGGAAACCAAGCTGAAAAAGCTGAGCAAGCGTCTCAAACTGATCGAGTCGCTGCATGGCTCCGGCAACCGTCCCGAGTGGATGGTGATGACCGTGCTGCCGGTACTGCCGCCGGAGCTGCGGCCACTGGTACCGCTGGATGGCGGCCGTTTCGCCACCTCCGACCTGAATGACCTGTATCGCCGGGTCATCAACCGCAACAACCGGCTGAAACGGCTGCTGGATCTGAATGCGCCGGACATTATCGTGCGCAACGAGAAGCGCATGCTGCAGGAGTCGGTCGATGCGCTGCTGGACAACGGCCGGCGCGGGCGTGCCATTACCGGGACCAACAAGCGTCAGCTGAAATCCCTGGCGGATATGATCAAGGGCAAACAGGGGCGCTTCCGGCAGAATCTGCTGGGCAAGCGGGTCGACTATTCCGGTCGTTCGGTGATCGTGGTGGGACCGACCCTGAAACTGCACCAGTGCGGTCTGCCGAAGAAGATGGCGCTGGAGCTGTTCAAGCCGTTCATCTTCTCCAAACTGCAACTGCGCGGCCTGGCCACCACCATCAAGGCGGCCAAGAAACTGGTTGAGCGCGGCACCGGCGAGGTGTGGGATATCCTCGAAGAGGTGATCCGCGAGCACCCGGTGATGCTGAACCGTGCGCCGACCCTGCATCGACTGGGTATCCAGGCGTTTGAGCCGGTGCTGGTGGAAGGCAAGGCGATCCAGCTGCATCCGCTGGTCTGTACCGCCTTCAACGCCGACTTCGACGGCGACCAGATGGCCGTGCACGTACCGCTCTCCATCGAGGCGCAGCTGGAAGCGCGCAGCCTGATGATGTCGACCAACAATATCCTCTCACCGGCCAACGGCGAGCCGATCATCGTGCCGTCCCAGGACGTGGTGCTGGGTCTCTACTTCATGACCCGTGAGCGCATCAACGCCAAGGGCGAGGGCATGGTGTTCTCCGATCTGGCCGAGGTGCACCGCGCCTATGAATCGCGCATGGTGGACCTGCAGGCCAAGGTCAAGGTACGCCTGAGCGAAAAAGTGACGGACGAGAACGGCCAGGAGCAGACGGTCCGCCGCCTGGTTGATACCACCATCGGTCGGGCGCTGCTGTCGGAGATTCTGCCCAAGGGGCTGCCGTTCGAACTGATCAACAACGCCATGGGCAAGCGCGCCATCTCCAATCTGGTGGACGCCTGCTATCGCCGGGTCGGCCTCAAGGAGACCGTGATCTTCGCCGATCAGGTGATGTACATGGGCTTCCGTTTCGCCACCCGTGCCGGCGTCTCCATTGGTATGAACGATATGACCATACCCAAGGAGAAGGGGCCGATCCTGGCGGCCGCAGAGCGCGAGGTGAAGGAGATCCAGAATCAGTATGCCTCCGGTCTGGTGACCAACGGCGAGCGCTACAACAAGGTGGTGGATATCTGGTCGCATACCAATGACCAGGTAGCCAAGGCGATGATGTCACACCTGGGCAAAGAGACGGTGGTGGATCGCGAGGGCAAGGAGGTCCAGCAGGACTCCTTCAACTCGATCTACATGATGGCCGACTCGGGGGCGCGTGGTTCGGCGGCGCAGATCCGGCAGCTGGCCGGTATGCGTGGTCTGATGGCCAAGCCGGACGGCTCGATCATCGAGACGCCGATTACCGCCAACTTCCGTGAGGGCCTGGACGTACTGCAGTACTTCATCTCCACCCACGGTGCCCGTAAGGGTCTTGCCGATACCGCGCTGAAAACGGCCAACTCCGGATACCTGACACGCCGCCTGGTCGATGTGGCCCAGGATATGGTGGTCCTTGAGCCGGACTGCGGTACCGAAGATGGGCTGGACATGCATCCCATCATCGAGGGTGGCGATGTGGTCGAGCCGCTGCGTGAGCGGATTCTCGGTCGGGTTCTGGCCGAACCTGTGTTTACGCCCGGCAGTGATGAAATGGTGTTCGATCGCGGGACCTTGCTTACCGAGGCCTCGGTGGAGCGGCTTGAGAAGCTGGGTGTGGATCATGTGCGGGTGCGCTCCGCCATCACCTGTCAATCCAAGGTCGGTGTCTGCGCCATGTGCTATGGGCGCGACCTGGCGCGTGGCCACAAGGTCAATATGGGCGAGGCGGTCGGTGTGATTGCGGCGCAGTCCATCGGTGAGCCGGGTACCCAGCTGACCATGCGTACCTTCCATATCGGTGGTGCCGCGTCGCGTGCGGCGGCGGTCAACAGTATCGAGGTGAAGACCGCCGGTACCGTGCGGCTGCACAACATCAAGACGGTGCAGCATCACAGCGGCACCCTGGTGGCGGTCTCCCGTTCCGGTGAGCTGACCGTGGTCGACGAGGTGGGTCGCGAGCGTGAGCGCTACAAGGTGCCGTATGGTGCCAATATCCGCGCCGCGGACGGCGAACAGGTTACCGGTGGTCAGATGGTGGCGAACTGGGATCCCCATACCCATCCGGTGATCACCGAGGTGGCCGGTACGGTGCAGTTCGTCGAATTCGCCGACGGCGTCAGTGTGCAGAAGCAGGTTGACGATGTCACCGGCCTCTCCTCGCTGGCGATTATCGATCCCAAACAGCGTCCCACCGCCGGCAAGGACATGCGGCCGATGGTCAAGCTGGTGGATGACGAGGGCAAGGATCTGAATATTGCCGGAACCGACATCCCCGCCCACTACTACCTTCCTTCCGGGGCGGTGGTCATCGTGACCGATGGTGGTCGGGTGCAGATCGGTGACACCCTGGCGCGTATCCCGCAGGAGTCGTCCAAGACGCGTGATATCACCGGTGGTCTGCCGCGGGTGGCCGACCTGTTCGAGGCACGCAAGCCGAAGGATCAGGCGATCCTGGCGGAGGCGACCGGTACCGTCGGCTTCGGTAAGGACACCAAGGGCAAGCAGCGGCTCATCATTACCGATGCGGATGGCGAGCAGCACGAGGATCTAATCCCCAAGTGGCGGCATGTGAATGTGTTCGAGGGTGAGCATGTGGCCAAGGGCGAGGTGGTGTCCGATGGTGAATTCAACCCGCACGATATCCTGCGCCTGAAAGGGGTTACCGCGCTGGCGGACTACCTGGTGAAGGAGATTCAGGATGTGTATCGGCTGCAGGGCGTGAAGATCAACGATAAGCATATCGAGGTGATCATCCGCCAGATGCTGCGCAAGGTGGAGATCACCGCGGCGGGTGACACGCGCTTCCTGCGTGGTGAGCAGGCCGAAAAGGCCCGGGTGCTGGAAGACAACGAGCAGGTCGAGGCGGAGGGAAAGTACCCGGCGCTCTGGACCCCGATATTGCTGGGTATCACCAAGGCTTCGCTGGCCACCGAGTCGTTTATTTCGGCGGCCTCGTTCCAGGAGACCACGCGCGTACTCACGGAAGCGGCGGTACGCGGTTCCAGCGACTCGCTCGTGGGTCTGAAGGAGAATGTCATCGTCGGCCGGTTGATTCCGGCGGGTACCGGTCTCTCCTATCACAACGATCGCCACAAGCGCAGAGGTGAGGAGTTGGGTGCCGAGTCGGTGGAGGCCAAGGTGGAGATGGATGCGGATGAAGTCGCCGAGGCTATCAAGCAGGCGCTGAATACCGCGGATAGCGAGTAATCGCCGAACCCAGAGGGGCGTCGTGTCGCCCCTCTGTTATTTATATTCTAAAGAACTTGGGCGGCCACCTTGTCCAACAATCAGGGTGGCCATGGTAGTGTTGACACCTCCTTGCCAGGCGCGTAGAATGCGCGCTCTTCACTTGGGCTGAAGTACTCTTCTGGCCCGGGGTTCAGGATAATTCCCAGGCGCTATCCGCCTCGGGGACAAGGTTTAAGCCTGTGGTTGACGCGCTCCGGTCAGATGACCGGATGGGTGCCGACCGCGCGCTTTTCTGGTGCGATAGAGGGTGCCTAAGACACTTCTCTGGAGACGGGATTTAATGGCTACAATCAATCAGTTGGTGCGCAAGCCACGCATGCGCAAAGTAGAAAAAAGTAATGTGCCTGCGCTGGAGGCGTGCCCGCAGAAGCGTGGCGTCTGTACACGTGTCTATACGACCACCCCGAAGAAACCGAACTCCGCATTGCGTAAGGTTGCGCGTGTGCGTCTGACCAACGGTTTCGAGGTGAGTACCTATATCGGTGGTGAGGGGCACAACCTTCAGGAGCACTCGGTGGTGCTGATTCGCGGTGGTCGTGTAAAGGACTTGCCCGGCGTGCGCTATCACGTTGTGCGCGGTAGCCTGGACACCTCCGGTGTGGACAAGCGTCGCCAGGGGCGTTCGAAATATGGTGCCAAGCGGCCTAAGAGCTGATTGGGTTCACTAACAGGACTGAGTTAATAAGTCATGCCAAGAAGACGAGTTGCAGCAAAACGCGAAATCCTGCCTGATCCCAAGTTCGGAAGTCAGTTGCTCGCGAAGTTCATCAACATGATCATGGTTGATGGTAAGAAATCGGTGGCCGAAAAAATCATCTATGACGCCCTGGATCGCGTGAGTGAGCGCACCAGCGGCGAGCCGATGGATGTTCTTGAGAAAGCGCTCGAGAACGTGCGTCCGATGGTAGAGGTCAAGTCCCGCCGTGTGGGTGGCGCGACCTACCAGGTGCCGATTGAGGTGCGGGCGAGTCGTCGCAATACGCTGGCCATGCGCTGGTTGATCGATGCCTCGCGCAAGCGCAGCGAGAAGTCGATGGCGCACCGCCTGGCGGGCGAGCTGGCGGATGCCTCCGAGCAGCGCGGCTCCGCGGTCAAGAAGCGTGAGGATACGCATCGCATGGCCGAAGCCAACAAGGCGTTTTCGCATTACCGCTGGTAAGAAACGCGTTTAAACCCGTTTTACCTTTTTTTGCTCTTTTACATTGTTGATCGGATTGAGTCGTGGCGCGAAGCACACCTATTGATAGGTATCGGAATGTTGGGATTATGGCGCATATTGATGCGGGTAAGACCACCACCACCGAGCGCATTCTGTACTACACCGGGGTCTCTCACAAGATCGGTGAAGTGCACGATGGTGCGGCGACTATGGATTGGATGGAGCAGGAGCAGGAGCGTGGTATCACCATTACTTCCGCTGCAACAACCTGTTTCTGGAAAGGGATGGATCAGCAATTTCCGGAGCATCGTATCAATATCATCGATACTCCGGGGCACGTCGATTTCACCATCGAGGTCGAGCGCTCGTTGCGTGTCCTGGATGGCGCCTGCGCGGTGTTCTGCGCGGTGGGCGGCGTTGAACCGCAGTCCGAGACGGTGTGGCGGCAGGCTGACAAGTACGGCGTCCCGCGCATCGCCTTCGTGAACAAGATGGACCGCATGGGTGCCGACTTTCTGCGCGTGGTAGCGCAGGTGCGCGCCCGGCTCGGTGCCAATCCGGTGCCCCTGCAGCTTCCCATCGGCGCGGAAGAGGCCTTTCAGGGGGTGGTTGACCTGATCAAAATGAAGGCGATCTACTGGGATGAGGCATCCCGTGGCATGACCTTCGAGGAAAAGGAAATTCCCGCCGAGCTTCAGTCGCTGGCCGCCGAGTGGCGCGAAAAGCTGGTTGAAGCGGCCGCTGAAGCGGATGATGCGCTGATGGAAAAGTACCTGGATACCGGTGCGCTTTCCGTCGCAGAGATCAAGTCCGGATTGCGTATCAGGACGCTCTCCAGTGAGATAACGCCGATGATGTGCGGCTCCGCCTTTAAAAACAAAGGCGTGCAGGCCCTGCTCGATGCCGTTATCGAATACATGCCGGCCCCGGTTGACGTGCCGGCAATCAAGGGTGTGCTGGATGATGAGGAGAGCGTGGCCGAGCGCCCGTCCAGCGATGACGCGCCCTTTGCTGCCCTGGCGTTTAAGATAGCGACCGATCCTTTTGTCGGTAATCTGACGTTCTTCCGCGTCTATTCCGGTGTCCTCAAGTCAGGCGACAGTGTTTTTAATCCGGTCAAGGGAAAGAAGGATCGGGTCGGCCGGATACTGCAGATGCACTCCAACTCGCGCGAAGAGATCAAGGAGGTGCACGCAGGCGATATCGCGGCAGCGGTCGGTCTCAAGGATGTCACCACCGGCGACACGCTGTGTGCGCTCGATGCGCATATCACCCTGGAACGAATGGATTTTCCGGAGCCGGTGATCGCCGTGGCGGTGGAACCCAGAACCAAGGCCGACCAGGAGAAGATGTCGGTTGCGCTGTCCAAGTTGGCGCATGAAGATCCCTCGTTTCGGGTAACGACGGATCCGGAGTCGGGACAGACCATTATCGCCGGCATGGGCGAACTGCATCTGGAGATTATCGTCGACCGGATGCGCCGGGAGTTCAGCGTTGAGGCCAACGTCGGTGCCCCTCAGGTCGCCTACCGCGAGACCATTCGCTCGGTCGTGGAGCAGGAAGGCAAGTTCGTCAGGCAGTCGGGCGGACGCGGTCAGTACGGCCATGTATACCTGCGGATCGAGCCCGCGGAGACCGGTAGCGGCTATGAATTCGTCAACGGCATTGTGGGTGGTGTGGTGCCCAGGGAGTACATTCCCGCCGTTGACAAGGGTGTCCAGGAGCAGATGAAGAATGGCGTTCTGGCTGGATACCCGATGGTGGATGTCAAGGTCACCCTGTTTGATGGGTCGTACCATGATGTGGACTCCAGCGAGATGGCATTCAAGATCGCTGGGTCGATGTGCTTTAGAGAAGGGGCGGGCAATGCCAGGCCGGTGCTCCTTGAGCCGATCATGAAAATCGAAATCATAACGCCCGAGGATTACATGGGTGATGTGATGGGTGACCTGAACAGGCGACGTGGTGTAGTTCAGGGTGTGGATGATTGTCCGGCGGGTCGGCAAATCAAGGCGGAGGTTCCGCTGTCCGAGATGTTTGGATATGCGACGGATCTTCGCTCGGCCACGCAGGGTCGTGCAACGTACAGCATGGAATTTGCTAAATACAGTGAAGTCCCGGCGAATATCGCTGAGGCTGTGAAGAAACAGTAATCTGGAAGGGGTAAACCGTGTCCAAGGAAAAATTCGAGCGTACAAAACCCCACGTAAACGTGGGAACCATTGGTCACGTTGACCACGGTAAGACCACGTTGACGGCGGCGATCACCAAGGTGATGGCGGAAGCGCGGGGTGGAGTATTTAAAAACTACGCTGACATCGATAATGCACCGGAAGAGCGTGAGCGTGGCATCACCATCGCGACCGCGCACGTCGAGTACGAGTCGGAAGCGCGCCACTATGCGCACGTTGACTGCCCGGGGCACGCGGATTATGTGAAGAACATGATCACCGGCGCGGCGCAGATGGACGGCGCGATCCTGGTGGTGTCGGCGGCCGACGGCCCGATGCCGCAGACCCGCGAGCACATCCTGCTGTCGCGCCAGGTTGGCGTTCCCTACATCCTTGTGTACATGAACAAGGCCGACATGGTGGACGACGAAGAGCTGCTCGAGCTGGTGGAGATGGAGATTCGCGAGCTGCTGGACCAGTACGAATTCCCGGGCGACGACACCCCGATCATCGTGGGTTCGGCGCTGAAGGCGCTGGAAGGCGATACCTCGGAGATCGGTGCGCCGTCAATCGTCAAGCTGGTGGAGGCGATGGACAGCTACATTCCGACCCCGGAGCGTGACACCGACAAGCCGTTCCTGATGCCGATCGAGGACGTGTTCTCGATCTCCGGTCGTGGCACCGTGGTGACCGGTCGAATCGAGCGCGGCATTGTCCATGTGGGCGACGAAGTGTCGATCGTGGGTATCAAGGACACGATGAAGACCACCTGCACCGGCGTGGAGATGTTCCGCAAGCTGCTGGATCAGGGCGAGGCGGGCGACAACGTGGGTGTGCTGCTGCGCGGCACCAAGCGTGAAGAGGTGGAGCGTGGGCAGGTACTGGCGAAGCCGGGCACCATCACCCCGCACACCCACTTCGAGGCCGAGGTGTATGTGCTGAGCAAGGACGAGGGAGGCCGTCACACGCCGTTCTTCAATAACTACCGTCCGCAGTTCTACTTCCGTACCACCGACGTGACCGGTGCCTGTGACCTGCCCGAGGGGGTGGAGATGGTGATGCCGGGTGACAACGTGAAGATGTCGGTAAAGCTGATCGCACCGATTGCGATGGAAGAGGGTCTGCGTTTCGCGATCCGCGAAGGTGGCCGTACCGTCGGCGCCGGCGTTGTTGCTAAGATCATAGAGTAATAAATATGGCCAACCAGAGAATTCGTATTCGACTGAAGGCATTCGATCATCGTCTGATCGATCAGTCCGCACGTGAGATTGTCGATACCGCCAAGCGTACCGGGGCGCAGGTCCACGGACCTATTCCGCTACCTACCAAGAAGGAGCGGTTCACGGTGCTGATTTCGCCACACGTAAACAAAGACGCGCGTGATCAGTACGAAATCCGTACTCACAAACGGCTGATGGATATCGTTGATCCTACCGACAAAACGGTAGATGCGCTGATGAAGTTGGATCTGGCGGCGGGTGTTGACGTTCAGATCAAGCTGAACTGAGGTGATGACGATGTTAGGAATAGTAGGACGAAAAGTCGGCATGACTCGGGTGTTCACCGAGGAAGGCGTTTCAGTACCGGTGACGGTCATTGAAGTAGAGCCCAATCGTGTTACCCAGTTGCGTACTATCGAAAACGATGGATACAGCGCGGTTCAGGTGACCACCGGAAGCCGCAAGGCCTCCAGGGTATCCAAGCCGGAAGCCGGACACCTGGCGAAAGCGGGAGTCGAGGCCGGACGCGGCATGTGGGAGTTCCGTCTCTCTACAGGTGAGGTCGATGGCTTTGAAGTCGGCGGTGAAATCAAGGTCGACATGTTCGAGGCCGGCCAGATTGTCGACGTGCGCGGTATCACCATCGGTAAGGGATTCCAGGGCGCGGTCAAGCGTTATGGTTTCCGGATGCAGGATGCCACGCATGGCAACTCACTGTCTCACCGGGCGCCAGGCTCGATCGGACAGTGTCAGACGCCGGGCCGTGTATTCAAGGGTAAAAAGATGGCAGGCCATATGGGCAACGTGAAACGCTCCATTCAGAATCTCCAGGTGGTGAGAGTCGATACCGAGCGCAACCTGTTGCTGGTTAGAGGGGCTGTGCCAGGTTCCCGTGGCGGTGATGTGATCATCACGCCCGCGATCAAGATGCTGAACAAGGGGTAATAAAAAATGGACCTCAATGTACAGGCTGGCAATGGCGGCACCGAGACTATCCAGGTTTCGGATGCGGTATTTGCGGCCGATTATAATGAAGCACTGATCCATCAGGTGGTCACTGCGTATATGGCGGCGGCACGGTCCGGCACCAAGGCAGGAAAAAGCCGGTCTGATGTGAGCGGTGGCGGTATCAAGCCTTTTCGTCAGAAAGGTACCGGTCGTGCGCGTGCCGGCACCAGCAGGAGCCCGATCTGGCGTACCGGTGGCGTGACCTTCGCGGCGCGTCCGCGGGACTATTCGCAGAAGGTCAATCGCAAGATGTACCGCGGCGCGATTCGCTCCATCCTGTCCGAACTGCTGCGCGCCGAGCGCATGGTGGTGGTCTCGGACTTCGCCTTGGAAGCGCCGAAGACCAAGGGGCTGGTCTCGAAACTGAATGACCTCGGCATGAAAGAAGTGTTGATTGTGGCCGTACAGCCGGATGAGAACCTTTACCTGGCGGCACGGAATCTGTATGGGGTTGATGTCTGCGACGTGCGTGAGCTCGACCCGGTCAGTTTGATCGGATTCGACAAGGTGCTCATAACCTCCGAGTCACTGAAGCAGCTGGAGGCGAGCCTGTCATGAATAAAGAACGTCTGATGCAGGTGTTGTTGGGACCGGTCATTTCCGAGAAAAGTACGATTGCTGCGGATGTCAGTCGCCAGTTTGTCTTCAAGGTCGTGCCGGATGCCAAGAAGCCTGAGATTAAACGGGCTGTCGAAATGATGTTCGATGTCACGGTTGATAACGTGCGCGTTGTCAACATCAAGGGCAAAAGCAAGCGTTTCGGTCAGATTAAAGGTCGTCGTAACGGTGTTCGAAAAGCCTATGTGAGGCTGGCCGAGGGCAGTGATATCGACTTCGGTGCGGGTGCCTGATCGGCCCTTTAGCGCAACGAATAGAGCGGAATTAAGAGTATGGCTATTGTAAAAACCAGACCAACATCAGCAGGTCGCCGGTTTGTGGTTAAGGTGGTAAATCCTGAGCTGCATAAAGGGGCCCCGCATGGGCCGCTGCTGGAGCAGAAGAGCAAGAATGGCGGTCGCAACAATAACGGACGCATCACTGTTCGGCACCAGGGTGGCGGTCATAAACAGCGTTACCGTGTGATTGATTTCAAGCGGGACAAGGACGGTATACCGGGTGTTGTGGAACGCCTGGAGTACGACCCGAACCGTACCGCGAATATCGCACTGATCAAGTACGCGGATGGTGAGCGTCGCTACATCATCGCGCCCAAGGGTCTGGTTGCCGGTGACCCCGTCCTGTCAGGCGAGGATTCCGGCATCAAGCCGGGCAACTGCCTGCCGCTGCGGAATATTCCGGTCGGCACCAACGTACACTGCATTGAAATGAAGCTTGGCAAGGGCGCGCAGATTGCCCGTTCTGCCGGAACTTCCGCGCAATTGGTTGCACGCGAGGGAGAATATGCTACTCTGCGCCTCCGCTCCGGCGAGATGCGCAAGATTCGCAGCGAATGTCGCGCAACCATTGGCGAAGTGGGCAACACCGAGCACAGCCTGCGCAAGCTGGGTAAGGCCGGTGCGACCAGGTGGCGTGGAGTCAGGCCAACCGTACGCGGCGTGGCCATGAACCCGGTGGATCACCCGCATGGTGGTGGTGAAGGCCGGACCTCCGGCGGACGTCATCCGTGCAGTCCCTGGGGCGTGCCTACAAAGGGTTACAAGACACGTACCAATAAGCGTACTGATGCAATGATTGTGCGTCAGCGCAATCGTAAGTAAATGGAACCGAGGTAATTTAACGTGCCACGTTCAATTAAGAAAGGCCCCTTCGTCGATCATCATTTGATGAAAAAAGTGGACGAAGCAGTGGCGAGCAACAGCAAACGTCCGATTAAGACATGGTCCCGCCGTTCAATGGTGCTGCCTGATATGATTGGTCTGACAATTGCCGTATATAACGGGCGCCAGCATATTCCAGTGCTTGTCACCGAGAACATGATTGGCCATAAGCTTGGTGAGTTTGCACTGACCCGGACATTCCGTGGTCATGCGGCTGACAAGAAATCGAAACGATAATCGGGGTAGGAACCATGCAGGCTGCTGCTAAATTGCGTTTTGCGCGTATTTCGGCCCAGAAGGGTCGTCTGGTCGCCGATCAGATCAGGGGTCTGCCTGTGGAGCAGGCTCTGAATGTCCTCTCCTTCAGCAATAAGAAGGGCGCGGACCTTATGAAAAAGTTGCTGGATTCTGCGATTGCGAATGCAGAGAACAATGAAGGCGCGGATATCGACGAGTTGAAGGTTGCCTCGGTGATGGTCGATGAGGGTCCGACGATGAAACGGATCAGGGCGCGTGCCAAGGGCCGTGCGGCCCGTATTTTAAAGCGTACCAGTCACTTCACCGTGATTGTGTCGGACAGGTAAGGCAGAGTTATGGGTCAGAAAGTACATCCAATAGGAATTCGTCTTGGCATCGTCAAGCAGTGGACGTCGAAATGGTATGCCGACACCAAGGATTATGCTGATATGCTGAATACCGACCTGGCGGTGAGAGACTATTTGAAAAAACGTCTTTCCCAGGCCTCGGTGAGCCGTATTCAGATCGATCGTCCTGCGAAAAATGCCCACGTAACCATTCACTCGGCACGCCCGGGTATCGTGATCGGCAAGAAGGGCGAGGATATCAACACCCTGCGTGAAGAGGTATCCCGGCGCATGGGTATCCCGGCACATATCAGCGTCGAAGAGATTCGTAAGCCGGAACTGGATGCTCAGCTGGTTGCTGAGGGCATCACCCAGCAGCTGGAGCGTCGTGTCATGTTCCGCCGGGCGATGAAGCGTTCCGTGCAGACGGCGATGCGTCTGGGCGCGGGCGGGATCAAGATAAATATTTCAGGCCGGTTGAATGGCGCTGAAATTGCCCGTAACGAATGGTATCGGGAAGGTCGGGTACCACTTCACACACTGCGTGCTGACATCGATTACGGTTTTGCGGAAGCCAAGACCACCTATGGAATCATCGGTGTGAAGGTTTGGATTTTCAAAGGCGAAGTCTTTGGTGACGAGGTTCAGGACGAAGCTGCGCCAAAACCCGCGCGTCGTAAAGCACCGCGTAAGAAGGATTAAGTCATGTTATTGCCAAAGCGGACTAAATTCCGTAAACAGATGAAGGGCCGTAATCGCGGCCTGGCGAACCGGGGTAACAAGGTTAGCTTCGGTGAATACGGCCTGCAGGCCGTCGATCGCGGTCGTATGACCTCGCGTCAGATCGAGGCCGCCCGGCGTACCATTACCCGTACCGTGAAGCGTGGCGGGAAAATGTGGATACGTGTTTTTCCCGACAAGCCAATTACCAAGAAACCTTTGGAAGTGCGTCAGGGTAAGGGTAAGGGTAGTGTCGAGTACTGGGTTGCCTTGATTCAGCCTGGTCGCGTACTTTATGAAATTGAAGGTGTCTCTGAAGAGATGGCGCGTGATGCGTTCCAGCTTGCAGCTGCCAAACTGCCGTTCAAGACCGCCTTCATCAAACGGACGGTAATGTGATGAGCGCGAGTGAACTTCGTCAAAAGAGCCCTGCTGAGCTTGAGGGGGCATTACTGGAGCTGCGCAAAGAGCAGTTCAATCTGCGTATGCAGCAGGGCACTGGTCAGTTGTCACGCCCGTCGGAGATGCGACGGGTAAGAAAAGAGATTGCCCGGGTGAAGACATTGCTGAATGAGAAAGGTGTAGGTGAAGCATCATGAGCGATCAGAACAACAGCAATCGCACACTCGAAGGCCGTGTGGTCAGCGATAAGATGGACAAGAGTATTACCGTCCTGGTCGAGCGCAAGGTGAAGCACCCGATTTATGGCAAGTTCATTCGGCGGTCCACCAAGGTGCATGCCCATGATGAAGCCAACGAGTGTGGTATCGGCGATATGGTGGTGGTGGAGCAGTGCCGCCCGCTCTCCAAGAGCAAGGCTTGGCGTCTGGTCAAGGTTGTCACAAAGGCGACCTGAGGTAGGCACCGGTAAATCGTACGATTTCGGTTTAGTGATAATTTAATTGGAATAGACCAATGATCCAGATGCAGACAATGCTTAACGTCGCCGATAACAGTGGCGCAAAGCGAGTTCAGTGCATAAAGGTGCTGGGCGGATCACACCGTCGCTATGCTGGTATCGGGGACATTATCAAAGTGAGCGTCAAAGACGCCATTCCCCGCGGCAAAGTGAAGAAAGGTGATGTATACAATGCGGTAGTTGTGCGTACCAGGAAAGGCGTAAGACGTCCGGATGGATCCTTGATCCGTTTTGACGGCAATGCCGCTGTCCTGTTGAACACGCAACTGCAGCCGATCGGAACCCGTATTTTTGGACCGGTTACCCGTGAACTGCGCAGCGAGCGATTCATGAAGATCATCTCGCTCGCGCCTGAAGTACTCTAAGGGGTGAATCATGGCTATGCGTAAGATCAAAAAAGGTGACCAGGTGGTCGTCCTCGCCGGAAAGGATAAAGGCAAGCAGGGAACTGTACTGCGGGTGATTGACGAAAAGGTCATTGTTGAAAATATCAACATTGTTAAAAAACACACCAAGGCCAATCCGGCGAAGGGTGAGCAAGGTGGCATACTGGATAAAGAGATGCCCATCGATGCTTCCAATGTTGCCGTATACAACCCCAATACCGGCAAGGCCGATCGGGTGGGTATAAAGACGCTGGAAGATGGGCGCAAGGTGCGCTACTTCAAGTCTAATGGCGAAGTCGTGGATATCTGAGGCGGATAGAAAGATGGCAAGATTACAACAGGTCTACCGCGACGAACTCGTGGGTAAGCTGAAAGATCAGTTTAGCTTCAAGAGCGTGATGGAAGTTCCGCGGATAACCAAGATCACCCTGAATATGGGTGTCGGCGAGGCACTGGGCGACAAGAAGGTACTTGAGTTCGCCGTCAGCGATATGGAAAAGATTGCCGGCCAGAAGGCAGTCGTTACCCTGGCGCGCAAATCAGTGGCAGGCTTCAAGGTCCGTGAAGGCTGGCCGATCGGTTGCAAAGTAACCCTGCGCAGTGATCGGATGTATGAATTCCTCGATCGACTGATCAACGTGGCGATTCCCCGTATTCGGGATTTCCGCGGACTGAATCCGAAGTCGTTCGATGGGCGTGGCAATTACAGCATGGGTGTGAAGGAGCAGATCATGTTCCCGGAGATCGATTTTGATAAGATCGACACCCTGCGTGGGCTGGATATCGTAATTACCACCACTGCAAAGAATGATGCGGAAGGTCGCGCGCTTCTTGAAGCGTTCAATTTTCCTTTCAAGAACTGAAACAGAGCAGAATCGCATGGCAAAAAAGAGCATGATCGCGCGTGAAGTAAAGCGGGCAAAGATTGTTGAGAAGTACGCGGAAAAGCGTAAACAACTCAAGGCTACCATCAGCAACCCGGCTAGCAGTCATGAGCAGGTTGATGAGGCGGTGCAGAAACTGCAGAAGATGCCCAGGGATGCCAGCCGTTCGCGCCAGCGTAATCGCTGTCGGGTGACCGGGCGTCCGCACGGTGTTTACCGCAAGTTTGGCCTGTGTCGAAACAAGCTCCGCGAAGCGGCCATGCGTGGTGATGTTCCAGGGCTTGTAAAAGCCAGCTGGTGATGTAGAATACACCACCCTTTTCAGGGTGCACCCGCCTGCCGGCGGGTTTCTGTCAATCGTTTGGGTATCGCGTCTGATTAGGGCGGCTGACCCTGGGGATTTAAAAATGAGTATGTCTGATCCGATCGCGGATATGCTGACGCGTATTCGTAATGGTCAACAAGTTTCCAAGGTGGCTGTGTCCATGCCATCTTCCAAGAAGAAGGTTGCCGTTGCGCAGCTGCTTCTCGATGAAGGCTATATTGCCGGTTTCAATGTCGAGGCCAAGGACAATAAGTCTACACTCCAGATAGACCTGAAATACTTCCAGGGTAAACCGGTAATTGAGATGGTCCAGCGCGTAAGCCGTCCTGGCCTGCGTATCTATAAGGGCAGCAAAGAGCTCCCGAAAGTACGCGGCGGACTCGGCGTTGCCATCATTTCAACCTCGCAGGGTTTGATGACCGATCGCGCGGCCCGTTCCACTGGTCAAGGCGGCGAAGTCGTCGCTTACGTGGCTTAACCGGAGGGATAGACATGTCTCGTGTAGCAAAAAATCCGATACCCCTGCCTTCCGGCGTGGATGTCAACCTGAACGGCAGCGAACTGACCGTGAAAGGTAGCAAGGGAACCATGACGCTCGGCCTGCATGCATTTGTCACCATCAAGAATGAGGGCGACACGCTTCGCGTTGTTCCTGTACAGGAAGGCCGCAACGAGTGGGCAATGGCCGGTACCTTCAGGGCGCTGGTCGGAAATATGGTGACCGGTGTCAGCACCGGTTTTCAGAAGAAGTTGCAATTGATCGGCGTCGGTTATCGTGCGCAGGCCAAAGGTGATGTTCTGAATATGAATCTTGGTTTCTCTCATCCTGTGGATTATCCGATCCCCGAGGGAATCACTATCGAAACCCCCAGCCAGACCGAAATCGTAGTGTCTGGGTGCGACAAGCAACGTGTCGGCCAGGTCTCCGCGGAGATTCGCGCCTACCGTCCGCCTGAGCCCTATAAAGGCAAGGGTGTGCGTTATGCCGATGAGCATGTTGCCCGTAAAGAAGCCAAGAAAAAATAGGTCATACTGAGATGGACAAGAAAACTACACGTTTACGCCGCGCTCGCAGAGCTCGTGCAAAGATTCGCGAACTGGCGGTCAATCGTCTGACCATCTTTCGTACTCCGAGACATATGTATGCCCAGGTGATTGCGCCCAACGGATCCCAAGTGATCGCCAGCGCATCAACCGTGGAAAAAGACGTAAGGGCGCAACTGGAAGGGGCGTCTGGTAATAGCACTGCCGCAGCGATTGTCGGCAAGGCCATTGCGGAGCGAGCCAAGGCTGCTGGTGTCGAAAGTGTTGCGTTCGATCGTGCCGGTTTTAAATATCACGGCCGGGTAAAGGCGTTGGCTGACGCTGCCCGCGAAAACGGTCTTAAGTTCTAAGGGGCAGGCTATGTCGAAATTCAATGAAAGGCCGGAAGGTGACGATCTGATTGAAAAACTGATCAACGTCAACCGCGTCGCGAAAGTGGTCAAGGGTGGTCGTGTTTTTGGATTCGCGGCACTCGCGGTTGTGGGTGATGGCAATGGCAAGGTCGGCTTCGGCAGCGGCAAGGCGCGTGAGGTGCCGATCGCCATTCAAAAGGCGATGGAAAACGCGCGCCAGAATCTGCGCACTGCGAAACTGAATGGCGATACACTGCAGTATCCGCTGATCGGTCGACATGGCGCGGCCAAGGTCTATATGCAGCCGGCGTCAGAAGGTACCGGTATCATCGCCGGCGGCGCCATGCGTGCCGTCTGTGAGGCGGTGGGCGTGCACAATGTCCTGGCCAAGTGCATAGGCACAAACAATCCGATCAACGTGGTCCGCGCGACGGTAAATGCGCTGACCGAGATGACTGATCCTGAGACCGTGGCCGCCAAGCGTGGCAAATCGGTCAAAGAGATCCTGGGGTAGGTCATGAGTGAAAAAAAGATGATGAAAGTGACTCTGGTCCGCAGTGCGCATGGCCGGCTTGAAAGTCATAAGGCCTGTGTCCGCGGTTTGGGGCTTCGGCGTATTCGTCACAGTGTACTGGTGGAAGATACTCCTGCGACCCGTGGCATGGTGAATAAAGTCAGCTACATGGTTCAGGTAGAGGAGGCTTGAGATGCGTCTGAATACCATTAAGCCTGCAGAAGGCGCGACAACAGACGCCAAGCGCGTCGGCCGCGGAATCGGCAGCGGTCTTGGAAAAACGGCCGGTCGTGGTCATAAGGGCCAGAAATCACGCTCCGGTGGTTTTCATAAAGTAGGTTTCGAGGGCGGCCAGATGCCGCTGCAGCGCCGCCTGCCGAAGGTTGGCTTTACCTCCCGGAAAGGCCGGGTCACCGCCGAGGTGAGACTGAGCGAACTGGCCAAGGTGGACGGTGAGGTGGTCGATATGAAGGCGCTTTACGACGCCAATGTACTGCCTTTCAACATGAAGCGCGCCAAGATCATTCTTTCCGGTGCCATCGAAAAGGCGGTAACGGTTCGTGGATTGGGCGTCACCAAGGGCGCGCGGGCTGCCATCGAGGCGGCTGGCGGGAAGATCGAGGAATAAATGGCTGGACAGGGCACAAAAGCCGGCGGCCTTGCCGGGGCAGGTAAGTTCACCGAGCTACGCCAGCGGCTTTTGTTCGTTATCGGAGCCCTGCTGGTTTTCCGGATTGGTACATTTATTCCGGTCCCGGGGGTGAATCCCGCGGCTGTGGCGGTCCTGTTTGACCAGCAGCAGGGTGGCATCCTCGACATGTTCAACATGTTTTCCGGAGGCGCGCTGGAAAGGGCAAGTCTGTTTGCCTTGGGAATCATGCCGTACATCTCGGCGTCGATCATCATGCAGTTGATGGCTGCGGTGATTCCCAAGCTGGAACAGCTGAAAAAAGAGGGTGAACAGGGGCGGCGCACGATTACCCAGTACACGCGTTATGGCACCGTGGTGCTGGCGACCTTCCAGGCGGTGGGTATCGCGATTGCGTTGCAATCACAGCAGGCGGGTGGCATAGCGGTAGTCTCGCAACAGGGGCCCGGGTTCATCCTGACGGCGGCTGTGTCCCTGGTCACCGGCACGCTGTTCCTGATGTGGCTGGGCGAGCAGATCACCGAACGCGGGCTTGGCAACGGGATATCGCTGATCATTTTTGCGGGTATCGTCGCCGGGTTGCCGTCGGCCATTGGCGGGACGCTGGAGCTGGTGCGTACCGGTGAAATGAACGCCCTGACGGTGTTGATCCTGTTTGCGCTGGCGATCGCGGTCACCGCCTTCGTTGTCTTCGTTGAGCGGGGGCAGCGCCGGATCACGGTGAACTACGCCAAGCGTCAACAGGGCAGGAAGATGTTCGCCGCGCAGAGCAGTCATCTGCCGCTGAAGTTGAATATGGCGGGCGTTATTCCGCCGATCTTCGCCTCCAGCATCATCCTGTTCCCATCGACGCTGGGGCAGTGGCTGGGTACCCAGGAGAACATGCGCTGGCTGCAGGATATCGTCGCCAAAATCTCCCCGGGCGAGCCGCTGTACGTGCTGCTCTATGCCCTGGCTATCGTGTTTTTCTGTTTCTTTTATACGGCGCTGGTATTCAACTCGAAGGATACGGCGGATAACCTGAAGCGTTCCGGGGCATTTATTCCAGGTTATCGCCCGGGAGAGCAGACGGCACGCTATATCGATAAGGTGATGTCCCGCCTGACGTTTGCAGGTGCGATTTATATAACGGCGGTGTGTCTGCTGCCGGAATTTTTGATTGTCGGTTGGAATGTTCCTTTCTACTTTGGCGGAACGTCCTTGTTGATCATCGTTGTTGTCGTCATGGACTTCATGGCACAGGTGCAGGCACACATGATGTCTCACCAGTATGAAGGGTTGATGAAGAAGGCGAATCTGAAGGGTGGCGGCGCAGGCTTGCTGCGTTAACGCCGATAAGATTCCACGGTATTTTTGGAGATTGAGTCATGAAAGTAAGGGCGTCTGTAAAGAAGATTTGCAGGAACTGCAAGATTGTCCGGCGCAATGGCGTGGTGCGGGTTATCTGCAAAGAAGCCAGGCATAAACAGAGACAAGGCTAAGCTTTTCGCTTGATTTGTTGAAGAAATCCAGTTAAAGTTGTGCGTTCACCGCGCCCAACGTGAGCTGATAATTGTATTTTTAGGAGTTACCTGATGGCCCGTATTGCAGGCGTCAACATTCCCGATCGTAAGCACGCGGTCATCGCGTTGACCGAGATCTATGGAGTCGGTTCTACCCGTGCTGCTCGTATCTGCGAGGCCGCGGGTGTGGCAAAAGATGCAAAGATTCAAAACCTGACCGAAGGTGAAGTAGAGGCGCTTCGTGCCGAAGTCGCCAAGTTTACGGTCGAGGGCGACCTTCGCCGTGAAGTGTCCATGAACATCAAGCGTCTGATGGACCTTGGTTGCAATCGTGGAATCCGTCACCGTCGCGGCCTGCCGCTGCGTGGCCAGCGTACCAAAACGAATGCGCGTACCCGCAAAGGCCCGCGGCGTCCGATCAAGAGATAATAGCAATCCGGTCACCGGGTTGTTTACAGCGATATAGTTCACAGGAACATTAAAGATGGCAAAGCCGAGCAGCGTGCGGAAGAAGGTAAAAAAGAGCGTCACCGATGGTGTCGCCCACATTCACGCTTCCTTTAACAATACGATCGTCACCATTTCCGATCGGCAGGGTAATGTCTTGTCCTGGGCAACTGCGGGTGGTTCAGGATTCCGTGGCTCGCGCAAGAGCACGCCATTCGCTGCGCAGGTTGCGGCCGATCGCGCTGGCGAACGGGCCAAGGATTACGGCGTGAAAAACCTTGATGTCAATGTCAAGGGCCCGGGCCCGGGACGCGAGTCTGCGGTTCGCGCACTGAATAATGCAGGATTCAAGATCACCAGTATTTGTGATGTTACCCCAATCCCGCACAATGGTTGTCGCCCGCCTAAAAAGCGTCGCGTTTAATCTGGAGTTATAGATAATCATGGCAAGATATATCGGTCCCAAGTGTAAGCTGAGCCGGAGAGAAGGCACTGACCTGTTTCTGAAGAGCCGCGCTCGCTCCCTGGAATCAAAATGTAATATGGAAAAGCAGCCTGGTCAGACGACTGACCGGCGCCGCCGCCTCTCTGATTACGGTATGCAGCTTCGTGAGAAACAGAAGATGCGCCGTATGTATGGAATCATGGAGAAGCAGTTCAGCAACTACTACAAGAATGCGGCCCAGAGCAAGGGCGCCACAGGCGATAACCTGTTGCGTCTGCTCGAGACCCGTCTGGATAACGTGGTTTATCGGATGGGCTTCGGAAGCACCCGTTCTGAATCACGGCAGCTCGTGAGCCATAAATCCATCGAGGTTAACGGTAAGGTGGTCAATATCCCCTCCTACCATATCCAGGTCGATGATGTGGTGAGTGTTCGCGAGAAATCAAAAAACCAGCTGCGCATTCAAAGTTCTCTGGCGCTCGCGGAACAGTTCGGCACCGTCGACTGGATCGAGGTCGATGCGAAGGGCATGAAGGGTACCTTCAAACGTCTGCCGGACCGCTCCGAACTGCCTGCGGAAATTAATGAACAGCTGGTAGTAGAGCTGTACTCCAAGTAAGGATTACCTTCAAGAGGTCGAAATGCCGGAGTTTGTTAGCGATTTTCTCAAGCCGCGATTAGTGAGTGTTCAGCCGTTAAGCGAGTTACACGCCAAGGTTTCGCTTGAACCGATGGAGCGTGGCTTTGGTCATACACTTGGCAACTCATTGCGCAGAATACTGCTCTCCTCCATGCCCGGAAGTGCAGTGGTTGAGGCCGAGATCGAAGGGGTTCTTCACGAGTACACCAGTATCGAAGGTGTGCAGGAAGATGTCCTGGAGATTCTGCTGAATCTGAAGGATCTGGCCATCATCATGCATTCCCGTGATGAGGCGACGCTGACGCTGAAAAAGAAGGGGCCCGGTCCCGTTCTGGCCAGCGATATCACGCTTGATCACGATGTCGAGATTGCCAATCCGGATCATGTTATCGCCAACCTGACCAAGGATGGCCAGATCAACATGACGTTGAAAGTGGCTCGCGGTATCGGCTATCAGCCGGCGGCCAACCGGCTGGCCGATGCAATGGAAGACCGTCCTATCGGTCGCCTGCAGCTGGATGCCAGCTTCTCGCCGGTGCGTCGCGTGGCGTATGCGGTCGAAGCGACCCGGGTCGAGCAGAGAACGGATCTTGATCGTCTGGTAATTGATCTGGAGACCAACGGCACCATCGATCCGGAAGAGGCCATCAGAAGGGCGGCGACTATCCTGCAGGATCAACTGTCCGCATTCGTGAAGCTGGACGAGACGGCAACCACCGAGAAAGAGGTGGAAGAAGATCGCCCGGCGATCGATCCCATCCTGCTGCGGCCTGTCGACGACCTCGAGCTGACCGTGCGTTCGGCCAACTGTTTGAAGGCAGAAAACATCTTCATGATCGGTGATCTGATTCAGCGTACCGAAGTGGAGCTGCTGAAGACCCCGAATCTGGGTAAAAAGTCGCTCACCGAGATCAAAGATGTACTCGCTACCAGGGGCTTGTCCCTGGGTATGCGGCTGGAAAACTGGCCGCCAGAAGGTATGGAAGATAGCGGTCGATAATCTCGGCCCTGAATCGTATATCTATAGTATTAACCTAAGTTTAGGGAAGTCGATCCATGCGTCATCGCAAATCAGGACGGCAACTGAACCGCAACAGTTCACACCGCAAGGCAATGTTCCGTAACATGGCCTGCTCACTGTTGCGTCATGAGCTGATCAAAACCACACTACCCAAGGCAAAAGAGCTGCGTCGCGTAGCAGAGCCGATGATTACTCTGGCAAAGAGCGACAGCGTTGCCAAGCGCCGTCTGGCCTTTGATCGTCTTCGTGATGATGAGGTTGTCGGGAAACTGTTCACCGAACTGGGCCCGCGTTACAAGGAGCGCCCCGGTGGCTATCTGCGCATTCTGAAATGCGGTTTTCGTCCAGGTGACAAGGCGCCGATGGCCTTTGTCGAGCTGGTCGATCGTCCGGATGTGGAGATGGAAGCGGTCGAGGCTGAATAAGTACAGCGACAGCGTGATCGTTTGGAAAAAAACCGGGCCTTGGCCCGGTTTTTTTTGCCCAGGGGTAACTACTCACCCGGTCTGTAAGTGAGTAGTTACGCCCAGGAAAGTGCTTATGTCGCGAAGTACAGGGATGTGGGAGAGCGACCCAGCCTGTTTTTTGCTTTAATTCAACTAAAGGGCCGGCACGGTATCGATATGGGCGACACACCTGAACTGGTAGCGCTGTTCACCGACTTCGGCGTCGGCAGTCATTATCTGGGGCAGGTGAAAGCGCGCCTGCTGGCGGGAGGTATATCCCAGCCGGTAATCGATCTGTGTGCGGATGCGCCCGCGTTCAATCCCCGTGCCGCCGCCTTCCTGCTGGCCTCGTTCCTCCCCGCCATGCCGGATGGGACGCTATTCGTGGCGGTGGTGGATCCCGGTGTAGGCAGCTCCCGGCGGGCGATCCTGGTGACCACAGAACGGTTCTGGTTCGTCGCCCCTGACAATGGCTTGTTGTCCCGGGTGGTGTGCGCTCCCGGGCCCGTCAGGGTACAGACCATAGACCTGCCGGATCTTTCCCGGCGGTCGAAAACCTTCGACGGCAGGGACCTGTTTGCGCCTGCCGCTGCGGTTATCTGTCGAGGTGGCAGCGTCCCGGGTGCGTCGTTGGTCCCGGACAGCCTGGTCGGCTGTGACTGGCCGGAGGAGTTGGCCGAGATAATCTATATAGACGCTTATGGAAATGCGGTCAGCGGCCTGTCGGGTGAGGGGTTGTCCCGCGAGCAGACTCTGACGGTAAATGGGAGTCTTGTGGCCTATGCCGAAACCTTCTCCGCTGTGGCGACCGGCCGTCCGTTCTGGTACGTGAATGCCAATGGGCTGGTGGAGCTGGCGGTTAACCGGGGGAGCGCCACCGACAAGCTCGGGCTCCGCATCGGCTCGCCCGTAAGCTGGCAGACCGATTAGCGAAACACCGCTGTACCCACGTCCACCTATTGACCCGCCTGCAGGACCTTTTTCAGGTACTGGCCGGTATGGGATTGGGCTACCTCGCTGACCATCTCCGGGGTGCCCTGGGCAACGATCTCGCCGCCGCGGTTGCCGCCCTCCGGACCCAGGTCGACAATCCAGTCCGCGGTCTTGATGACATCCAGATTGTGTTCAATCACCACCACGGTGTTGCCGTGATCGCGTAGCCGGTGTAGCACCTCGAGCAGGTGTTTCACGTCGTGAAAATGCAGCCCCGTGGTCGGCTCGTCCAGAATATAGAGGGTGTTCCCGGTATCGCGCTTGGACAGTTCGCGCGAGAGCTTGACGCGCTGTGCCTCACCGCCCGAGAGCGTGGTGGCGTTCTGCCCCAGCGTGATATAGGAGAGTCCGACATCCATCAGGGTCTGCAATTTACGTTTCAGCGCCGGGATGGCATCGAAAAACTCCAGGGCCTCTTCAATGGTCATCTCCAGCACCTGGTTGATGCTTTTTCCCTTGTACTTGATCTCCTGGGTCTCGCGGTTATAGCGGCTGCCCTTGCAGACGTCGCACTGGACATAGATGTCCGGCAGGAAATGCATCTCGACCTTGATCACGCCATCCCCGCGGCAGGCCTCGCAGCGTCCGCCCTTGACGTTGAAACTGAAGCGACCCGGCGTGTAGCCGCGTGAGCGGGACTCGTGAGTGCCGGCAAACAGCTCACGCACCGGGGTGAATATGCCGGTGTAGGTAGCGGGATTGGAACGGGGGGTGCGGCCGATCGGGCTCTGATCGATATCCACCACCTTGTCGAAATGCTCCAGCCCGTCGATCCGGTCGAACGGGGCCGCATCCAGGGAGGCGCGGTTCAGCTGGGTGGCGGCAAGGGGATAGAGCGTGTCGTTGATCAGTGTGGACTTGCCGGAGCCGGACACCCCGGTCACACAGGTAAACAGGCCGGCAGGCAGGTTCAGCTCAATCGACTTGAGATTGTTGCCGCGTGCCCCGGAGATGGTCAGCAGTTTGGTGTCATCGGCTTTGTGCCGTTGTTGCGGTATCGCAATGCTCAGGCTGCGCGAGAGATACCGACCCGTCAAGGAATCCGGGTTCGATGCGATCTCGGCGGCGCTGCCCTGGGCGATGATGCGGCCGCCGTGAACGCCGGCGCCGGGGCCGATATCCACCACATGGTCGGCGGACAGGATGGCCTCTTCGTCGTGTTCGACGACGATGACGGTATTGCCCAGGTCGCGCAGGTAGGTCAGGGTTTTCAGCAGCCGGTCGTTGTCCCGCTGGTGCAGCCCGATGGAGGGCTCATCCAGAATATACATGACGCCCACCAGGCCGGCGCCGATCTGGCTTGCCAGACGGATGCGCTGGGCCTCGCCACCGGACAGGGTTTCCGCGCTGCGGTCCAGGGTCAGGTAGTCGAGACCCACATTGACCAGGAACTGCAGCCGTTGGGAGATTTCGTTCACCACTTTATCGGCGATCTTGCCTTGCTTGCCGGGGAGCTGTAACCGGCTGAAGAACTCAAGGCAGTTCCCGACCGGCAGGGTGGTGATGGCCGGCAGGTTTTGCTCATCCACAAAGACATGGCGCGCCGCCTCGTTCAGGCGGGTACCGCCGCACTCCGGGCAGGGGTGGGTGGAGATATAGCGAGCCAGCTCCTCCCGGACCGCGCTGGATTCGGTCTCCCGGTAGCGCCGCTCCATGTTGCGGATGATCCCCTCGAAGGGGTGGGTGTTGCTGCTGCTGCGCCCGCGTTCATTGAAATAGGTGAACTTGATCTTCTCCTTGCCACTGCCGTTCAGGATGGTGTCGCGGACCTTCTTGGGCAGTTCATCCCAGCTGGTCTCCACGTCAAAGGCGTAGTGCTTCCCCAGGGAACTGATCAGCTGGAAATAGTAGGCGTTCCTGCGATCCCAGCCCCTGACCGCACCGGCGGCGAGGCTCAGGTGGGGATGGGCAACCACCCGCTCCGGGTCAAAAAACTGTTCGATGCCTAGCCCGTCGCAGGTTGGGCAGGCGCCCGCCGGGTTGTTGAACGAGAACAGTCGGGGTTCCAGTTCCGGCAGGCTGTAGCCGCATTGCGGACAGGCGAAATTGGCCGAGAACACCAGCTCTTCCTGCGGGTTGTCCTGCTCCATGCCCGGTTCCATGGCGGCGATGCGGGCCAGACCGCCGGAGAGGGCGAGGGCGGTTTCGAAGGACTCCGCGAGACGCAGTTCGAGTCCTTCGCGGACCTTGAAGCGATCCACCACCGCCTCGATGGTGTGTTTCTTGTGCAGTTCCAGTTCCGGCGGCTGATCGAGTTCGTAGATTTCGCCATCGATGCGCGCGCGGATAAAACCCTGCGCATTCAGTTCCCGCAACAGTTTATGATGTTCCCCCTTGCGCTCCGACACCACCGGAGCGAGCAGCATCAATTTCCTGCCCTCGGGCAGGCTCAGGACCTGGTCCACCATCTGGTTGATGGTCTGGGCCTCCAGCGCCTGGCCGTGGGTGGGGCAGCGCGGGGTACCGGCACGGGCATACAGCAGCCGGAGGTAATCGTAGATCTCGGTGATGGTGCCGACGGTGGAGCGTGGGTTGTGGGAGGTGGTTTTCTGCTCGATGGAGATGGCCGGAGAGAGTCCCTCGATATGGTCGATATCGGGTTTCTCCATCATCGACAGGAATTGCCGAGCATAGGCCGAGAGCGACTCGACGTAGCGCCGCTGGCCCTCGGCATAGATGGTGTCGAAGGCCAGCGAGGATTTCCCGGAACCGGAAAGACCGGTGATGACGATCAATTTGTCGCGGGGAAGATCCAGGTCAATGTTTTTCAGATTGTGGGTGCGTGCCCCACGTATGCGTATCGTATCCATCTACATACCAGCGAATAAGCGAACCTGTTACTATACGCTGTCTTGTGGTTTCGGGCCAAACAAACCGTGGCAAAACAGCGAGTGAACATGGCCTGGGACAGGCTTCCCGGCTATGGCTGGACGCGGGCTTTTCCCCTGGCATGAGTGGGGTTGGCCATTGGTAAAGTGATCGGGTAATTGAACAAAAAAACGCAACAACTCCATCGACTGACAGCGATCGAAATCAGGGCGGCGTTCTCGCTCGCCGGCATTTTCTCCCTGCGCATGCTCGGGCTGTTTCTGATTCTGCCGGTGTTCGCCCTTTACGCGGAACAGCTGGTCGGTGTCACCCCGTTATTGATCGGCGTGGCCATTGGCGCCTATGGCCTGACCCAGGCGCTGCTTCAGATCCCCTTCGGCATGATCTCCGACCGCATTGGCCGAAAGCCGGTGATTATTGCCGGGTTGCTGATCTTCGCCCTGGGCAGTGTGGTGGCGGCCCGCTCGGACTCCATCTGGGGTGTGATCGCCGGGCGCGCGCTGCAGGGCAGCGGTGCCATTGCCGCCGCGGTGATGGCGCTGGCGGCCGACCTGACCCGGGAACAGAACAGAACCAAGGCGATGGCTGTGATCGGCATGAGTATCGGGCTTGCGTTTGCCGTATCCCTGGTGTTGGGGCCGTTGCTGAATACCTGGATCGGTGTGCCGGGCATCTTCTGGCTGACCGCCTTGCTGGCGCTGGCGGGTATCCTGGTGGTGATTTTTCTGGTCCCCAATCCGGATAAAATCGCCACCCATCGGGATACCAGCCCGGTGCGGGATCAGTTCTCCCGGGTGTTGCGCAACGCCGACCTGCTGCGCCTGGATATCGGGATCCTGCTGTTGCACATGATGCTGACGGCGGTGTTTATCGCCGTTCCCCTGACCCTCAGGGACGTGACCGGGATTGCCGCGGAAAAACACTGGATGGTCTATCTGCCGGTGGTGCTGCTGGCCATGGTGCTGATGGTGCCATTTATTGTGATCGCGGAGAAACGCCGCAAGATGAAGCAGGTCTTTCTGCTGGCTATCCTGGCTATCGGGATGGCCCAGATTGGGTTTATTCTGTTCAAGGCGACACTCCTGGGCTTCGGCCTGGCGCTGCTGTTGTTTTTCGTCGCCTTCAATCTGCTGGAGGCCTCGCTGCCCTCGTTGATCTCCAAGATGGCGCCGGCGGAAAGCAAGGGTACCGCCATGGGGGTCTACTCCACGTCCCAGTTTATCGGGGCCTTCCTGGGCGGGATGCTCGGCGGCTGGATGTATGGGCAGTACCAGCTGGTGGGGGTATTTCTGTTTGGCGCGGCGGCCGCACTGCTCTGGCTGGCACTGGCCAGCGGGATGCGCCAACCGGGATACCTGAGCAGCTACCTTATTAAGGTGGGGGTGCTTGAGCCGGCGAGCGCGCATCAGCTGCAGGCGAGGCTGAGCGGTCTGCCCGGTGTGGGCGAGGCCGTGGTCATGGCGGAAGAGGGCGTCGCCTATCTTAAAGTGGATACGCAGTGTGTGGATTTTGCATTGCTGGATGAATTCTCGGTCGCGGAGACGTAGAATCAGGTGTTCAGGCCGCAGGGCCAGGGAGCAACTTAAATTGAATTGGAGGAGATATGGCCAGAGGGGTCAATAAAGTAATCTTGATCGGTAATGTTGGGAAGGACCCGGATGTTCGTTATATGCCCAATGGTAACGCTGTGGCCAATGTCACCCTGGCGACATCCGAATCCTGGAAGGATAAAAACAGTGGTGAAACCCAGGAGCGGACCGAGTGGCATCGGGTGGTGTTTTTCCGTCGCTTGGCCGAGGTCGTGGGAGAATACGTGAAAAAGGGCTCTAAGATCTATGTCGAAGGGCGCCTGCAGACGCGTAAATGGCAGGATCAGGGCGGCCAGGACCGCTATACCACCGAGATCGTGGCCGACGAGATGCAGATGCTGGACAGCAAAGGCAGCAGTGCCTCGTACGACTCCGGCCGCCCGGAATCGGGCTCACGCCCAGCGCGTGATTCCGCGTCATCGGCCGCACCGATGCCGGATGATGGGTTCGATGACGATATTCCATTTTAGAGTCGCCCCGGGCGTTCGCCAAAAAACCCATGCATTGCATGGGTTTTTTGTGCTGGTGGGTAACTACTCACAGGGTGATTGGCCTGCCTTGCCGGCCGATCTTGATGGCGCCTCGAATCCGGCCCCTTTTTCAGATTCAAGCCTGCCCTTGTCTGAGCGAAGCGAGTTTTGTCCACGGATGGACTTATGCCGCGGAGGCCATGAGGAGTGGTACAGGGATGTACCGTTTACGGAGCCGAGGATGCAATGGCCGGGAGCGGCTTGGGCAGGCGCTGAAAAAGGGGCCGGATTCGAGGAGACAAGCCATCGTGTGAGGCCGGCAAGGCAGGCCAATCACTTGCAGGCCGGGTGAGTAGTTACCTTGCACGAGCCCTTATGCCGCGAAACACCGGGAAGTGCACTAGCCGATTATCCCGGTTTGCCATCGACACGGGGTTGGGTCAGCATCGGCACATAGATCGCCCCGAAGAGCAGGAAACTGACGATCCACAGGCCGCCGGAGAGGTGGACCCACAGGGTATATTGCTGCGGCAGCACCAGCGGTCCGAATACCCGGAACAGCGCGGCAAGATTCATCAGGATGAAGCAGCCGTTGATCAGGGGATGGGACTGTATTTCACGTCCGGTATGCCCTAATGCGACCCGCGCCATCATGCCGTAGGTAAGCGCGCCGATGCCGCCGACGGTAATGGCATGTTTGGCCAGATTAAGTCCGGTAAAACCAAAATAGGCCAGGCCGGCCAGGGTAAAGCCGATGATCAACCAGAACATGCCGCTGAACAGCACCCAGAGGATCGGTATCTGCCAGATTTGCCGATTATACCAGCCGACGACCCGGATGATCTGTGTCGCCGCCACGGCAAAGGCCAGCACACCGCTGAGCCAGGCGTTTGGATAGATAAACTGAACGGCAATCAGGCCACCCAGGGAGATGACGGTCGCCAGCTCGACCCGGCCGTTGCGTTTGGAGGCGTGGCCCGGTATCACGGCTTCGGTGAAGAACGGGATCACCCGTCCACCCAGCAGGGTAATAAGAAAGGCGATCAGATAGAGCATGGCATCAGCGCCGCGCAGGGCGCTGTTGGCCAGCCCCAGTGACTGGAGGTGGACGTAGAGATTGGCCACCGCCATCACCAGCAACAGGGGCACGAAAATCCGGTTCATCTTCTGCTGGCCCTTCCACAGGGCCGGCTGGATGGCAAGCGCAACCGCGGGCAGGAAGGCCAGGTCGATGACCGCGATCAGCGGCGCCGGGATGGCACCGGACAGGAACGGGGCAACCCGGCCCGCCAACCAGAGCAGGAACAGCAGACCCAGGGGCGTGCCGGTTGGTGGCGTGATGCCGGTCCAGTTTCGAACCGCGGTCAGCAGGAAGCCGGCAATGATCGCGACGGCATAACCGAACAGCATCTCATGGCTGTGCCAGCCGATGGCGCCGTAATAGGTCGGCAGCGGGTAGGCGCCGGACCAGGCGCCAAGCCAGATCAGCATCAGGATCAGGGCCGAAAGCGCGGCGGAGATGAAAAAGGGCCGGAAGCCCAGGGCCAGGATCACCGGACCCGCCTGCTTCAACTCCGGCTTGGGGGGTTCTGAATGGACTTTCAACATAATTTGTATGGTTTTTCCGTTACAGGACAATGAGATGCGATAGCTTAACCGCTGTGGGATCTGGCGCTTTGATATCAATCAAGGCCGGCGGCCGGCATCGGGGTGAGTCTCGACCCTGACGGCCCGGACGTCGGCTCAGGCCTGGTAGATCCCGCCCAGGATGACCGGGTGTCGTGCCCCGGTCACCTCGGGCAGATTGCCCGGTAGCTGTTGCAGGGTCTGCCTGGCAAGCCAGGCGAAGGCCATCGCCTCAATATGGTCCGGGTCGATTCCATACTCGGCGCTGGTCTCAACGGGGGCGTCGAGCCCCTGCCGGAGCTGGTTCATCAGGGTGGGATTCTTGGTTCCCCCGCCGCAGCAGATCACCCGTTCGCAGCCTGGGGCATACCGCTTGATCGCCTGGATGATCGAGCGGCTGGACAGCGCGCATAAACTGGCCTGGATATCTTCGGGGCGGTGGTGTGAGGCTTCGGGCAGGTGGCGCCGCAGCCAGTCGAGATTGAACAGCTCCGGGCCGGTGCTCTTGGGTGGCGGGCGTTTGAAGTAGGCGTCACCGAGCACCCGATCGAGCAATTCATCTATCACCCGTCCACTGGCGGCCCAGGCCCCCTGCTCATCAAACGGACGCTGTTGTACACGGTCCACCCAGCCATCCATCAGGGTATTGGCCGGCCCGGTATCGAAACCGGTAACCGGAGCCGCCGCATCCGCGGGGAGAAGGGTGATATTGGCAATGCCCCCCAGGTTCAGGATCACGCGGAACTCGGCGGCGTTGCGCCAGCATGCCGAATGAAATCCCGGGGCGAGTGGGGCGCCCTCCCCGCCGGCGGCCATGTCGCGACGCCGGAAGTCCGCGACCACGGTGATGCCGGTTTTTTCCGCCAGGTGATTGGGGTCGCCGAGCTGCAGGGTGAAGGGGTGTGCCGCACCGGGTCGATGGCGGATCGTCTGGCCATGGGAGCCGATGGCGCGGACCTGCCGCGCCTGGATGCCGGTCTGGCACAGCAGGCCGGCGACCGCCTCGGCAAAGTGGTTGGCGACCGAAATGTCCGCCACACCCAGCTGTTCGATCTCGTTGTCGCCCGGCTGTGAAAGCTGTTTCAGGAGGTCCCGGACCGCCGGCGGCCAAGGTTGGTGATAGTGGCCGAGCAGTTTGGGCCCGGGCGGTGCGAAATCCACCAGGGCCGCATCGATGCCATCGATACTGGTGCCCGACATCAGACCGATATAGAGATCGGCCGAGACCGGCGGCTCCCTATCGGGCATCGGCCACCATGGTTTTTGCGATCAGATCCAACTCGGCCAGCAGTTGGGAACTGATCTGGGCGAATTTCGCCCGGTGGTCTTTCGCCAGCGGTTCTGCCGCCGGCAGCTTGATGGTCAGCGGGTTACGGTGGACCCCGTTCACGCGGAACTCATAGTGCAGGTGTGGGCCGGTGGCCAGACCGCTTTGGCCGACATAACCGATAACCTGCCCCTGGCGTACCCGGGAGCCATTATTTACATTGCCGCGGAATTTCGACATATGGGCATAGAGCGTGGTGTATTGGCTTCCGTGCTTGATCATCACCGTGCGCCCGTAGCCGCCCTTGGTGCCCCTGAAGATAACCCGTCCATCACCGGACGCCTTGATCGGCGTGCCGGTGGCGGCGGCATAATCGACCCCCATGTGCGGGCGTTTCTTGCCGAGCACCGGGTGATAGCGTGCCTTGGTGAAGCGGGAGGAGATGCGACGGAAATCCACCGGGGCACGCAGGAAGGCCTTGCGCATGCTCTCGCCTTCCGGGGAATAGTAGCTGCTGTAGCCCTCGTCATCCTCGAAGCGTATGGCGCGAAATACCTTTCCCTGGTTGACGAATTCGGCCGCCAGGATGGGACCGTTGCGGTATTTTTTCCCGTCCAGGTACTCCTCTTCATAGATTAGGCTGAACTGGTCGCCGGCACGTATCTCCAGGGCGAAATCGATGTCCCAGCCGAATATGTTGGCCAACTCCATGGTGAGCGCATCCGACAGGCCCGCCCGTTGTGCACCCATATAGAGTGAGCTGGTGATGGTGCCGGCGGCCGATGCGATACGTTTCTCCAGGCTCCGGTCGTTAATCTGCGCGGCGAAGGACTCATCCGTCGGAAGGATCTGCAAGCTGCGGATTTCGCTCTGCTTGTGGACCAGTTCAAGCAGATCTCCCTGCTGGTCGATGCGCACCTTGATCGCCTCTCCCGGACGGATATTGGCCAGCGTCTTGGCCTCCTTGCTGCTGTTGACAATGCGATGCAGAAGATTTGGCGAGAGCTTGAGGCGGGAAAAAATCAGCGCCAGGGAGTCGCCCGGCTTTACCCTTTCCTCCTGCCAGGTACCGTGGTCCATGGAGACCAGCACCTCCTGATCCTCTGCCGGTGTGGAGGCGTCGGGTGTGGCTTCATCCCCGGTCGCCGGGGCGGTCGACGCTACGTCGGCACCGAGTTCGGATATCTCCAGCGCTTTATGCTTAGGCAGGTTCAGCTCGGGTGTGCCGGACGGGGTGGCGGGGGCCGCAAGTGCGGGTGCGGTCTCCTCACGCTTGGAAACGGAAGCGACAGCGACCGCCGGCGCTTCCGTCAGCTTCTTTCCATCACGGGATTGCCCGGGAAGGATCAGCGGCACCTGCGCCAGCGGTTGGGCGGTCTGTTCCGCCGCCGTGGGCGCGGAAGTGCGGTCAAGCTCCACAGCCGTGGTCTGGGGCGCCTTTTCGAAACTGCCGAGGGCGGCGTAGAGGCCGGATGCGCCAACTATCAGCCCAATAACGGCCAGATGCCCCAGGCGCCGACGGCTTTGCTGCGCGCTGGGGGTCAGGAATTCGTTTCTGAATTTATAGTCGTTTATCATGTTGGTGCGCTAATTTCCGGAAAATTCAGATAATTATTGCCTAAAACTTCGGTTATTCCCAGCCTTTTCAGGGCACTGATGCCCTGCGTAGCCGGCCGGCAAAGATAGTTAGCGTCAGGAAGGGGCCAATATATAGTGAAATGGTTACTTTTTCTTGCTTCATCCTGTAAATTGTGCGCCCCGACATGTTCTTGTTTTTTTGAGGTGGGTAATGGCGTCAGTCGCAGAGTCGATGGAGCTGATCAGGCGAGGAGCGGATGAGATTCTGCTGGAGGAGTCGCTGATCAAGAAACTGGGGCGGGGAAAGCCGCTCAAGATCAAGGCGGGCTTCGATCCCACGGCTCCCGATCTCCATCTGGGGCACACGGTGTTGATCAACAAGCTGCGCCAGTTCCAGGATCTGGGACATGAGGTCACATTCCTGATCGGTGACTTTACCGGGATGATCGGTGATCCCACCGGCAAGAACGTCACCCGCAAGGCGCTGTCCCGGGAAGAGGTGCTGAAAAATGCCGAAACTTACCAGGAGCAGATTTTCAAGATCCTCGATCGCGAGCGGACGGTGATCCGCTTCAACTCCGAATGGATGATACCCATGGGCTCGGCGGGCCTGATACAGCTGGCGGCCAAGCACACGGTGGCGCGTATGCTGGAGCGGGATGATTTCAGCAAGCGCTACAAGAGCGGCCAGCCCATCGCGATCCATGAATTTCTCTACCCCCTGGTGCAGGGGTATGACTCGGTCGCGCTGCAATCGGATGTGGAGCTGGGCGGTACCGATCAGAAGTTCAATCTTCTGGTGGGGCGGCAGCTGCAGGAGCTCTACGGCCAGGAGCCCCAGGTGGTGCTCACCATGCCGATCCTGGAGGGACTGGACGGCGTCCAGAAGATGTCCAAGTCACTCAATAACTATATTGGCATTGCGGATCAACCCGATGACATGTTTGGCAAGATCATGTCCGTCTCGGATGAACTGATGTGGCGCTACTATGAACTGCTTAGCTTCAGATCCATGGCCGAGATCAACCGACTGCAACAGCAGGTCGATGACGGTCTGAATCCCCGGGATGTGAAAGCCCTGCTGGCCGAGGAGTTGATCGAGCGGTTCCATGACAAAACCGCGGCGGTCAGGGCCAATGAAAATTTTGTCGCCAGATTCCGTCAAGGGGCCATGCCGGATGACATCCCCGAAAAAACCCTGCACGCGGATGGTGGGCTGTTGATTGCCAATCTGTTGAAGGAGGCGGGATTGGTCGCCTCGACATCGGAGGCGCTGCGCATGATCAAGCAGGGCGCGGTGAAGATCGATGGCGAGAAGGTGGAGGACCGCGACCTGGTCTGCCGGCAGGGTTCGGACGGCGTCTATCAGGTGGGCAAGCGGCGTTTTGCCAAGGTGAGGCTGGTGTGAATTCCCGGCCTGAAAAGCGCGCGCGGGGTGTTGTCATAAAAAGTTAAAAATAGGGCTTGCGTGGGGAGGGCGAGTGCGTATAATGCGCCGCTCGTTCGCAGGAGAAGTTGGCCGGTAAGGCCACGGAACCGGCGGGCGGAAAGCCAGGGAAGCGGCGGTCCGAACA
>NZ_JAQGEI010000012.1 GCF_029017505.1 Sedimenticola hydrogenitrophicus
TGGCTCGAAAGAAATGGTCTCCGGCGGATTGGGCGGGCGGTTCGGGATTTGAAGGACGCTTTGGCGAATGAATGATGGGTTACGTTGTTCCTCCTCCACCCATCCTACCGGTTAATGGGCACGTAATCCCCGGAACAATTCTCTTCGCGATACCTCTTTTTGCCAGGGACAGTCGCGGCGCATCTTCTCCATGTTCTCATCGCGGGTGCGGATGACCCGGTTCCAGGCTTCGAATACGGCGTCGACGCTGTCGAATCCGGCCATGTTCAGGATCAGCGGCTGCAGCAGGTAGTGGCCGAGGCGGGGGTGGTAGTTGAGGTGAGCCTGTTGGGGCTGATCCAGCAGTTGGAAATCCAGTCGCGGCCCCAGCACCAGGTAGTCGGCCTCGGCCCGCGCCTCCGCGCTCCAGTCAGCGGGAATGCTCAGTGCGGGCGGTTGTATTGGCATCAGCACCCGCGACAGCATCCAGGGGGTGACCAGCAGCATTACCTGCCACTGTTCCAGGGTGCGACAGGCGCGCAGTTCGAAGCGCAGTTTGTCGTTGCACATCGGGTCTCGTGCCATCACCTCCCGGTAGAGTGTCTGGTGTACGGCCAGCACCGCCCCCGGCCACTGCTCCGGTCGCTCGATGAATGGATGGGATGGTTGCCAGGTGACGTTCATGGTTGCGCCTCGAACAGGGCCGCGATCTTTTCCCCCAGGTCACGATAGAGCCGCAATTCACTTTCGGATTGCAGATCGGCGGCGAAACGCCCGGCCCAGATTGCCAAGTGGTTGTTCCACAGTTCGTCCCATAGCTCGGTGGCGTGTGCGTCCGGCTGTTCCAGTAACCAGGTGGCCGCCTCCAGTTCGGCCCCCAGGTAGTCGGCCGGGATGTCGCCGACGGCCAGCCCCAGGCGCCGGTAGAGGTCGCCCAGTTGGGTGGTGGCAGTGCCGTGCATGCAACCGTGACGGTAGGCCGACTCGAACGGCGGGCAGGGTGTCCTGGGATAGCCGTTGACGAACAGCCGGGTGTGCTCGCCCTGCCACTGGTCCAGGGGCAGGGCGGCGAGCTCGTCCACACCTGGCCTGAGCCAGGGGTGGTCGTCGGCCAGCACCTGCAGCAGTGCCAGGCTGTCGTCGGTGGGACCGGCGAGCAGCCCCGCCAGCAGCCGCAGCTGCCCCGGGTCCGCCGGTTTACCAGGGATGGGCATAGACCCCCGCATACATGAAGTAGTGGCGCAGCAGGTAGCCGCCCGCCAGTACGAGTACCGAGGCGGTGACGATGGGCAGGCGGCCGGTCCAGCCCTTGATCACGCCTTTCAGTTCCAGCAGGAAGGGGACGATGAGACCCAACCCGATGAAGCCGATCAGCCAGCCCATGTCCTGCCACAGCAGCTGCGCCGAGCGGAACGCCGACTCGTTGCCCGCCGCCATGTAGTGGAAGAAGGAGAACAGAATCACCAGCTCGGCGGCGATCAGCATGGTGTCGGTGCGCTCGTAGAACACCTTCAGGTAGTAGTCGTCCTCATGCTTGATCACCAGGTTGAGCAGCAGCAGCAGGTAGGCCAGGGCGGTGGAGAAGGCCGAGACGGTGAACAGCAGCGGTACGCCCGGGTTGTGCCACAGGGCCACCGCCGGGAAGGATTGCAGCAGCAGGCCGGTGTAGACCGCCACGCCGATGCCGTTGATGGTGGCCAGCCAGCCGATGGTCTTGTGGAAGCGCAGGCAGCATCGGTTGGATAGCCGGTTCATCACCTTCAGCCTCAGCACGGCGCCCAGCAGCGGCAGCTTGCGCGCCCGCTCCGACTGCACCAGGTAGGGCAGGGCGTAGAACAGTCCCCACCACATCATCCAGATGATGAACTGGGTGCCCCAGGCGATCCATGAGTGGGGCTGGCGGAACAGTACCAGCGGGTTGATCACGTGCAGCACCGCCCGGGGATCGAGCAGGTGGATGAACAGCATCAGCGAGCCGACGCTGAGCATGGCGATGCCGGAGAAGGCACCCCACAGCACCAGGGCGCGGTGGTTCTTCAGGTACATGTCGGTGAGAAAGGTGACCACCAGGGTGGCCGCGCCGAGACCGCCGAGGTAGAGGTAGACGGCGATCCACCAGGTCCAGATCTCCTGGGTTGTATAGCTCATGGTGACGTCCATCGCTCAGCCCCTCCGTTTCAGATCATCGATGTAATAGACGTTGGGCCGGGTCCCGAGATGTGGCATCAAGGGACGGGCCACGCCGCGGGCAACCATCTGCGCCACCGGGTCGTTGGGGTCGTCCAGGTCGCCGAACTGGCGTGCCGAGCCGACACAGGTCTCGACGCAGGCCGGCTGCAGCCCCTGTTCCAGGCGGTGGTCGCAGAAGGTGCACTTGTCCATGCTCGGGCGGCTGCGCCGATAGGCCTCGCCGTAGAAGTCACGTCCGGTCTCCACGTCGTCGTGGGTCACCTCCAGGCGCGCATCGTAGGGACAGGCCATGGCGCAGGCGCGACAGCCCATGCACAGCGCCTCGTCCACCTTGACGATACCGTTGTCCAGCTTGTAGGTGGCGCCGGTGGGGCAGACGCTCAGGCAGGGCGGGTTGTCGCAGTGGTTGCACAGGCGCGGGAAGAAGCGCCGGTGCACATCCTCGCCACTGCCGATCTCCTTGTCGTGCACATAGGTGCGCCACTTGTTTTTCCATACCGGCGTCTGGTTCTCCATGGCGCAGGCGGCCATGCAGGCGTTGCAGCCGACACAGGTGTTGAGGTCAATGACCATGGCAAAGCGGGTCATGCGACACCTCCCTTCTCATGCAGCTTGCTTACCTTGATGGTGAACTCCTGGGAGCGGAAGCCGGCCACCACCGGCTCCACCCGGTAGGGAATCAGCTTGCTGGTGGCGGTGCCGAAACCGTAGGCCCGGGTCAGCTTGGGATTCTCCGAGCCGAACGAGGAGTGGATGAACAGGGTGTCGCGGCGGATCAGCCGGGTGACGTAGGCGTCACCCTCGGTCTGTTGGCCGGTGGCGGTGTTGCGCAACAGCAGCCGGTCGCCGGTACGGATGCCCAGCGCTTCGGCGCGGTCCGGGTGAATCCAGACGCCACCGTAGATCTCCCGCTTGAACTGGTTGATGGCCGCCAGCACCGGGTTGTTGCTGTTGGTGGAGGCGTAGGAGACGGTGGGCGTCTTGCCGTAGGTAAAATAGAACTCGTCACCCGCCAGCGGCATGTCCATCGGCGTGTCGGGCCGGCACTGGGCTTCGATGTGGCCACCTAGCACGTTGAAGTTGGGCAGCCGGTTGCCGCCCTGGCGCAGGGCGTGGAACAGCGGGGCGAAGAACTCCACCCGTCCCGACTCCGACGGCAGCGGCAGTTTCCGCGGCATGGCGGCGTGTTCCAGCAGCGCCTCGCGTTCCTGCTCCTGGTAGATGCCGCGCTCGCGCAGGGTCTGGTCGATCGCCTCCGGCGTGGTGTGCAGCCGCTGGGCGGTCTGCTCGAAGTAGACCTCGCGGCAGGCGGCGGAGAAGGCGCCGTGTTCCATTTGGGTGCGCTTCTGCGCGTAGCGCTCCTTGACCACCTCGGCGGGCAGACCGGTGAGCTTCTCCACCCACTGCAGCAGGCCGTACTCGCTGCCGCTGATGATGTTGCTCATGCGCAGCAGGATGTCCGGCGTCTCCTCGGTGTCGTAGAGCGGGTCGATGGCGGCGTAGCGGGTGGTCAGCGCCAGGTCGTGGTTGACCCCGTTGCCGTAGAGGGCCGGTTCGTCGCGCTCCAGGTAGCTGGAGTTGGGCAGGATCACGTCGGCCCACAGGGTGGTGTCCGCCGGTAGCACGTCGACGGCGACCACCAGCTCCATGTCGGGGTGGCCGAGGATCTCCTTCCAGCGCGTGTCCGGGTAGTAGTGGCGCACCGGGTTGGCGGCGTTGATCAGCACCGCGCGGGTGCGGTAGGATTCGCCGTTCCAGCTGAGCGTGCCCTCCACCGACTCCTTGAGACCGGTATCGGCCATCACCGGCAGGGCAACATACTCACGCCCGGCGGCCCGTTCCTGGGCGCTGTAGGCCCAGGCCCAGCCGGGGCGTCCGTGGGGGAAGTTGTTGCCGTCGGAGAAGGTCTCCACCACGAACTTGGCGAACGGCATGCCGGCTAGGGCGGCGAACGGCGGACCGGCCGGTTCGCCCTTCTCCCGCGCCTCGATCATCTGCGCGGCCTTGTGGTGGAACTCGCCGCTCATGATCCAGCCGCCCTGCTTGTCGATGCCGCCGGTGAGCATTTGGATCATCGCCTGCACCCGGCGCAGCATCATCATGTTCTGGTAGCGGGCGCCGTGCCAGCCGGGATCGACGATGGCCGGGCGCGTGGTGCCGAACTCGAAGGCGATGCGGCGGATGGTCTCAGCGTCAATGCCGGTGCTCTTGGCTGCCCACTCCGGGGTACGTCCCTCCAGCTCGGAGAGCTGGGCCTGGAACACGGTGACCACCGGCTTGCCGTCGATCTCGAAACCGTCGGGGGCACGCAGCGCCGGGTCGACCGGATTGCCATCCACATCGCTGCTGTTGCGGTTGCTGTAGGCGGACAGGCTGTGGAGGCGCTCGGAGCCCTCGGAGAGTACTTGGGGGCGGCCTTCGGCGTCGGTCAGCGGTTGCCACTCGCCGTCGCTGTCGCGATAGAGCAGGAACGGCATGTTGGAGTGCTGTTTGAGGAACAGGGCGTCGTAATAGCCCTCGTCCATCATCACCTTGAGCATCGCCAGCATGAAGTCGAGATCGGTGCCGGGGCGGATGGCCAGCCACTCGTCGGCCTTGGCGGCAGTCTCGGAGCGGCGCGGGTCCAGCGCCACCACCTTGGCGCCACGCTTGCGGCCGGTGGCGAAGCGCACCATACGGCAGGTGGAGACGGCGCCGATGGACGAGTTGTTGGCCACGAACAGGATGTACTTGGCGTTATCGTAATCCGGCAGTACCTCGTCGTGGATGTTGAAGTTGCCGGTCACCATGTCGGTGCCGATGTGGCCGGTGGTGACGCAGTGCTGCATGGGCGAGGCGATGATATTGGGAATGGCGTTGGCCATGGCAAACGGTACCGCCCAGCTCATGTAGAAGACGCAGGAGGTCCAGCCGCCGACCATGGTCCACTCGTAGGGCTGGATCTCGGCCTTGCGGCTCTTGGCCTCGATGTACTGCCACGCCTCCTCCCAGCTGGCGGCGCGGAACGCCCACTCGCCGCGCTTGCTGCCCTCGACCCGGATCAGCGGCGTCTTCAGTCGGTCGGTGTCGTAGGTCTGGCGCAGGCCGGATTGACCGCGAGCGCAGATCTTGCCGCGATTCAGGGTGGAGTGGGGATTGCCGGCCAGCTTGGTGATGCGCTTGACGCCGTTGCGGGTCTGGGTGGTGACGCGCAGGTTGCACAGCGAGGAGCAGAAGTTGCAGATGCTGTAGCTGGTGCCATCGGCATCGGTGGTCTGTTCCGCGCCGCTCTTGCCGGCGAGCTGTCCGATGGGGGTGAGCAGGCCGAGGCCCGCGCCGCCATAGCCCGCCGTTTTGAGAAAGGCGCGCCGGTTCAGGCTGGGTAGTTTCCAAGCCATAGTGAAGTATCCTCCCGGGAACTTGTTTATCTCAGTTGCGTTAACCGGGCGTAAGCGATACTTCGCCTTCCAGTCCGGTGAAGGGCGGATACCTCGATTACGGCGATAGCCGGGTATAACTGCAACAGCTAAGTGTTCGTCTCGCCCCGTATTTCCTGGGGTCTTCTGATGATGAACGGCTAATTAGTAAGCGGCGGGGTGGGGGAGTGTCATTGACAATTCACAATAATGTAATCTTTGGAGAGGTTCCAGAAGTGCCACTGGGGGCGTTGACGGAGCCGGTGATTGCAGGTACGCAAACGGTTTGCGGCAGGGCAGCATAGGGTGAAAATCGGATGCCCGATCCAGTATCACGGCCCCGGTTATACAGCCGCCTGGCGAGGAGCGGGGAACCTACCCTCTTCCCCGCCAGTCTCATCGGATAGGCGAACATGGAGGGGCAGGGGTCATGGCGAGCATCACGCGCAGGAGATTTGTTTTGATATCGGCAGGCCTGTTGGCGGTTTATACGGTACCGACCCTGGGCGCGTTGCGGCCACTGACGCCGCGCCAGACCGCCGGTCCCTTCTACCCCAGGGAGTTGCCCCTGGATAACGACAACAACCTGGTCCAGGTGGCCGGTCATCAGGCGTCCGCCGGGGGGGAGATCACCGACCTGCACGGGCAGTTGCTGGATCGCAACGGGCGTCCGTTGGGTGGCGTACGGGTGGAGATCTGGCAGTGCGATGTCAACGGCCGTTATCACCATCCGGGCGACCGGGGAGGGCGGCCGCTCGACCCGGGTTTTCAGGGTTTCGGCCACACCGTGACCGACAGCCAGGGCCGATACCGCTTCCGCACCATTCGTCCGGTGCCCTATCCCGGCCGCACACCGCACATCCATGTCGCGGTATTCCCGGCGGGCAGTGAACCCTTCATCACCCAGTTCTATATCGCCGGCGAGCCCCGCAACGCGGATGATTTCCTCTATCGGGCGATCCCCCAGGAGCAGCGTAAGCTGGTCACCGCCGATTACAGACCGGCGCAAGAGGAGGGTGTGCAGTGGACGGTCGAGAAGGACGTCGTCCTCGAGGTTACCCCCGCCTGATCCGTTGGACGACGTATCCACGTATTACCGGGCAATGTTGCTGGTGGGGAAACTACGGTTCCCAACTGAAAACCATCCCCCGGCGTGCCCTGCCGGGGGATAGTTGATGATCTTGTTATTCTTTCACGATGTCCTTATAGGCGTGCCAGGAGGCATAGGCGACCATCGGGAAGCCGATGGCGAGCCCCACGTACAACGTCATGAAACCGCCAATAATCACCAGCACGATCAACCCGGCCCACATCAGCATCGGCGCCAGATTGAAGCGGAAGGCCTCGAAACTGACGCGCATGGCGCTCATCACATCCACGTCCTCACGATCCAGCAGCATGGGAACGGACACCACGCTGAGGGCGAAGACGCCCAGGGCAAACAGCGCCCCAACCAGCGTGCCGACTACCAGCATGGGCAGGTTTTCCAGTGAGAACAGGTAGGGGATGGTGTTTTCAATGGTGGGGGTGATGCCGCTACTCATCACCATGAAGATCAGGTTCGCCGCCAGAAACCAGGCGATGAAACAGACCACCATGGCCGCCCCCATGGTGCTGACCGCGAAGCTGTGTCGCCAGATGGCCCGTAGCGCGTGCATGAAATTGGCGGGTTCGCCCTGTTCGATACGACGACTCACCTCGTACAGTCCCAACCCGAGGGCGGGTGCCACCAGAAAAAATCCCCCAAGCAGCACCGGGATCAGGTAATACAGCCCCGATACGACAGTGCCCAGCGTGAGCAGGTAGCTGGCGATGGTGATCAGTACACCATAGCCGATGCTGGTTGCCGGTGTACGCCGCACATCCCGCCAACCCGCCACCAGCCAGCGCCACGGCTGATCGGTGGAGATGTCCTCTACCTCAGCGATCTTCCGGTGGTCGGCATAAGTACTCAAAATGGTGTGGCTCATGGTTCACCTCCGCTGTTTGAGCGATGCAGGAATGACATTATCCACAAACCTGAGTATAGCAGTCGGATATTGGCCGGGAGGTCGCTTCACGCGCGGTATCCGTCGGACGGACCCCCCCAGGCCGGAATCCCGGGATGCGCTTGGTGCAGCGCATCGGTCGCCATCGATGGGGTTGGTTTGACACACCCCGTTACAGATCTATGGGAGTGGATGCCACCCGTAACCGAGCCGGCCAACTGTGGATCGTGGCTGGACTGCCGCCCAGACGGTCCGGTGGCGGGTGACGCCAGATTGGATTAACGGGATATACCCGGGTATCAATCGACAGGTCCGGCGGTTTGGGAACGAATAGTGGTCAGTTCGTAGGAAATGAGGCACTATGAAGAAAAATCGCAGTAGAGACGATGGATAGCCTTCAGTAAGCAGGGCCGAAATCAGCCACATGGAAGACCTCCCTGCGCTATCACCCCAATCAGCGGACCGCCGGGCAACTGGTAAAAAATAATTTATTATTAGTGGGGTTGGATGACCCTATCGAAAAAGGGGACGTTACACTTATCCCCTATTCGGCAGCATTTTTCGGGCATCCACGCCGACGATACCGCAACTCTTGCCCCGTCATCTTCTCAATCTACTGGATGAACGGCTTTGCGCTGCATGGCAACCCTTTGTCAGCATTGCACCGTAATACTTGCTGTTTCTCCGGCTCATCACTTTCGGTCAGCCAGGCTGACCAGTCGCCTATGTGTTTAAATCGCGTACGCCAATGCAGTAAATCAATTGTTTCCTGACTCGGTTTTTACGGGATTTTTTCGGTTCTTCTCAATATTGACAAGCGTCACGTGACAAATTACGCTTCAGGCATGATCAAGACGTTCGCGGACCGACTTACCCAAGAACTGTATGTAACTGGTAAAGCCAAGCGGTTTCCAGCGGATGTGGCCAAACGGGCTGCGCGTAAACTGGAGTACGTGGATTTGGCTGCGCGGTTGGATGATCTAAAGGTTCCGCCCGGCAATCGGCTTCATTCACTGGAAGGCGATCGAAAGGGGCAGCACTCGATCTCGATTAATGACCAATGGCGCATTTGTTTCCGGTTCGTGGACGGCGATGCCTATGATGTTGAAGTCTGTGATTATCACTGAAATGGGGCGAGAAATATGGGTATTCTGAATACAACCAGGATCAAGCGTCGGCCCACCCATCCGGGGGAGATGCTGCGTGAAGACTTTCTGCCCGATTATGGGTTAACCGTTTCCACCTTGGCTAAGGCCTTGGGTGTCTCGCGGCAGTCGATTAATGAATTGCTGCGTGAACGCCGGAGTATCAGTCCGGAGATGGCACTTCGGTTGGGACGCCTGTTTGGTAACTCACCTGAATTCTGGCTTAACGCCCAGAGAGCTGTGGATCTGTGGGATGCGGCAGAGGCAATAAAGAAAGATGTGGCTCGTATCAAACCACTAAATGCCGCATAACAAGCCTACCAATCCGACGCCAAAAACGGCCTATGGGGCGCGTTAGCGAGAAAAGAGACGCATGGTGTGTGAGCGGAAGATCGAACGGCATATTTCACAATTCATCGGTAGGTGAGATGTGGGATCGATGCGATACATCGGGGTGGTGGCGCTTATGATCTGTGAAGCATGGCATTTGATGGGTAACAGCGTGGGCACAGAAAACGTGCCCACGCTACGATATTTTTCATTGCTCGACAGAGGCAATACATGAAAATCAACGTGCTTTTAGCCAGTATGCTCTCTCTCCTGTTGGCGGGCTGTTCCGATTCGGAAGACAAGCCCATGCCTGTGGAGAATACTGTTTACGGTACTCAGCTTAAGGCGATCGACAAGGCCAGGGGTGTTGAGGAAACGATTAATCAATCCGCAAAAGAGCGGGACAAGCTCATCAAGAACCAAGGCGGCTGAAACAGAACGGAGAGGGCAGCCATCTTTCAGTTGACAATCGAAGAGCGAAAGAAAGCAATGAAGACTCAATGTCGACGCATTTCCAAAATACCGATCTTCCCGCGATCATTCACTCCCTGCACAGTGAGGGTTTTCACTGCTAGTCCCCACCGATAAATTCCTTGCGCATGATCCCGTACTGGCTCATCTTGTTGTTCAGGGTGCGGCGCGGCAGATCCAGTTCCTCCATCACCTCGGCGATGTTGCCCTGGTGTTTTTTCAGCGAGCGGGTAATCAGTTCGGTCTCGAACAGCTGCACCCGTTCCGCCAGGCCGTTGGCCGTTCGTGGGCTGTCGGTCGGCTCACTGGCCTGGCCGAGCAGGGTGTGGATGCCGCGTGATGGGCCGACACCCAGTACGTAGCGTTTGGCGATGTTTTTCAGCTGCCGGACGTTGCCGGGCCAGGGGTGGCTGATCAGGCACTCCAACTCCGCGTCCGAGGGCTGGTTGTAGCGGCGGTCGAACTGGTAGGCCGCCTTCTGGGCGTAGTGTTCAAACAGCAACGGGATATCCTGCTGCCGGTCGGCCAGGGTGGGGATATGCAGTTCGGCGACGTTGAAGCGGTAATAGAGGTCTTCGCGGAATTCGCCCCGGGCGGACGCCTGCTCCAGGTCCACCTTGGTGGCGGCGATTACCCAGATGTCCAGGTTGACCTGCCGGTTGGAGCCGAGCCGTTCCAGTTTTCGTTCCTGCAGTACCCGCAGCAGTTTGATCTGGAAGTTGATCGGCATGCTCTCGATCTCATCCATAAACAGGGTGCCGCCGACGGCGTGTTCAATCTTGCCGATGCGCTTGCCGGTGGCGCCGGTGAAGGCGCCTTTTTCGTGGCCGAACAGCTCGCTCTCGAACAGCGTCTCCGGTATGGCGCCGCAGTTGACCGCGACAAAGGGGCCGTTGCAGCGCCGGCTCCATTCGTGCAGGCACTGGGCTACCAGCTCCTTGCCGGTGCCGGTGGCGCCGTTGATCACGGTATCCACCGGGGTCTCCGCCAGTTGCACGATCTGCTGGCGTAGCTGGCGTATCCCCGGCGACCTGCCCAGCAGCCGGTTTTCCAGGCTGGCGCCGCGGTTGACCATGCGTTTGAGTTTGCGGTTCTCCATCACCAGTTGGCGCTTCTCCCAGGCGCGCTGGATGCGGTCGATCAGCAGTTCCGGCTCGATCGGCTTCTCGATGAAATCGTAGGCGCCGTCGCGCATCGCCTTGACCGCCATGCGGATGTCGCCGTGGGCGGTGATCAGTATCACCGGCAGGTCGGGATCGATCTCGCCGCACTTTCGGGAGAACTCCAGACCATCCATGCCGGGCATCTTGATATCGGAAATCACCACCACGTTGGATTCGCTGGCGAGTAGGGACAGGGCCTGTTCGGCGTTGGCGTAATCGCGAACGGCCATGCCGGCCAGGTGCAGCCACTGGCTGGTGGCCTTGCGGATGGCCGCGTCGTCATCCACCAGCACCACCCGTGGCTGTGCCTCGTCGTCGCTATTGTTCAACGGCTTTTTGATCATGCTTGTTTCCGGTTTCAAGTGCGCTATCCAGGGAGAGTTTGAACAGGGTGCCCCGCTCCGAGTGTTCCACCACCGCCAGGTCGCCGCCAAACTCTTTGGCGATACCGTAGGAGACCGAGAGTCCGAGACCCAGCCCCTCGCCCTGCGGCTTGGTGGTGAAGAAGGGGTCGAATACCTTCGGCAGGTCATCGGGATTGATGCCCGAGCCGGTATCGGCAATGTAGATATGGACCCGGCCACCGTCGGCCTCGGTGTGGATCTTCAGTTGATGGCGCCCGGCCTCCGGCTGCTGCTGCATGGCGTCCAGGGCATTGCGTATCAGGTTGATCAGGATCTGTTCCAGTTTGATCTCGTCGGCAATGACCCGGAGCGGCTGCGGCGGTGTCGCGATGCTCAGGTCGATGTCGCTGTGCTCCAGTCGCGGCCGCAGGATCAGCAGGGCGTTCTCGATCACCTTGCGGATATCCACGGGGGAGCTGTGTCCCCGGGATTTGCTGGCAAAGCTCTTCAGGTGGGCGACGATGCTGGTGACCCGCCGCACCATGGAGCCGATGTCGTCCAGGTTGCCCAGGGCACTGCCGTTCTCGCCCCGCTGCAGCAGCAGCCGGGTGCTGGCGACGAAGGTCTGCATGGCAGACAGGGGCTGGCTGATCTCATGCACGATACCGGCGGACATCTGGCCCAGCGCGGCCAGTTTCTCCGCCTGGACCAGCTCTTCATGGGTCTGTTGCAGCTGCTCCTCGGTTTCGATGCGGGTGTCGATCTCTTCGCGCAGGCGGCGGTTGGTGTCGTTCAGCTCCCGGGTGCGCGTTTCGACCCGCGCTTCCAGCAGGCGCCGGCTCTGGATCCGGTTGACGAAAATGAAACCGCTCAGCACCAGCAGCAGGGTGATCAGCAGGGCGATGAGAGTGGCCGAACGCTTTTTGTAGACCAGCTCCTTCAGGTCGGTCAGGTAGTAGAGGGTCCAGTTCAGTTCACTGAGCGGGCGCTGGTGCATCAGGTAACGGGTGTCGCCGACGAGCTGATCGGTCGGCCCCTCGAGCTCGATAATGCGCTGGCCCAGCGGCGACCGGCGTTGCTTGAGGATGTTCAGGGGCGTGATGATCCTGTTGCTGTACTTTCTCTCGGCCGCCAGGCGCTGGAGAATCGCCGGGTCGATGGCGCCCAGGCTGCGATATTTCCATTCCGGATTGCTGGCGAGGAAGATCACCCCGTCATTGTCGGCCACCAGTACATTCTCGCCGCCCAGTGCCCAGTCCGTCTCCAGTTGGGTCATGTCGATCTTGACCACCGCCACCCCCAGGATCTTGTCCTGATCCCGCACCGGGCGCGACAGGAACAGGCCTGGCTGGCCGGTGCTGGCACCGACGGCGAAAAACTGGCCTTCGCCGCCGGTGATGGCATCGCGGAAGTAGGGGCGGAAGTGGTAGTTGTTGCCGACAAAGCTCTGGGGCTCCTGCCAGTTGCTGGAGGCCAGCACCTCGCCCTGGTCGTTCATCAGATAGAGCACGGCCGCCGCGGATTCCTGCTGCCAGGCGTGCAGCGTCCGGCTTACCGCTTCGCCGGGTATCCGGCCCTGCAACAGCGCCTTTACCTGGTCGTTGCGCGAGACGATGAAGGGCAGGTAGTCAAACCGTTGTTTGGCCGATTGCACGGTGGAGGCATAGAGTTCCAGGCGCTCGTTACCCTGGCGTTCCAGGGATTCGAAGTGCCGATATTCAGTCCAGCGCGCCAGGCCGAACGCCAGGGCAATACCGACCAGCAGCGTGGCCAGCAGCATCAGCAGATAGCGGGTGACGGGGATCTTGCCTGCTGTGGTGTCGCTACCTGTGATGGGTGTGCCGTTCACTTTTCGTTCATCTCGTTTCCGACAATAACGCACCTGCAGAGCGGCTGCGCCGCGAAGAGCGATCGCGCCAGAGGCGCTCCTTCAAGGAGCGCTAAACCTATGATGCACGAATCGAACCACCCCGCGCGACCGCGGTTTCCTGTCGACTTCGGCAAAAATCGGCTCACTGGAGGGATTTCAATAGGCCAATTATGGCTCATTCTCCTTGCGACGTATTCCACAAGTGCTGTCGGTTAATCCACTTCAAACCAATAAAAGCGTTTCTGCACAGCGGGATAGCTAGCCGCCATGGTAACTGGCCTGGAATTTGTAATGGGGTACCCCGGATTCACCCGAGGATGACCGCAGTCATCCCTATAACATCTGGAGGAGACCATGAAGACCATGAAAAAAACCGCACTGATTGCCGCACTGGCCGCCACCTTCGTCACCGGTGAGCTGTATGCCGCGACCGAGTGGAACGTGTCCACCTGGGGCAAGCGGCGTGCCTTTACGGAGAACATCGAGAAGCTGGCCGAACTGGTGGCGCAGAAGACCAACGGCGAGTTCAAGATGAACATCTCCTACGGCGGGCTCTCCAAGCCCAAGGAGAACCTGGACGGCATCTCCATCGGTGCGTTCGAGATGGCCCAGTTCTGCGGTTTCTATCACAAGCAGAAGAACCCGACCATTACCGTTACCGAACTGCCGTTCTCCCGTGATGTCTCGCTGGCGCGCATGACCGAGATCTACAACGAAGTGTTCAAACATCCCATCGTGGTAAAGGACTTGGCGCGCTGGAATGCCACCCTGCTGATGCCCACCCCGATGCCCCAGTACAACATCGTCAGCAAGGGAGACCCGCTGAAGCAACTGGCCGATTTCAATGGCCTGCGGGTGCGCGGGCCGGGCGGCATCATGGGCGTGCTGGCCAAGATCGGTGCGGTCAAGACCGGGGTGCCGTTCACCGAGGTGCGCCAGTCCATGGATTCCGGCGTGATCGATGCCGCCTCCTTTGCCCCCCACGCCCATCTGTCCACCAACTCCTACAAGGTGGGTACCTGGGCCACCACCAATCTCAATCTGGGTACCGCCAACTGTCCGGTGATTGTCAACACCGATGCGCTGAACGCGCTGCCGGCGGCGCACAAGGCGGCCCTGCTCGGCTCGGTGGACGAGGCGATGGCGTACTACGTGAAGAACTACGACGAGAACACCACCGGCAAGTATGAGAAAGCGATCAAGGAAGCGGGGCTGGTGCATGTCACCTTCACCGCGGAACAGACGGCCGAACTGAATGAGTTGGCGGAGTCGGTGCGCCAGGAGTGGATCAAGGAGAACAGCAAGGAGTTTGATTCGAAGGCGCTGTACGACTTTACAGCGGCCCTGTTCACCAGGTAGATCCGTCGGTGTCAGCGGTCCCCCCACCCGGTTTTCGCCGGGTGTGGGGCACCGGTGTCATTATTCATTTTTCGTAACTACTACGCCGGGTCTGCATGTGATTGACCGATCTTGGTGGTGCTTACTTAAGGCGAATTGCAGGATTTTCGTCATTCCATCCTTAGGTCCGTAAACGGTGCGTCCCTGCACCACTTCTCCGGCGCAGGCCGGACAAAAGCGCGAAGCGCGTTGAACGACTGAAAGTCGGCCCGAAGGGTGAGCGAAGCGAATAATCCAGGAATACCGCCACCATTAAGCAGTCTGGATGCCATCCTTAGGTCCGTAAACGGTGCATCCCTGCACCACTCCTCCGGCCTGCGCCGGGATGACGGTGGTTCTTGGCTTAAGTAAGTGCCATTCGGACCGGATTCGAGGAAACAAGCCATCGTGTGAGGCCAACAAGGCAGGCCAATCACCCCGTGTGTAGTTACCCTTTTTCTTGATATCCATGCGAGCAAGCCATGTCTGCATCATCTACCGTGCTGGAGGACAGCTCCAGACTGAGTTGGGCCGACCGGACCCTCTTCCGGTTTGAATCCGTCCTGGCCCTGTTGGGCGGGGTGGTCATTTTTCTGTTGGTGTTCCTGGCCTCGGCCAATATCCTCGGACGCTGGCTGTTTGACCTGCCGATCGACGGTTATGTGGACTGGGTGGAGCAGGCAATGGCCTTCTTTGCCTTCCTCGGACTCGCCTATACCCAGCGCCTGGGCGGCCACATCCGCATGGACATGCTGGTCGGTAACTTGCACGGCCGGCTGCTCTGGCTGAGTGAACTGGTATCGGCCCTGCTGATGTTCCTGATCACCCTGGTGCTGATCTACGGCTCTTATCTGCATTTCTATCGGGCCTACCAGATCGGCGATTCATCACTGGATATCGATCTCCCCACCTGGCCCGCCAAGCTGGTGGTGCCGGTTGCTCTGGGCATCCTTGCGTTGCGCCTGCTGCTGCAGATCGGGGGCTACCTGCGCGGTGTGCTGCAGGGCGGCGACAGCCCGGTGGCGGTACCGCTGATCGAGGATGCGGCCACGGTGGCGGCAAAGGAGGCAGAGGCGGTAATGGGCTCGCTGGATAACGGGGGGACGAAGTGATGGGACTCTTCGAAACAATGGCCGCCCTGGACAATATCACCATCGGTCTGTGGGTCACCGGCCTGATGCTGTTGCTGGTGATTATCGGGGTGCGGGTGGCCTTTGCCGCCGCCATCGCCGGGTTTGCCGGGCTGCTGTGGATCTTCTCCGCCAAAATGGGCTTTGAAAAGGGCTTCCTGGTCGCGGTCAAGATGGCCGGGACCATTCCCCATTCCAAGGTATCCAGCCTGGCGCTGTCGCTCATCCCCACCTTCATCCTGATCGGGTTTCTCGCCTATCACGCGGGGCTCACCCGCGCCCTGTTCGAGGCGGCCAAGCGCTGGGTGGGCTGGCTGCCCGGCGGCATGGGGGTGGCGACGGTGTTCTCCACGGCCGGGTTTGCCGCCGTCTCCGGCGCCTCGGTCGCCACCTCGGCGGTGTTTGCCCGGATCGCCGTCCCGGAGATGTTGAGCCTGGGTTATGACAAGCGGTTCGCGGCCGGGGTGGTGGCGGCCGGCGGCACCCTGGCGTCACTGATTCCGCCCTCCGCCATCCTGGTGATCTATGCCATTATCGTCGAACAGGACGTGGGCGCGCTGCTGATGGCCGGCTTTCTTCCTGGTGCGGTCTCGGCCCTGATCTATGGCGGACTGGTGGTTATTCTGGCGAAGACGCGCAAGGATTTCGGTCCGCCGATTACCGGCTTCAGCTGGAAGCAGCGCTTCGAAACCCTGCCTGGTGCCTTGCCCATCTTTTTCGTGGTGGGGATCATCGTGGTCTGTATCTACGGCGGGGTGGGTACGCCCACCGAGGCCGGCTCACTGGGGGCGCTGGTGATCCTGATCATGGCGCTCTACAAGGGGATGCGCCTGCACGCCCTGAAGGAGTCGCTGCTGGAGACCGCCAAGCTGACGGTGATGATCTTCACCATCATCTGGGGCGTGTTGCTCTATGTGCGCTTCCTCGGCTTTGCCGACCTGCCCAGTGCGTTCTCGGTGTGGATCGCCGGACTGGATCAGAGTCCGATGGTGACCCTGCTGATGATCCTCTGCTCCTATGCCGTGCTGGGTATGTTCATGGACGCCATCGGCATGCTGCTGCTGACCCTGCCGGTGGTCTATCCGGCGGTGATGGCGCTGAATGGCGGTGAGGCGGTGAGCGCGGCGGATTCCGCCTTCGGCATCTCCGGGGTCGGCTGCTCGATCTGGTTCGGCATTATCGTGGTGAAGATGGCCGAACTCTGCCTGATCACGCCGCCCATCGGCCTCAACTGCTTCGTGGTGGCCGGCGTGCGTCCCGAGTGTTCGGTGCAGGACGTGTTCCGCGGCTGTATCCCGTTCTTCGTGGCCGATGTCATCACCATTGCGGTGCTGATCGCGCTGCCCGGCATCGTGTTGTGGCTGCCCGGGCAGATGGGGTTCACCTGAATCCGGAAAATGGCATAGGCGTACCGGGATGTTCCCGGTACGCCTATGGGCCGGCTGGATGTCATGTCGACAGGTCGATCCCCTCTTTTTTGAAACGCTCGATGATCCGGTGCTGTAGCTCCGGCCCCAGCGACTGGCCCCACTGCAGTCCAGCCGCACGGCTCTCTTGCAGCAAAAACGGGGTGACGCGAATCATCTTCTGCCCGAGCTCCGTCCGGTAGAATGCCAACAACCCCTTGATCTCCTGGTGCGTGAAGTGTTTGTCGTAGACGGGAATGACCACGGCCACAAAAGCGGGAAGGTTTTCGTCGATAACCTGGTTTACCTCTTCCTCCATTACATCGAATAGCTCCTGAGGCAGGTCGGGTCGGGCGGCTTTCAGGGTCCGTGACATCTGCGCTATCGCCGCGCCTGACATCTGCTTGCCAATGGCCAGGGCGCCCGTCATGTCGAGCAGGTGCTTTATGTCGGCTTCCTTTTCCACGCTGATGGCCTCGGCATTCGCCTGCAGTGTGAGGGGCAGCAGCAGAAGCAACAGGGAATATTTCAACAAGTGGCGTTTCATGTAAGGTCCTCGGTTGTTGTTCTCAAAGGATGATAGAGAACAGCGGCGTTAGCAAGTGTCGCCTTCCTCAATTATTGAAAAGATTCCGGTATAGGAAAATGTCTTCCCAAACAGGGGATGGATGATGTTGAAGTCGATGAAGAACTCGGTTTCCGAGAGTCCTTTTTCAATGATCTCCGCATCGCCCAATATCAACCAGTTGGGGATGGGGATGGCGGCAGCGCCGATCTTCCATACATAGCCGATGCTGCGGAAGATCAGCGCGCCATCCTCCACCGACATACGCATGCGTATGCCCATGCCGAATTTCACAAATACAATGATCTCATCATGCCGGCTATGTTCCATGCGTGACTGGAAGATGACCGGTGACCGGTCGGGGAACTGCAGGGTGCGGTGCCAGAACATCGCCCGCTGATCCTGGGCGGTGGTCCAGTTCCTGACCTCGGTCGGGATATTCCTGCCCTTGTAGGGCACCAGGGCGCCGAACAACCTGCCGGGCAGGAGAAAAAGCTTGGCGATAGTCGAGTGGTAGACCTCGCTCATGTTGCCCCGGATCACCATCCGGGAAGACTCCCCGGGTGTAATGGCATAGTGCCGTTGCACAATTTCATGGAGGTTTTCCCATTGTGCACCCAGTGCGCGGCGGATGACCGGTAACGCTGTCGTGGATGACATTATAATCTCCCTAAAATGAGATGGCCGGTTTGAAAACCATGAGAAAATAGACGCCGATCATGGCGCTGAACGCGGGGATGCCGAGCCAGAACCAGATGTGGGCATAGCGTTGATAACGCGAGTCCATGGCGCTGTTTTGTGTCAGGGCCGCGTGGGCCAGATCGCGCATGCGGATCTGCAGCCAGACCACCGGCAGCCAGCAGGCACCGGCCAGGCAGTAGAGAAAAAGGGTGAGCAGTACCCAGCCCTGGTCAAGCGGTATGCCCAGCAGATGGACCAGCCAGAGCCCGGTGATCGGCTGAATAATAATGGTGGGGGTGGTGAATGCCCAGTCGGCGATCACCACCATGCGGTTAGTGTGCGCCATGGTCGCCAGGTTGCCCTGGCGATCGGCACACCATTTGTAGAAGGCACTCCCCAGGCCCGTGCCGAACAGGAGGGTCGCGCTCAGGATATGGATCCATTTGATCAGGGCATACTCAATCATGGTTTTTCTCCAGGATCATCATTACCAGGATGGTGGCGATAAGGGGGACATTCTTGCTGACCGGACCGAATGGGTGCAGCCACTGCTCGGGTTGGGTGGCGGTGATGATCGCCGAATAGATCAGGATCAGCAGGATCTGCGCGTAACCCAGCAGGGATACTCTGTAGCGTGCCAGCACGGCGATACCCAGCAGGATATCCGTAGTGGCGGCGCCATAGAGCATGATGGGTGCAAGCATCCCGCTGATATGCGCCCGCTCCAGCAGGGCGTAGCTGTATTCGAGCGGTATCACCCAGGCGGAGATCACCCCGGTAAACAGCCACACGAAAGCGATGCTGAAGCGGATCAGTGGCGGCAGGAAGTAGAGACCGGCATACCAGCGGTCCGCAGTTTGCGCGGGGGTTTCCGCGAGGGCGTCCGCCAGGGATATCGGGGTGTGATTGAATGCCGCCTGATACTCCCCGACATCGCCGGTATTTCCCCGCTGCAGCATGGTGATGGCCTCCGGAGTCAACGGGGTGGCACCCATGAAGCCGCCCCAGCGTGCCAGCTGCAGCGCCATCCGGTAGGGGAGCGACACAAAGCGCCGCCTGCCCCTGCCCAGCCAGGCGCCCAGTTGCTCGTACAGGGTCTTCATGGTCACGGGTGCGGGGCCAACCAGGGCGATGCGCCTGTTGCGCGGCCCGGTCGGCCGGATACACTCCATGACCGCCCGGATGAGGTCGCTGATATGAATCGGCTGAATCGGCTGATCCCCCTGCTCGATTAACGGGATCACGGGCAGACAGGCCAGCGCCTTGAACAGTCCCATGCTTTTGGCGCCCGGGCCGTAGACAATGGAGGGCTGCAGGATCAGCCAGTCGGGTTGCAGTGAGGTGAGCAGATCATCGGCCGCCTTTTTGCTCAGGTGATAGTGGCTGAAGGCCGAGTCGTCGGCCCCCAGTGCGGAGATCTGGATGATTTTTTTTACCTGTGCCGCCGCGGATGCCTTGAACAGGGCGATGGGTGCCTGGGTGTGTATGGCATCAAAACGGTTCTTTCCTTGTTCCCTGATAATGCCCACGGCATTGATCACGACATCGACGCCGGTAACCCTGGGTGCCCAGTCGGCGCTGCGGTGATCGGTCTGGAAATTCCCCGGGATGGCGGTAATCCCCGGCCAGTGCTGCTCCGCCGCGGCAGGATTTCGTACACAGACCGTCACTTCATGGCCGGCCTGCAGCAGTGCCCGGGTAAGATGGCTGCCGATAAAGCCTGTCGCTCCGGTGATCAAGATCTTCATCCTGTTTGACCTCGCTGTCTGCTGCGTCGTCGGGTGATTTGATGCAGCGTGTTTATGAGTTCAATTATTTCTGTAAAGACAGAAATAATCAGATAAAAAAACCCGCTACTTGCCCAGAAAACCCTGCACCCTGGCGCCCAGCCGGATCAGTTTCAGCAGGGTTGTTTTAGGCAGCCCCTTGATCTGCCGGTGCCAGTTGTCCAGGGTCTCCATAAAGCGCAGTACCTCCTGGATGCGCGCCTTGACCTCGGCGGGCGTCTCCTTGTCCTGCTCGCTGTCCAATACACATTCACGCAATACCGACATGGTGGGATCAAGTTCGCGCTGCTTACGCCCCTCCATGATGGTGTAGAACAGATCCCAGGGATCCTTCATGGTCTCGAAATGGTCGCGACGGTCCCCCAGCAGGTGGACCACCTTGACCAGCCTCCAGGACTGGAGTTCTTTGATGCTGGTACTGACATTGGAGCGCGCCACGCCCAGCGTTTCCGTAATCTCTTCGGCATTCATGGGATTTGTGGCGAGATAGAGCAAGGCATGGATCTGTGCAACTGTACGGTTTACCCCCCACCGGGTTCCCATCTCTCCCCAATGCAGAATGTATTTTTCCATAACCGGGCTAAGTTTCATTATTTTTCCTTCAGTAATTTCTGTTATTACAGAAATTAGTAAAATATTGGGTCCCTGTCAAGCCTTGCATGGCAGGGTGGCTTGTTGGTGACTGATGCCCTGACCTGCGAGAACTTCGGCCGGCCACCAGGGGATTGAGCGGTACACTCCGGGGCTGCAACGGGATCGATATCCACAGGCGGTGCGGGGTTAGAACTTCCCTTCTGTTTTGCATCTAATAGAGTAAGATGGAATCATTCAGAGACGGAAGCATAAGACTCGGCATTTCTGTTCCGGATCGGTGAGTGCGGTGTCAGGAGCGCACCGTTTGCAAGGAGATGCAAGCATGCCCATGAATCTGCTGTTAGTCGGGAGCCGTTCGGTTCAGACCTCTGCGTCGCTGGCGGCACTGCTGGCTCAGGAGACGCCCCCTGATGCACTGTTTGTGGACGGCCCGGACAACAACCCTGGCAGGGCAGGTGGGTTGCCGCCGCTGATCACGCCAGAGGATAGCGCCGGGGTACTGGAGTTGGCCGCCGCCAACGGCATTGCGGCGATCAGTGGGCCACCGCGGCGCCTGAAACAGGCTGTCCAGACCTACCGGCCGGAACAGGTACTGGTCTCCTGTTATCCGCACCGTATCTCTCTGGCGCTGCTGGAGAGCGTGCCGCTTGGCTGGCTGAACATCCACCCCTCGCTGTTGCCGGATTACCGTGGCGTTAACCCCATCTTCTGGCAGTTGCGCGATGGCCACGCCTTTATCGGGGTGACCCTGCATCGGATGAACAGGGAGTTCGACCTGGGGCCGATTATCGATCAATGCACCTTCGGGCTGGCCGATTTTCCGGACTTCACGGAGATCAGCCGGCGGGTGGGGCGCTGCGGGGTGCAGCTGTTTATCGGCTATCGAGACAATTACCGAAAGGGCTGGGTCGATAACGAGTCGGTCCAGGACGCACTCGCGGGCAGCCGCCAGGGCCGGCCCCGACCGCAGGACTTCGCTGTCGATCCCGCCTGGTCGGCGCGCAGGCTGGTGCGCTTTGTGAAGGGTGTGCGGAACCTGGGCCCCCCCTATCTGGAGACTCCCACCGGTCGGGACCTGATTCAGGAAGCCTCGGTGGCCGCCAGCGGGCGGCTGGCGATGCCGCTGCCGGGAGAGCGGCTGATTCACTGCTATGATGGTAGTGTGGTGCTGGGCGTTATCAGTGAGGAGCGGTGGTGAGTCGACAGATCAAGATAGCGGTGGACAACTATCAGCTGGTGGAAACCTCCCTGCAGGAACGGTTGCCCGGCGGGGTGGTACGTTGCGGACTGTGTGCCTGGCGTTGCAAGGTGGGGCACGGACAGCGTGGTTTCTGCCAGGCCCACGTCAACCGCAACGGCACCCTCTACAACCTCTCCTACGGCATCCTCTCCGCGATCGACGTAAATCCCATCGAGGCCAAGCCGGTGCGCCATTACCGGCCGGGAACCCGGGTCCTCTCGGTGGGCAGCTACGGCTGCAGTTTTCGTTGTGGCGGCTGCCACAACCTGGAGATCTCCTGGGGTGTGACCGCCCTGGATGAGCTGGCCCGGGGCGCCTCGACCGAGGCCTTCATCACACCCGAGGAGCTGGTGCGTGCGGCCCTGCGCGAGGGGGTTGAGGGGATCGCCTTCACCTACTCCGAGCCAGCTGTGTGGCTGGAGTACATACTGGATGTGGCGCCGCTGGCGCATCAGGCGGGGCTTTATACCGTGTATGTCAGCAACAGCTTCATCACCGGGGAGGCGTTAACCCGGGTGGCCCCGCATATCGACGTGCTCTGTTCCGACATCAAGAGCCTGCGGGATGATTTCTATCACGAGATCTGTCCCACCGCGCGGGTCGAGCAGGTGCTCGACAGCATCCGGATGGCCCAGGAACTGGGGATTCACGTGGAGACCCGGACCAACGTGATCCCGGGCAAAAATGATGATCCGGATGAGCTCTACCGTATCGCCTGCTGGGTGCGCGATAACCTGGGGGAAGAGAGTCCCTGGCACATCACCCGCTTCTTCCCCGCCTACAAATTGTCCCATATTCCCCAGACCCCGGTCGAAACCCTGTGGCAGGCGCATGCCGGGGCGAAACGGGCGGGGCTGGGCAACGTCTATGTCTATGCGGATACCGGCTGTGACTGTGCCAGGGAGAATAAGCCCCTGCAGGCCTATTTCCCCGATAAATCCCTGCAGTTGAACGCGGTTAAAAAGTGTAGCGCCTCCTGTTGTGGAGAGGAGGGGGTGCTGTTGAAGAAGTATGAGTAGCCTTTTTTACAGAGCCGAATGGCACTTACTTAAGCCAAGAACCACCGTCATCCCGGCGAAGGCCGGAGGAGTGGTGCAGGGATGCACCGTTTACGGACCTAAGGATGGCATCCAGACTGCTTAATGGCGGCGGTATTCCTGGATTCCGGCCTGCGCCGGAATGACGAAAATCCTGCAATTCGCCTTAAGTAAGTGCCATTCTTTACAGAGCCTATTTTACAGAGCCTAATTTACAGAGTAAGCGACGATGAAACGCATGGTTGATTGTGTGGTGCTCAAGCGCAAGGCCGAGGGACTGGACAAGCCGCCTCATCCGGGTGAGCTGGGCAAACGGATCTATGAGAATGTCTCCAGGGAGGGGTGGAAGCAGTGGCTTGAGCGCCTGGTGATGATCATCAATGAGAACGGCTTGAGTACCGCCGATCCGAACAACCTGTCACTGATCGAGAAACATATGCTCGGTTTTCTGTTCGGCGAGGGCGATTACGGTCAGGTCCCCGCCGGCTACCGCGCCGGCGGCGGCAAGAAGTAGCCCCTCTCGCATTCAGCGGTTCAACAGGGGATCGATGGTGATCTCCAGCACAGCGTGGGCGTCGCGCAGGGCCTGTTCCGCCGCCTCTGGGGTGGCGGCCGCGCTGTAGATGAAACCGAGATAACTGGAGGCTTCCGGCAGGGTCTCGACCACCTGGCCGGGTTCCATGCTGATCCGGATGTCGGTGATGTGGGGCAATGCACTGATCTCCGGTATGCCGTTGATGCGGCGCAGCACCCCGGCCCGCGGGATGGGGATCATCAGCACGCCCGAGGCCCCCGGCCGCCGTTCCACCGGCAACGGGCTGCCCATGGCGGCGGCCAGCACATACTCCTCCAGGGGGCGAGCCAGCACCGCATCCAGGCTGCGGCTGCACTCCCCACCGATGGTGCGGGAGGCGATCTCCAATATCCACGCCTGATCCCGGTCGATCCTCAGCTCGGCATGCACCGGCCCCTGGTGCAGCCCGTAGACCCGGCAGGCGTCCGCCACCGTCCGTTCGATGTGCCGCTGAATGGGCCCGGGCAGGCGCGACGGGGTGATGTAATAGGTCTCTTCAAAATAGGGCCCGGTGAGGGGGTCTGGTTTGTCGAACAGCGCCAGCGGAGTGAATGTCCCCTGTTGCAGGAAACCCTCCAGGGCCACCTCCCGGCCCGGCAGATAGCGCTCTATCAGCAGGGTCTCGCGCTCGTTGGCGCTGTTTAACGGCGCAATGATCCGGGCGATGGTCTGACAGGCCCGCAACGCTTCGGCCGGGGTGTCGGCACGGATTACCCCGCGGCTGGCGGAGAGACTGATCGGTTTCAGCACCACCGGGTAGGGGAGCCCCCGCAGTTGCGGCGCGATCTCGGCGTTCAGCTCCACCACCCAGTGTGCCGGCACCGGCAGGCCGGCCTCCAGCAGCTCCCGGCGTGCCAGATCCTTTCTGCGGCTGAGTGTGGCGGAGGCGATTGAGTTGGAGGGGAGACCCAGGGTGGTGGCTATCCGCGCCGCCAGCTCGACGGTGCTGTCGTCACTCGCCACCACCCCCCGAAAGGGGGTGGTTTCGGATCGGGTGAGAATGGATTCAAGCAGTGCTTCGGGCCGGGCGAAGTCGCCCTGGATACCCCCGGCCACTTCGCGGGTCAATGAATAACGGCTGTCGGAGACGATGACCAGCGCCACGCCCAGCCGCTCTGCCGCCTTCAGGTAGGGGGCCAGGCGATAGCTCTGGCCCGGGCTGATCAGCAGCAGCTGCGGCTGCATCGGCACCTGGAGCTCATCGACACCGGGCGCCGGGCGCCGGGTTCAGGCGCAACCCCCGCCACCACCGCCGGAGGCACCGCAGGCGTTACAGGCGCCGGACCCGCCGATGCTCTGGAACACGTTGCGGAAGACGATACTGCTGTTGAGCCCCTGGGTCTGGTAATCCACCTCCACGCCCTCCAGGAAACTCAATGCCACCGGGTCGACAAAGATCTTCAGATCGTCCTGCTCGAGGACGCAGTCGATATCCTGGGGCTGTTCCACGAAGGTCAGGCCGTAACTCATGCCGCCGCAGCCTCCCCCGTAGATGAATATGCGTATGCCGACGATATCCTCTTCATTCTGGATCAACTGGACCAGTTGTTCCTTTGCCTCGGGGGTCACCCGCACCTGATCGGCGATCTGGTGACTGAAATCTACACCCTCTGGGGATTGCTCCCGCTGAAATAAACCCATCTCTCATCTCCTGAATGGACACTTATCTAATAGACCATCATCCGTTGTATAGGTTACAAGCTAGCACGAATTCGGCCGCAGACAACCGGACGGGGAGTGCTGTTTCTGCCCCTTGGCCAGGCGCCGATGCCGCATCGGTGCAGCGTCGGCCACAGGCCCTCCGCCACCCCGGGCGGTTGTTCCCGCTCCTGCCGGTGCTGACTTCAGCAACCGGCCAAGACGGGTACCCTACCTGTCTGATGAAGAAACGAACCCTTCGAGAACTACGCTGTAGTGTTGGTTATCCGGTGCTATATTTGACGGCATGGAGTGATAATTGTTAGTATTCTAAGTTAATTGTTTTGAATGTAATTATTTAAAACAATTATTAATCAATGCGTTAAAGTGCGCATGGTTATTTTTATTTATTAATTAAATTCAATGACCAGTGTATTTATCTAGTGCAATGTGTCCGGTAATAACCGTAGTCCACTAATCAATTCAGTCGCGTGTCTATCCAGCGGCAGTTTGGAGAGACGCACAGACACCTCATCCGGAAAGTGATCTTTATATGCAGCAGCCGCCCATCAAGGTTCAGGTAAACAATCTATTCAAGATCTTTGGGAAAAACCCGAAGGAGGCGCTTCGCCTGGCCAGGGAGGGCGTGGATAAAGAGGTCATATTTGACCGGACCGGCCATGCGGTGGGTGTCAATAACGCCTCATTTGAGGTGCGGGAGGGCGAGATATTCGTCGTCATGGGGCTCTCCGGCTCCGGCAAGTCGACCATTGTCCGGTTGCTCAACCGGCTCATCGAGCCCACTGCCGGTGAGGTGCTGGTAGATGGTAGCGATATCGCCGCCATGAGCGATGAACAGTTACGGGATCTGCGGCGCAAGGACATGAGCATGGTGTTCCAGTCCTTTGCCCTGATGCCGCACCTGACGGTGTTGCAGAATGCGGCGTTCGGCCTCGAGCTGGGCGGCACACCATTGAAGGAGCGGATGCGGCGGGCCGAACAGGCGCTGCAGCAGGTGGGGCTGGATACCTGGGCCAGGAATTTTCCCCATGAGCTCTCCGGCGGTATGCAGCAGCGGGTCGGTCTGGCCAGGGCGCTGGCCAATGATCCCTCCGTGCTACTGATGGACGAGGCCTTCTCCGCGCTCGATCCGCTGATCCGTTCCGAGATGCAGGATGAACTGCTGAAGCTGCAGGAGAGCCAGCAGCGCACCATCATCTTTATCTCCCATGATCTGGACGAGGCGATCCGCATCGGCGACCGCATCGCCATCATGGAGGGCGGTCGGGTGGTGCAGGTGGGGTCGCCGGACGAGATCCTGCGCAACCCGGCGGATGACTACGTGCGCTCCTTCTTCCGCGGCGTCGATGTTTCGACGGTGTTTACCGCCGGCGATATCGCCCGCAAGACCCAGGTGACGTTGATCGAGCATGGCGGTATCGGCGTGCGCGCGGCGCTGGAGCGGCTACGCCAGCATGACCGTGATTATGGCTATGTGATTGATCGCGGTCAGCACTTCGAGGGGGTGGTCTCGGTCGACAGTCTGAAACGGGAGCTGGAGCAGGATAACCCCCATTTACAAAATGCCTTTATTCCGGATGTGGAACCGGTAACCCACGACACGGCGTTGGGCGAGCTGTTCGGTCCCCTGGCGCAGCACGGCTATGGTCTGCCCGTGGTGTCGGGCGACGGGCGTTACCTCGGCGCGGTGAGCAAGGCCACCATGCTGGAAACCTTGGACAGACAGGCCAGGTGATTTATGAGTAGCAAGAACGGCAGCAATCCCTGGACCGCGGACCGCGGCAGTGAAAATGGCACTGGTGAAACGCAGAACCCAGCCGTCGACAGCGCACCCGCGGCGGTGCCGAACGATGCGCTGACGGATAGTCCCGCGGCAAACCCCTGGGGTGGGGGCAGCGTGGATCCGGCAGAGCCGGCACCGGTCTTGAATTGGCTGGATACCCAGGCGACGCCGGTGCAGGATCCCTTCAACTGGCTGGACCCGTTTGCGCAGAAACTGATTCCACTCGACCACTGGGTCGATCAGGGGCTGGAGTGGCTGGTGGACAACTTTCGTCCCGCGTTCCAGGCGGTGCGCTGGCCGATCGACGCCACCCTGACCGGCATAGAGTCGGCGTTGCTGTCTGTCCCTTCCATCATCATGGTCATCATTTTCGGTCTGGTGGCGTGGCAGGTGAGCGGCCGGCGACTGGCGCTGGCGACGGTCGCCTCACTGGCCTTTGTCGGTCTCATCGGCGCCTGGCCGGAGGCGATGGTGACCCTCGCGCTGGTACTCACCTCGGTCTTCTTCTGCATCCTGATCGGACTGCCGACCGGCATCTGGCTGGCCCGCAGCGACCGGGCCGAGGCCAGCCTGCGACCGATTATGGACGCGATGCAGACCACCCCGGCCTTCGTCTACCTGGTGCCGGTGGTGATGCTGTTCGGTATCGGCAATGTGCCCGGCGTGGTGGTGACCATCATCTTTGCCCTGCCGCCGCTGATCCGGCTCACCAACCTGGGTATTCGCCAGGTGCCGGCGGATCTGGTGGAGGCGTCCCGTTCGTTTGGCGCCTCGCCCCGCCAGTTGCTGTACAAGGTGCAGTTGCCCCTGGCCATGCCCACCATCATGGCGGGGGTGAACCAGACCCTGATGCTGGCCCTCTCCATGGTGGTCATCGCCTCGATGATTGCCGTGGGCGGCCTGGGACAGATGGTGTTGCGCGGCATCGGTCGGCTGGACATGGGGCTGGCGGCCGTCGGTGGCGTCGGCATCGTGCTGCTGGCCATCGTCCTCGACCGCATCACCCAATCGATGGGGGATCAGCGGCGCCGCCAACCGACGACACACTGGTATCAGACCGGACCACTGGGTTTTGTATTGTCCCTGTTCAAGTCCGGCAACCGATCGCAGGTCAATCCGTAACAGGGCACGGCGGAGTCCCTTGAGAAGAAATGATGAGGAATATTATGAAACTGCATAAATTGAGAAGAATACTGCAACTGTCCGTGACGGCGACGGCACTCTGTGTTGGCGCAACCACCCAGGCGGCGGAGCTGCCGGGCGAGGGTGTTGCGGTACAACCGCTGAAGAGCTCCATCGCGGAGGAGACCTTCCAGACCGTGCTGGTGATGAAGGCGCTGGAGCAGCTCGGCTATGACGTCAAGCCGATCAAGGAGATCGAGTACGCCGCCGGCCACATCGCCATCGCCAATGGCGATGCCACCTTCATGGCCGATCACTGGGATCCGCTGCACGTGGATTTCTTCAACAAGGCCGGCGGTGACGGGAAGATCTACCGCGAGGGGGTCTACTCCGACGGTGCGTTGCAGGGGTATCTGATCGACAAGAAGACCGCGGACAAACACGGCATCAAGAATATTGACCAGCTGAAGGATCCGGAGATTGCCAAGCTGTTCGACAGCAACGGCGACGGCAAGGCGGACCTGGCCGGCTGCAACCCGGGCTGGGGTTGTGAAAAGGTGATTGAGCATCATCTGGACGCCTACGGCCTGCGCGATACCGTGGTCCATAACCAGGGCGCCTACGGCGCCATCATCGCCGACACCATCGCCCGCTACAACCAGGGCGATTCGATCTTCTACTACACCTGGACACCCTATTGGGTAAGCGGTGTGCTGGTGCCGAACCAGGATGTGGTCTGGCTGCAGGTGCCGTTCTCCAGCCTGCCGGGGGCGCGCACGGATGTGGACACCAGCCTGCCGGACGGCAGCAACTACGGTTTCCAGGCCAACACCCAACGCATCATCGCCAACCGCGAATGGGCCGAAGCCAATCCGGCGGCGGCCAAGCTGTTCTCCATCATGGAGCTGAGCAACAACGACATCAGCGCGCAGAACCTGCGCATGCGTGACGGGGAAAAGAGCGCGGCCGCCATCGAACGGCATGCCGATGCCTGGATCAAAACCCACCAGGCCACCTTCGACGACTGGATCGCCGAGGCAAAGACAGCCGCCATGTGACCGTACCGGTCGGTGTTGAGTTGCAGCAGGGGGCCTTCGGGCCCCCTGTTTTGTCCAGGGATGGCCGGGAGCGGCTTTGGACGGGGATGGACTTATGCCGCGGAGGTCCGTTATAGGGCGCCCCCTGGGCGTCGTGACTATCCGCATCGCTGTGACGGCGGGCACGGCCCGCCCTGGGCTATAGCCGATTCGGCGCGATGTAGTAACCGCTTAATACCCCCTGTGACGGCCCTCCTGCTAGGGTAATGACTCCACTAGCAGAGGAGGGAGCACGATGACCAATAAAAAGATTCTGATGATCACCGGTGATTTCACCGAGGACTACGAGACCATGGTGCCGTTCCAGGCGCTGCAGGCGGTCGGCCATACGGTACATGCCGTCTGCCCGGACAAGAGCGCCGGGGAGGTGGTGGCGACCTCGATCCATGATTTCGAGGGCCAGCAGACCTATAGCGAGAAACGCGGCCACAACTTCACCCTGAACGCCAGTTTTGCCGAGATCGACCCGGCACAATACGACGCCCTGGTGATCCCGGGTGGCCGGGCGCCCGAGTACCTGCGCCTCAATGAGGCGGTGCTGGCCATGGTGCGCCATTTTTTCACCGAGAATAAGCCGGTGGCATCTATCTGCCACGGTGCCCAGCTGCTGGCCGCGGCCGGGGTGCTGGAGGGTAAATGCTGCTCGGCCTATCCGGCCTGTATGCCGGAGGTGAAGCAGAGCGGCGGCACCTATGCGGAGATCGCCATCGACGCGGCGGTGACCGACGGCAATCTGGTCACCGCCCCCGCCTGGCCGGCACACCCGGCCTGGCTGGCGCAGTTCATGGATCTGCTCGATCAGACGTAGCGGGATGCGGCCGGCTGTAGCGCGCGCGCCGTAACCCGCCGTTTGGTGGTCGGGGATTTGGTGGGTTACGCGCGCCTGTGCGTTGTCGCAGCCGGGAAGTGTCGTGCCTGTGCGCCGCTAACCCACCCGACGCTTGCTCGGGGATTTGGTGGGTTACGCGGCGCTTGTGCGTTGTCGCAGCCGGGAAGTGTCGTGCCTGTGCGCCGCTAACCCACCCTACGCTTGCTACAACGAGCGGTTATCGCCGCTGCGGCTTGCACTATGCTTAAGCGATGGTGGGGACACGTTTCTGTCTCCCTCGGATAGCGGGAGGTGCCAATGTGCAAACTGTTTATTAATGCCGACGCCCAGCTCTGGGACAGCAGCACCCGATCGTTACGCATCGACGGCATGGTTACCAGCGTGCGGCTGGAGAACTATTTCTGGAACACCCTGGAGGAGATCGCCCGGCGCGACGGTATGCAGGTGCCGCAGATGATCACCCGGCTCTACCATGAGTCGATCGACGCGGGACACGATCTGGGCAATTTCACTTCATTTCTGCGGGTCTGTTGCATGCGCTACCTGGCACTGCAGTTGAAAGGCGAGATACCCAGGGAACCGGCGGTGGCCATCGCCTCGCTGGATGCGGAACGGATCCTCGCCCGCGAAGCGGTGAGGGATCTGCATTGAATCCAGCGGTCAAGGGTTTGACGGCGGTCGATCATGGACCGGAAGGGTAAACCCCTCCGGCCCGTTTCGCTGGATCAGGCCTTTTCCACCCGCGCCGGGAGCCCCTGGCGGGCCACGCTGCCAACCACCCAGTCGGCGAGTACCGAAGCCCCTTCACGTTGCGGATCGGCAAACCCCAGGTCGTTGATGTTCACCCCCAGACCGGCCAGCCTGGATGGGGTGGTGAAGCGGTCGCCAATCTGGTGCTGGCGCGCCCCCAGTTCCCGGTGGCCGAAACCGTGTTCGATCCCCAGTACGCCGGGCTGGATGCCGTTGCGCACCAGCGCCTGACCCTTGACGATTCCGCCGGGCGTGGTGATGCGGATGCTGTCACCCGACCTGACGCCGAGTTTTTCCGCGTCGCTGTAATGCATGGCGATCGCGTTGGACGGGTGGAACTGCTGCAGTTTCTGGATACCCGTGGTGTGGGAAGACACATAGGGCGACTTGGTGCTGACCACCTTGTACGGCCAGTCGGCGGCTGGAAAGCTACTCTCCAGCAGTGAGCCGTCGGCGAGTGATGGCCTGATCCAGGTCGGTGTGCCGTGATAGCGCGCGCCGCTCAGCGTATTGCGTGTGGTGCCGAGTTTTTCATCATAGATCTGCAGAGGGCTCTTGTACTGCCGCGCCAGGGCATTTCCCTTGTACCCCATCTCGGCATCCTCGAAGCGCCCGCCGCGGGCATAGACGTAGGCGGCCTTTCTCCACTCATCGGGTTTGAGTATCGACTGCAGGTCGTTTGCCAGGCGATCAACCCCGGTCAACTGCAACTCCTCGTCGTCCGCGTCGGCTACCGCGCCACCGTCAAAGGCCACATTGGCCGCGGCGCGCAGATAGAACTCCTCCGGCCGGTTCAACGGGTGCAGGTTGCCCTCCTGGTCCGCTATGGCATTCTCGCCAAATCCCGGCAGTCCCATGCGCTTGGCCACTTCAATGAAGAACCACTCCATACCGACCGGAATGCCCTGGTTATCCTTGACCTGTGCCGGCTCGATGACCGGCCAGCGGGCGGTACTCACCTTGGTCAGATTGCCGCCCCAGGCGCTGGCCCAGCCCCAACTCTCGTAGAGTACCGAGTCGGGGACGATGTAGTCGGCATAGGTGTTGCTTTCGTTGATAAACGGGTCGACCGAGACGATCAGGGGCAGTGACTTCGGATCGGCCATTTTCACCTTGACCTGCTGCTGCAGGCCGGCAACCCCGTAGAGGGGGTTCGAGCTCCACAGGATCAAAGCCTTCAATGAATAGGGGTAGCCGTTGATGGCCGCGGTCAGAAACTCCGAGGACATGGCGGGCGACAGGGGATACCAGGGGGCCTTGGACGGATAGGGATTCTTTCCGGCGGCCACCTTGCGCTGGTACTCGCTGCTCTTTTCGTAGGGGAACCCCTGGCGGCCGAGGCCGACTCCCTTGGCCTTGACCATGCCGGGGAATTTTTTCAGGTTATAGCGGGGGCCGGGGGCGATCTCCTTGAAGCGGCCGCCACCCGCGCTGGTGCCGCCTTTCGCATTCAGGTTGCCGACCAGGGCATTGAGCATGACGATGGCGTAAGCAGTATAGAAGCCGTTGCTGCCCATGGTGCCGCCGTGACAATCGGCGGCGGCCTTCTTGCCATGCGCCGTGAACTCCCGGGCCAGCTCCACGATGGTGGAGACCGGTATGCCGCAGGCTGCGGAATATTCCTCCAGGGAGTGTTTTTCGGCCTCCGCCTGGAGCAGACTGAGGCTGCTCTTGACCTGTAGTTTCTCGCCATCGGGCAACACAACCTCGCCCTGGTAAAACAGTTCGGCGGGACCCACAGCCGCCTGACTGACGACTTCACCGCTGGCCTGGTCTATCACTACCAAGGGCGACTCCTTGGGGTCGCCGTCGAACAGCTGCAGGTCGCTTGCACGCAGGAACCGGCCGTTCTTCGGGTGTCCCTCCTGGGTGACCACCAGATGGCTGGCGTTCGACCAGCTGACCTCGCCGGCGGCCGCGGCGGCTGCGGCATTGGGCTGACGCAGAAATTGCTCGTCATAGCGCCGGTTCTCCAGGATCCAGCGCATCATGCCCATCACCAGGGCGCCGTCGGTGTTCGGTTTGATCGGTAGCCAGCGGCTGCGCTCGTCCGCCGCCATGCTGTCGCTGTTGGTCAACACCGGATCCACCACCACGTATTTCAGCTTGCCGGTGCTGCGGGCCTTGGCGATCTGCTGGCCCTGGCGTTTGAAGGGGTTGCCGGCATTACCCGGCGCGGTGCCGATAAACAGCAGGAATTCGGAATTGATGAAGTCCGGTTTCAGGTGCGGCTGTTTCTTCCAGTCACCCAGCAGTGCGGCGTATCCGGAGCGCATGGAGAGCCCGCAATAGGAGCGGTGGCCGGTGAAGTTGACGGTGCCGAAGCTCTGCTTGGCGAAACGCGCGGCAAAGACGAGACGCCCGTCCTTGAACGGCGGTATGACCGCAAGTTGGTTCGCGCGGGGACCGAACTCCGGATTGGCCGGATCAATGGGCGTCTTCAGGTCACGAATAGCCCGTAACCCATCCACATGGCCTTCGCCAAACAGGTCGCCGCCCTCGACCACTTCCCGCAACAGTTGCTCCGGTGAAATGGGTGCCCACTTGCCTTCACCGCGGGCGCCGATGCGTTTCAGCGGCACCGTCACCCGATTGGGATCGGTCAGTTTTGACAGCACCGCGTTGCCGCGAGCACAGGCCGTTGAACGCCCGGCGAGTCCCTGCTCTTGGAAGCGGCTGAGGGAGACAAAGCTCTGCTTGACCGGTGTGGCATAAGGGATATGTTGATCGGTGGAGAGCAGGTGGTAGGGGTTACCGGTTACCCGGAGTATTTTGTTCCGCACCTTGTCGATGCGCACCCGCACGCCACAGATGGTGGTGCAGCCCATGCACATGGTGTAGGCCATGGCCTGGTTGGGGTTGGGTGTCAGGACCCCGGTCTCGGGGTCGACGGTGAATTCCGGACTGGGCGCCTTGCCGCTGATCGGATGGTCAGGCTGGTCGCCGGCCCAGGCGCCGCGTAACAACTGTTCGGCGGTGTGACTGTAACCGAAGCCGAACGCCGTCAGTCCACCAGCCGCGGCGGCACCTTTGAGAAAATTGCGACGTGAAGTAGTCATACTGATTCTCCTGAATTGTTCTGCCGGGTTAGACGTCGGCTGGTTGTTTGTACTGGGACAACAGGGACCTGATCACGATGAGGATCAGCAGCCAGAGGCCGATGGATCCGAGGATGCCCAGCAGGCCATCGGCAGTCAGCGGAAGCTCGAAGTTGTAGAATCCGGCGCCATTTTTGGGGATGCCCTGGCCGCCGATAAACATCACCCAGCGCAGCATCCAGGTACCGAACAGCGCCAGCAATCCGGTCATGAGGTTCAACCCGGTGTGGTTGAACAGGGTCAGGATCAGCGGCAGCAACAGACCGACGCCGATCCAGAACACCAGGGTTTCCAGGGGACGGAATTCCACCGCCAGGCGCAGCAGTGCCGCTCCCGATCCGCTCAGATTCAGGTAACCCGCCACGGCCCATGCGCCGATCCATACGCCGGTGAGGGCCAGTGACGCCGTCAGCCAGCGCAACAGCAGTCGGCTGTGGGCGAGGTTCTCCGTCGACTGCAGGCTGTTGATCACCAGGGCGAGACCGATCGCACCGGCCAGGCCGCTGAGCAGATAGGCCGGCACCAGCCAGCCCGACTGCCAGAGTACCCGGCTGATCAGGATGCCCATCTCACTGCCGGTGTAGAGCGCAATCCCCGTCCCCAGCACACTGGTCGCCAGTGCGGCCATACGAGTAACCCGCTGGTTTCCAGCCGGATCCCGGTACAGTCCCTGCAGACCGAACAGCAGCAGCGCCGCTATATAGGCCGGCAGCAGAAAGGCGCCCCAGGACATCCAGGATGAGGGGGTGAAGTTCAGGTAGAACTGATAGAACCTGGCCGGTTGATGGAGATCGGCGAGGAGTGCCACCGGCGCCACCAGGCCGGTGGTGATGGCCACCAACAGTCCCAGTCTGGCGACAGGCAGCCAGGTCGCCGTGCGCGACAGGTAGGCCGGTGCCGCCAGCAGGACGCCGCCAACGCTCAGACCGATAAAAAAGAAGTACTGCACCGCCCAGCTGTTCCAGGTGATCTCCTGGGTGATGCCGATGATTTCGATAATGTTATTGCTCATGACATGGACTCCTGTACGAGGGTCTCTGATCGCTTCCAGGGGCTGGGGACACCCTCGATCTTGTTCTGCAGGCGGTTGTCGAGGCCGATGTAATAGACTTGCGGACGGGTCTTCAGCCCGGGCTGCAGGCCATCGGTGTGGACGCTGTTGATCAGCCGGGATACCTCGCTCCGGGGGTCTTTTATGTTGCCGAAGATGCGCGCGCCGCCGACACAGGTTTCCACGCAGGCGGGAAGTAGTCCGGCCTGAACCCGGTGGACACAGAAGGTGCATTTGTCGGCGGTCTTGGTTTCATGGTTAATGAACCGGGCATCGTAGGGACAGGCCTGGACGCAGTAGGCGCAGCCGACGCAGCGAGTGTTGTCGACCACGACGATGCCATCCGGGCGTTGATAGGTAGCCTGCACCGGGCAGACCGGAATGCAGGGCGGGTTCTCGCAGTGATTACAGAGTCGCGGCAGCATGGCGCTGCGGGGCTGGTGGTCCTTTTCAACTTCGTAGTGGCTGACCAGGGTGCGGAACTGCCCCGCGGGTACCCGGTTTTCCGTCGAACAGGCGACCGTGCAGGCCTGGCAGCCGATACACTTGCGCAGATCGATTACCATCACCCAGCGGGGCGTGTCCTGTGTATCCGCCGTTCCCTCCGCGGCAGACGCCTCGCCCAACACCGGCGCGGCAATTGTGGTTGCGACCGTGGCTAAAAATTTTCTTCGCGTGCTGTCCATTTTGATACCTTTTTATCGAAGTGGTGAAATCACACAAAACGCTTTCTTCTGATAAAAAGGTTACATCCTTGTAAACCATGAAAATATTGTGGATGACCGTATTGTGGAATACCGAAACAGGTCTTCCGGGCGTCGGTCTACTCGCAATTGACCGGTGGTGAGCTACTATTCATCACATGACTCGATAAAGTACTAACAACCACATCCCTCACAAGGAGTGCGTGTCTATGTTGCAAGCCCTACATAATGATGCCCTTGGCAAGTTGATCCTGCGTTTGGCCGTGGCGGGACTGATCCTGTTTCACGGCGTCGCCAAGTTGCTGAATCCGGGCGCGATCACCTGGATTGGCGACATGCTTGTCGGCTATGGCCTGCCGGCGTTCCTGGCTTATGCTGTGCTGCTTGGCGAGGTGGTGGCCCCGGTGATGGCCATCGTCGGCTGGCAGACCCGTCTGGCCGGCCTGCTGATGACCGGCAGCATGCTGGTCGCCTTGCTGCTGGTGCATACCGGCGAGGTGTTCATGCTCACCAAAAACGGCGGCTGGCAGCTGGAGCTGCAGGGCATGTTCCTGTTTGCCGCCCTGGCGCTGGTCTTTTTGGGCAGCGGGCGTATTGCGCTGAAGCCCGATTAAGGACCCGCGCAAGAATAAGTTCCTGTATTCGGTCGCCCCTGGACCCCGCTGGCGGCGTTACGCTTTTTGCCAAGGGAACAGCCATTGCCTGCAAAGCGTGCCTCGCCAACGTGGCCCAGGAACACCCTCGGTACTACGGAATTATTCTTGCGCAGGCCCTAAGTCAGCGGCCGACCCGCCACCACGGGAAGCCCGCCGGGTGAACCATGAAGTGGCGGCTCAGTCGACTTCTTGCTTGATGATCTGTTGCATGATGACCAGGTCGGCGACGGATGCCGCCTCCATCTTCTCCATGACACGGTGCCGGTGAACCTCGACGGTTCGTTCCACCACACCGAGTTCCGCGGCAATCACCTTGTTGGCGTGACCGGAGACGATCAGCGCCATCACCTCGCGCTCGCGCGGGGTCAGGCGTTCCACTCTTCGCCTGACATCGTCCAGCCGGATTTTTTGCGAGTAGGCGAGGCGGCTCTTGAGCATCGCTTCTCTGACCTTTTCCACCAGTTGCGGACCGTTAACGGGCTTTTGAATAAAATAAAAGGCGCCGTTGCTCATGGCGCGCACCGCCATCGGCACATCTCCATGGCCGGTGAGTATGATGATCTGTAGCGTGCTTCCCTGTTGTACCATCCGTTCCAGCAGCTGCATCCCACTCATCCCGGGCATGCGCACGTCCAGGATCAGGACGCCGATGCTGTCCGGTTTCAGTGCCGGCAAAAAGGCCTCGGCCGAGTTGTAACTCGTCGCCGGGATATCCACCGCTTCCAGTAGCCAGGTCAGGGAGGAGCGGATGGAGGCGTCATCGTCGATGATGTGGACCATTTCGGGCTCGGTGGGCATCTCAGGGTTCCTTATACACGGGCAGTACGATGCTGAAGCAGGCGCCCGGATGGGCATTGTCGATGACGCGGATGGTGCCACCATGGGATTCCACGATGGATTGGCTCAGTGACAGTCCAAGCCCCATCCCGTCCGCGGTGGTGGTGAAAAACGGTTCAAACAGGTGGGATTTTCCCTGCGGATCTATGCCGGGCCCAAAATCGCGCACATCAATACGTACGGCTCCCTCGGCAACGGCATAATGGGTGCTGAGTTCTATCCTGCGCCGCTCCGCGGCCAGGCCATTCAGGGCATCGGCCGCGTTGCGTAACAGATTGATGATCACCTGTTGCAGCTGGATGGTTTCACTGCAGACGGGCGGGATCGCTTCCGCCAGCGTCAGGTTCACGCGGATGCCGCGCCTGTTGGCTTCCGCTGCGAACAGGTCGGTGGCTTCGCCCACCGCCTGATTGATATCGACGGCTTTACAGTGGGTCTGCTCTTTACGCAAAAAGCCACGCAGACGCTGAATAATGGCTCCGGCACGCTCCGCCTCTGATGCCATGCGCTGGATTACGTCGCGCAACTCATCCTGGGTGATGCGCCCCGATTCCAGGCGCCAGATACAACCCTGCGCATAACTGCTGATGGCGGAGAGGGGTTGATTCAGCTCATGGGCCAGTCCACTGGCCAGTTCCCCCGCGGTACTGACCCTGGCGACATGGGCCAGTTCATTCTGCTGGGTCAGCAGCTTCTGCTCCGTCTGCTGCCGCTCCTCCATCTCTTCCTGCAGGCGCAGGTTCGCCCGCGTCAGTTGCGAGGTGCGGGTTCTGACCAGCTGCTCCACCCGGTAGACATGCCAGATCCACCACAGCACACCCAGGAGGGCGACCAGAATCCATTGCCAGTAGCGGGACCACAGTATCAGCAGGGTGGGACGGCGCATCCACTCATAGGGACCGATCTGCAGCTCCCGGAACAGATCATGAACCGCCTGGTATTCCACCGGAATGGTCCACCCCGAATACTCCCCGGCCAGCGCGGCGCGATGGTTGTCCGGCATCGCCAGCAGGGTCATGGTGACCAGTTTGGCCAGATGATCCGAGGTACCGCCCAGTTTGGCCAGCGGCCAGTCGGGGTAGGCGGGGGTACTCACCCGACACTCCCCGGTATCGTTCGGACGCCCTCCCAGGACCTTCAGGTCAGCCATGTCGATCAGTCCGGCACGGTCCATCTGTTCCAGCAGGCAGCCGCGAATGATGCCGGCATCGACACTCCCGTCGAGGACGGATTTCACGATATTGTCCTGGGGAAAGCCGGCAAACACCAGTTCCGCCAGGTCGCTGTTCGGGTCGATGGCGTGCTGTTTCATCTCCCCCCAGGCCACCTGGAAGCCGCCGAAGGCGTTCTCACTGACAGCCATAACCGATCGGTTTTTCAGGTCGCCGATATTCTTGAGATCCGTTCTGTCCGCACGCGCGATGATGGCGGAGTGGATGCGCCGGCTGGGAGACTGGTGGTGGTAACGCTGCAGCGTGGCAATCCTGCTGACGCCATACCGGTACTCAAGCTCGACGTAATTGCCGGGATTGGTAATGATAAAACTGACTTGGCCCGCCTGAACGGCCTGTTCCATCTGTTCCAGATCGAGTGGCATCAGGTCGAAGGAGACCCCGGGGACCGCCAGGCTCAGGTATTCGACCGTCGGACCCCAGATCTTCTCGGTGCGCTGTTCGCCGCGAAACGCCAGTACACCGATGTTCAGGTGCTGCCCCGCCAGCTCGCGGGCTTCATGGACGGCGCCCCCTGTTCCCGGCCAGAGCATTGCCAGGCAGAGTAGCAGGTTGCGGAACTGGTCCGAGGGTTGTGACGGCTTCATCGTGGGCATGGCTCACCGGGGCGGTGCGTCCACCATAGGTGAACCGGGTCCATCGTCCAATTGGGGAAAACCGAAACGGGGCGGCCGGACGTGGTCATGTGCAGTTGGTGGTCGAGGGCCAAATCGGAGTAGCGCGCGGTGAAGTGCCAGCCGGTCTGTTCGGTATGCAGGATCGGCAACCACGCCTGCCGCTCCGCCATCTCCTGCAGTTTGGCGGCGATCTGGTTATTGAGTTCCCGACCCATGGATTCACTGCTGATGTTTCGACACGTCGGGTTACTCCTCCTTGAGGGTATTGCCGGCGTATTGCAGACGCAGGCTGATCCATTCCGCCAGCCGGACCTGGATCAGATAGTTGATGCTGCCCTCCGGAAACAGTCCGTCCTCGTCGGCTACCCCGGCCGGCAGGCCGGTCAGCAGTTCCATGGCCTGTTCCACGTGCTCCACCGCGTGGACATGGAACAATCCCGCCTCGGCGGCCTCGATAACCTCCTGTTTCAGCATCAGATCCTTGGTATTCGACGTTGGGATGATGACGCCATGCTGTCCGTTCAGTCCGCGTGCCTTGCAGATGTCGAAGAATCCCTCGATCTTCTGGCAGACGCCGCCGATCGCCTGCATCTGGCCGTGCTGATTGATCGAGCCGGTGATGGCGAGGGACTGCTTCAGCGGGATATCGCCAATCGCCGACAGCAGGGCGCAGAGTTCGGCGGCCGAGGCGCTGTCTCCCTCGATCTGGCCGTAGGTCTGCTCGAATACCAGGCTGGCGGTGACCGAGAGCAGCTGGTTCTTGGCATAGCGCTGGCCAAGATAGGAGGAGAGAATCAGCACCCCCTTGGAGTGGATCGGGCCGCCCTGTTTGGTCTCCCGTTCGATGTCGATGAACTCGCCGCTGCCCATGCGCGCGGTGGCGCTGATCCGGGTCGGCGCGCCGAAGGCGTAATCCCCCAGCTGCAGATAGGTCAGGCCGTTGACCTGGGCCAGTTGCACGCCGCTGGTTTCAATTCGCAGGGTGCCGTCCAGGATCAACTCATGCAGCTGCTGTTCATACTGGTTACCACGGAACGCCTGTGACTGGATCGCCATATCCACGTCGATGCGGTGGATGCGGGTGCCGCCGCGCTGCTCGGACCGGTAGTCGGCCTCCTGCAGCAGGTCCAGCAGACTGCTCATCTTCAGCGAGATCTTGTCGCCGTGATTGGCCAGGCGGACCAGCTGTTCAATCAACCGTGCCACCCCGTCACGGGTGATCACCCGGATCCCCTCGCGTTTCTGCAAGGAGGCGATCAGGCGGGCATAGAGTAGTTCATTGTCCTCTTCCCGCGACAACTGTTCGGCGAAATCGGCCGATACCTTGAACAGCAGGCTGAATTCCGGATCGTACTCTTTCAGCAGATAGAACAGCATGCGGCTGCCGATCAGCACCACCTTGAGATCCATGGGAACGGTCTCGGGCTCCAGCGAGATGGTGCTGATCAGGCTGAGTTGCCGCTCCAGCGATTCGATGCGGATCTCGCGCGAACGGATGGCCCGCTTCAGGCCGTCCCAGGCGAACGGGTTGGTCAGCACCTTCTCCGCATCGAGGATCAGGTAACCGCCGTTGGCGCGGTGCAGGGCGCCCTGTTTGATCAGGGTGAAATCGGTCTGCAGGGTGCCCATGCGGGCCAAGTGTTCGATCCGCCCCAGCAGGTTCTGGTAGGTGGGATTGTCCTCGAAGATGACCGGCGCACCCTGGGTTTCGGCGTTATCCACCAGCACATTGATCCGATAGCGGGTGAATTCCGGGTCCTGCGCTGTGAAGTTCTTTTCGCTGGACTCCCCGGCCTGGCGGAACATGTCGACGTTCTCGATAATGTCCTGCTTGGCCTGGGTGAGATAGGCGCTGATATTTTCGTTGGCCTGGTAGCGTACCACCAGTTCGTTGATGAATTCGGTGACCGTCAGCTCCATGGTCTCGCGGTTGAGGCGGCTGAAACGCTGTTGCATCTCGCGCTGCCACTCCGGCAGGTGGCTCATGGTCTCCTTCAGCTCCTGCTTCATATCCTCCATGGCATCGCTGAGACGTTTCTGCTCCGCTTCCGGCAGCTGATCGAACTCGGCCGGGGTGAGCATTTTTCCATTGATATGCGGTGCCAGGGTAAAGCCGGTAGAGCCCTGCATCAACTTGATATCCAGGCGCTCGGCCTTTTCGCTCAGCCGTTTCACCATGGCGCTTTCCCGCAGGCTGAAGTCGTCCTGGATCTCCTTGGCCCGGCGCTGGTACTCGTCGCCGCGGAAGGCTGCCGGAATCGCCTTGATCAGATCATCGATCAGCTGCTCCATGTCGCGCCGCAGGCTCCTGCCCATGCCGGCCGGTATGCCCAGGGCGGTGGGGTTGTGCGGGTTTTGGAAATTGGCCACATAGCACCAGTCCAGGGGCTTGGCTGCCTCCATCGACTGCTTGAGCAGCGTCTCATGCACCAGGGTGTGCCGGCCCAGTCCATAGGAGCCCATGACATACAGGTTGTAGCCGGCGTGGGGCATGCCGACGCCGAACCTGATCGCTTCCAGCACCCGCTCCTGGCCGATGGTTTCCGCCAGGTGTTCCAGCTCGGCGGTGGTTTCAAACGCAAGCAGTTCCGGATTGCAGGCGTGGTAAAGCTGTACCGGCTTCAACAACATGTCTGAATACTCCTTATTCTGTCCGATGGTGCCCTTAGGGCTCGCGCAAGAATAATTTCGCAGTACCGAGGGCGTAACTGGGCTCCGCTGGCAAGGCACGCTTTGCAGGCAATGGCTGTTCCCTTGGCAAAAAGCGTAACGCCGCCAGCGGGGTCCAGTTGCGACCGAATACCGAAACTTATTTTTGCGCGAGCCCTTGGATGAAGCATAATCCCTATCCGCATCCGGTGCCATGATGGAGGGCAATTACCGGCACAGCCGCCGTGCAAATTTGCAATTGCCCCTCCGATCCGGTTAGGGTCTGGTTGATACCAGGAGTCTGTCGGCCAAGTCCGCCAGACTCCTGGGTAAATTCACCAGCTATGCCCGTAACGCCATGAGAAAATTACTGGCCGCCATCTTTGCCGTCCTCGGAATGCTGTCGAACGCCGGGGTCACGGCCACGACCCCGCCCAATGTCCTGGTGGTGGGACAGATTGCCGAGCCGAAATCCCTCGATCCGCACGCGGTTACGGCGCTGAACGATTTCCGCATCATCATGAACCTGTATGAGGGACTGGTGCGCTACACGCCGGGGACCCTGGAGATCGAGCCGTTGCTGGCGGAAAGCTGGGTCATCTCGGATGACGGCCTGCGCTATCGTTTCCGGCTGCGCCCGGGCGTCCGCTTCCATGATGGCACCCCGTTCGACGCCGCGGCGGTGAAGTTCAATTTTCAGCGCATGCTGGAGGAGGCGCATCCCTATCACGATACCGGTCCCTTTCCGCTCGCCTTCTTCTTTTCGTCGATCGACCGGATCGATGTTGTCGACAGCCTTACCGTGGAGTTTGTCCTGACCGAGCCCTACGCGCCGTTTCTCTCCAATCTGGCCTATCCGACCGGGCTAATGGTTTCGCCGGCGGCGGTGAAACGGTACGGCAAGGCATTCGGCCGCCACCCGGCCGGCACCGGGGCGTTCCGCTTTGCAGAGTGGCAGCCCAATGCCAAGGTGGTGCTGGTGCGCAATCCCGATTACCGGGCCGAGTACCGGACAGACGCCGCGCCGCTGGAGGCGGTGATCTACCGCCCCATCGCCGATGCCAATACCCGCATGGCGGAGATGCTCTCGGGTGGGCTGGATGTGATGGTCGAGGTGCCGCCCGACAGTCTGCAGCGGTTTCGTCGGGATGCGCGTTTCACCGTCCATGAACAGGCGGGTCCCCACCTCTGGTTCCTGATCCTCAATACCCGACAGGGACCCTTTGCCGACAAGCGTATACGCCAGGCGGCCAACTACGCCGTCAACAAGCGGGCGCTGGTGGAGAATATCCTGCAGGGGAGTGCGGAGATCGCCGCCGGCCCGGTCCCGCCGGCCTTCGCCTGGGCCTACGAGAACTCGCTGGTTCCCTATCCCTACGATCCGCAGAAGGCCCAGGCGCTGCTTGACGAGGCCGGCTACCAGGGGCAGGAGTTGACCTTCTACGTGACCCAGGGCGGTTCCGGGATGCTGGATCCGGTGACCATGGGCACGGCGATCCAGGCCGACCTGCGGGCGGTGGGGATGCCGGTCAGGATCGAGAGCTACGAGTGGAACAGCTACCTGGGCCGGGTCAATGCGGGCCTGGAAGGCAAGGCCGACCTGGCGGAGATGGCCTGGATGACCAATGATCCCGATACCCTGCCTTACCTGACCCTGCGCGGCGCGGCATTCCCGGAGCAGGGCGGTTTCAACTCCGGCTATTATGCCAATCCGGAAGTGGATCGATTACTGGCCCGGGCACGCCGCAGCACCGACCGGGCGGAACGCGCGCGCCTCTACAAGCAGATGCAGGTGATTGTCCAGGAGGATGCCCCGTGGCTGTTCGTCGCCCATTGGAAACAGAACGCCGTCACCAGCGTCCGGGTAAAAAACTTCCAGCTGCAGCCGTCGTTTTTCCTCCTGTTGCAGCGGGCGGCGAAGCCCTGACGGATTTGACGGATCACGCGCTTGCCTGCCTATATCGCTAAACGTCTGTTGGCCCTGATCCCGGTCCTGTTCGGGTTGTCGGTGATCGTCTTCCTGATGATGGCGCTGATCCCGGGCGATCCCGCCAGCGCCATTCTCGGCAGCTATGCCACGCCGGAGAACGTGGCACGGCTGAATCGCGACCTCGGACTGGACCGCAGCCTGCCGGAGCAGTATCTGATCTGGCTGGGCAACCTGTTCGAGGGCGATCTGGGCCGTTCCTACAGCCTCAACCGGCCGGTCCTGGATGAGGTGCTGGAGCGCTTCTCCGCCACCCTGATCCTGGCCGGCAGCGCATTGCTGTTGTGTTCGCTGCTTGGGCTGTTGGCGGGGGTGGTGTCCGCGGTACGCCAGTACGGCTGGGCGGACAAGCTGATCACCCTGCTGGTGCTGGTCGGTATCTCCACCCCCTCGTTCTGGCTCGGCCTGCTGCTGATCCTGCTGTTCGCGGTCAACAGCCAATGGTTTCCTGCCAGCGGCATGTATGCCATCTACGGCGGAGGCGATCTGGCCGACCTGTTGCACCACCTGTTCCTGCCCATGCTGACCCTGTCGGTGGTGGCCACCGGGGTGATCGCCCGGCTGACCCGCACCGCCATGCTGGAGGTGCTGCGCCAGGACTATATCCGTACCGCCCGGGCCAAGGGGCTGTCGGAACGCCGGGTGATCTATCATCACGCCTTCCGGGTGGCGCTGGTCAGCGTGATCCCGGTGATCGGTATCCAGGCCGGCTTTGTCATGGGCGGCGCGGTCTATATCGAGACGGTGTTTCAGTGGCCGGGGATCGGTTCCATGCTGGTGCAGGCGATCTCCAGCCGGGACCTGCTGCTGGTGCAGGGCGGTGTACTGCTGGTGACGGTCGCCTATGTGCTGATCAATCTGCTGGCCGATCTGGCGCAGAGCCTGATCGACCCGAGATTGCGCCGATGAGCCGGACGGCCACGGCAAACGGCCTCGCGCACGGCCGCCCGGGGCTGTGGCGACTGCTGCTGAACAACCGGCTGGCCACCCTCGGGCTGGTCCTGCTGCTGCTGATCCTGCTGCTGGCACTGGCCGCGCCCGGGCTGCCCCTGGCCGATCCCGATCTCACCGCGCCCGTCGATCGCCTGCTGCCGCCCCTCAGCCCGGGTCATCCGCTCGGTACCGATGCCCTGGGGCGTGACCTGCTGGCGCGCCTGGTCTGGGGTACCCGGGTCAGCCTCGCCGTGGGTATCTCGGCGACCCTGATCGCTGCCCTGGTGGGTTCATTGGTCGGCCTGGTGGCAGGGTACGCAGGGGGGCGCGTGGACATGCTGCTGATGCGCGCTATCGACACGGTGATGGCCTTCCCCTATATACTGCTGGCCCTGGTGATCGTGGCCGTGTTGGGGCCCGGCCTGCTCAACGCCCTGTATGCCATCGCTATTGTCAATATCCCGTTTTTCGCGCGCAATATCCGCGGCATCACCCTTGGCTTGTCGCGGCGTGAATTCGTCGATGCGGCACGCCTCTCCGGCCAGTCCGGCCGGCAGATCCTGTTCGGCGAGATCCTGCCCAATGTGCTCCCGGTGATCATCATCACCATCTCCACCACCGTCGGCTGGATGATCCTGGAGACCGCCGGGCTCTCCTTTCTCGGTCTCGGCGCCCAGCCGCCCCAGGCGGATCTGGGCTCGATGCTGGGGGAGGGGCGCAAGCTGCTGTTCACCACGCCCCATGTCTCGATCATCCCCGGGGTGATGATCTTCGTCCTGGTGATGAGCGTCAATCTGCTGGGTGACGGGGTGCGGGACCTGCTCGATCCGCGGCTGAAATCGGGGGCGCTGACCCGGCCGGTGGCCAGGACCGCCATCACCCACCAAGTGCCGGCGGTCACGGCGTCCGCCGCCGCACCGCGGCTGGATGTCCGCGGCCTGAAGACGGAATTTCATATGGGCCGGCAGATCCATCGGGCGGTCGGGGGTGTCGATCTGCGGCTGGACGAGGGGGAGTGCCTCGGCCTGGTCGGCGAGTCCGGTTCGGGCAAGTCGGTCACGGCCCTGTCGATCATGGGACTGGTGCCGACCCCGCCGGGGCGTATCGTGGCGGGGAGTGCGCGGCTGCAGGGGGAGGAGCTGTTTCTGGCCAGTGATGCGCGTATCCGCCAGCTCCGCGGGGCCGCCGTCTCCCATGTGTTCCAGGACCCGCTCGCCACCCTGCACCCCCTCTACCGGGTGGGCGAGCAGCTGGTGGAGGCGATCCGGGCGCATCAACCGCTCTCCCGGCGGCAGGCCGAAGAGCGGGCCGAGCGGCTGCTCAAACAGGTGCGCATCGCCAATCCTCGGCGGCGCATGCATGCCTTTCCTCATCAGCTCTCCGGCGGCATGCGCCAGCGTATCTGCATTGCCATGGCCCTGGCCAACGAGGTCAAGGTGATGATCGCCGATGAACCGACCACGGCGCTGGATGTCACGGTGCAGGCGCAGATCCTTGCCTTGTTGCGGCAGTTGCGCCAGGCACGCGACGCGGCGATCCTGTTCATCAGTCACGACTTCAGTGTGGTCTCGGCCCTGTGCGAACGGGTCGCCGTGATGTATGCCGGCAAGATCGTGGAGAGCGGCCGCACCGACGCGATCCTCTCGGCCCCGGCACACCCCTACAGTCAACTGCTGCTGCAATGTGTGCCGGTGCTGGGGGACCCCGGACGGCGCCTGGCGGCGATCCCGGGGCAGCCGCCCCGGCTGCATGCCCTGCCCACCGGCTGTGCCTTTGCACCCCGCTGTCCCCGCGCCGAGGCGGATTGCCGGCACCTCTCGATTGCCCTCCGGCCTTTGGCCGGTGGCCGTTGGGTGCGCTGTCTGCACCCCTTGCTGGAGGAGCACGGAAGTGCCTGAGCAACCGCTGCTTACCCTGCGGGAGGTGACCCGTCTGTTCGGCGGCGGACGCACCCTGTTGGGCGGCCGGCGTCCGCAGGTGCATGCCCTGCAGGCGGTGTCGCTGGAGCTGGCGGCGGGTGAAACCCTCGGCATCGTCGGCGAGTCCGGTTGCGGCAAGTCCACCCTGGCGCGCCTGATCGTGGGGCTCGACCGACCGACCCGTGGCCATATCCGGCTGCAGGGGGATGGTCGGCCCACCGCGCGCCGGGTGCAGTATGTGTTTCAGGATCCGGTGGCCGCGCTCAACCCGCGCAAGACCATCCGCCGTATCCTCGAGGCACCGCTGATCCATCTCCTGGGCATGGAACGGGGGGCGCGGCAGCGACGGGTCGCCGAGCTGATGGCGGCGGTCTCCCTGGATGCGCAGTTTCTCGATCGTTATCCGCATGAGTTTTCCGGCGGTCAGGCACAACGCATCGGCATCGCCCGGGCCCTGGCCGCGGAACCCGAACTGATGGTCCTGGACGAGCCGGTATCGGCTCTGGATGTGTCGATGCAGGCGCAAGTGCTGAATATGCTCGATGAACTGAAACAGCACTTCGGCCTGACCTACCTGTTCATCAGCCACGACCTATCGGTGGTGGAGAGCGTGAGTCAGCGGGTGGCGGTGATGTATTTCGGCCGGATCGTGGAGAGTGGTCCGACCCGGGAACTGTTCAGCCATCCCCGCCACCCCTATACCCGGCTGTTGCTCGACTCGGCCCCGGTCCCGGGAAAACCGCCGCTGGGGCTCGACGAATCCGATGCGGAACTCCCGGATCCCTATAATCCCCCTCCCGGCTGCGCCTTCTATCCCCGTTGTCCCAGAGGCGGGGTGCGCTGCCGGCAGGAACGGCCGCTCCTGGAGTCGAAATCCGCTGCCGACTCGCACACCGCCGCCTGCCATTTTCCGCTGGAGACCAGCTTCGGTAATCCATAGGCCGGCTCGGGCGCCGCTCCGGCAAATGTCCGCGCCGGGCGCGATCGCTGTCTCTCCCTTGGACATCTTCTATGCTTAATGGGTATACGCAACCCCGCCCGCGTTACCGGGTGTCGAGCCGCTGGCGGAATCTCAGGAGAGCTGAAGAACATTGGACGGGATCTTTATCAGCTATCGCCGCGAAGACTCGGCCGGTTATGCCGGCCGGTTGTACGACAGGCTGGCGGCGCATTTCGGCAGCGCGCGGGTGTTCATGGATGTGGAGGGAATCGCCCCCGGTACCGATTTCGTCGAGGCCATCGAGCGTGCCGTCTCCTCTTGCAAGGTGCTGATTGTCCTGATCGGCCGCGAATGGATGGATATCGCCGATGCCGATGGTCGTCGCCGGCTGGATGATCCGAACGACTTCATCCGCCTGGAAACCGGCATGGCCCTGAGGCGCGATATCCGCGTCGTCCCGGTACTGCTGGAAGGGGCGCGGATGCCGCGTGAGGAGGAGCTGCCCGAGGAGCTGTCCGCCCTGAGTCGCCGCCAGGCCATCGAGATCAGTCACAAACAGTGGGAGGCGAGCACCGGCAACCTGATCGAGGCGCTGGACAAGATCTACTTTCCGGACCAGGCGAAGGTGGCACCGGACTCCATCCCTGGCGCAGGCGGTGAGTCAATCCACTGGCGTACCAGCCGACGGGGCCTGTGGCTGGCGGTTGGCCTGGCCGGCCTGGTCGGCTTGGCGCTGCTGGGGGGGTGGCTGTTGACGCGTTCGGCGCCGCCGCAACCCGTCCTCACCCGCGCGGCGCCGGAACCGGCCCCCACGGTTGCCCGGGCGGCGGGCCGCCTGGAGGCCCGGCCCGGACATATCGACTACGGCCGCGTCACCCTCGGTAGCGCCGGCGTGGCGAGCGTCACGCTGCGCAACAGCGGCGATACCGCTCTGCCCATGCCCGCGCTGGAGATCGAAGGCGACCTGGCCGGCGTTATCACCCTCGATCACCGGTGTCCCGGTACCCTGGCGGCGGCCGACGGCTGCCGCATCGAGCTGCGTTTCGAGCCCCGTCGGGCGGGCCCGGTAAATGGCCGTTTGCGGATTGACCGGGGTGATGAAGCGCCCATTCTCATTGCAATGAGCGCTGTCGGCGAGGCGGAATCCGCCACAGAGACCGAGACGCCCGGCATCGCCCCCGAGATGCCGCTAACCGGGCCGGCGCCTGAACCGGCAACTGAACCGGCAACTGAACCAGCAACTGAACCAGCAACTGAACCAGCAACTGAAACGGTGCCGGAGCCTGTGCGGTCCGTAACCCCGCCGGTGGAGCAGCCGCCGGCGGTGGCCACGGCAGAGCCGCGGATCCTGAGCTTTACCGGCAAGGTGAGCGGGAGCCGCGCGGAACTCTGCTACGACGTCAGGGACGCCGAGCAACTCCGGATCCTGCCGCAACCGGGCCGCTTGACTAATCCACGCAAAGACTGCGTGACCGTCCGGGTGGCCGAGCGCACCACCTTCCAGATCATCGCCCGTGGCGGGGATCGCAACGTCACCGACCGCCTGGTGTTGACCCCGCAACCGCCCGCTGCACACCCGGTTACGCCTTCCCCGGATACCGTGGTTGACAATCGACTGCCCCAGGTACGTGACCAGTGGACCTATCGGGTGAGTGGCCGATGGGCCTCCACGTCACGGCGTACCATCGAGGTGTCGACGCTTTCGGTGGCTGAGAACTCCGTAGAGGAGCTGTTGTCGCTGATCGATGCCGATTCACGCCGGGCGCTCGGCCAGCGCCACGTGCGTGGCCCGGTAGCCTATGTGACACAGTCGCGGCCGCTCGGTACCGAATTCAGCCCCTACCTCGCGGCCTTCGGGGGACTGGAATCCGAATCGGACTGGCGCGGGATACCGACACCGGACAGCAACAGCTTCTGGACGGATTGGTATAGCAAGGGCATGGTCAAGGGACGTGAATCGGTGACCGTTCCAGCGGGCACTTTCCGTGCCGTAAAGGTGGAGATCTGGAGCACCCGGAGGGCCTCTGGGAGTAGCACGGAAAGGGACCAGGAACCGGTACGGATGCATTACAACATCTGGTACGCCGCGGAGGTCAAGCGTTATGTGAAGATGGTGCGCACCATCACCGCAGCCTCGGGACAAGCGATCGATACCGATACATTCGAACTGCTCAGCTACCGTCAGCAATGACCGGTTGCGTCATGCCGCGGCCAAGTTGCAAGGCGCCTGCCACCATGTCCGGCAAATAACCAAAACCACTTGTTTTGCAAGCTTATTTTTCGTTAAAGAAAAAACATTTATGTGTCGATAGTCTGAGTTGATAGATGTCGGATGCCTCGCCGGATCAGGCCAGCACGAGTCCTAAGCAGGATGTGGCGGGAATGGGTCCGCCGCCTGGGAACGGCACTATTTTTTCAGATTATGGTTATGTGATTCATGGCGCAGCAGGTTTCAGGGATCACCGTTTGAGCATAAGGAAACATGACCATTAATGGGGTTTACGCGGTTACCTCCCCATGATCATCCACACCGCGTAGCAGGAGTGTTCCTTATGTTCTTGAACCGTCTCACCATCAAGCTTCGTCTCATTCTACTGGTCGGATTTGCCGTGATCGGCATGCTTCTGCTCACGGCAATGGGCCTCAATGGCATGCATCACGCCGACCAGGCGCTGGGTGAGGTCTACAAAGACCGGCTGATTCCCAGTATTCAAATCGGTCATATCCTCAGCCTGATGCGTGATAACCGCACTCAGCTGCTGCTGGGTCTGCAGCATGATCCATCCAGCCATACCGCCGCCATGCATGATCATCCCATCACCCTGCACAGCGACCAGGTGCGCGCCAATATGGATCGTATCGATGGGTTATGGAAGGCGTACATGGAGAGCTACATCACCGAGGAGGAGGGGCGTTTGGTCGAGGAGTTCAGCCGCACCCGGGATGCCTTCGTGAAGGAGGGCCTGCGACCGACCGCCGCGGCGCTGGATGCGGGCGAGTATGATAAAGCGGAAATGCTGATGCTGTCGAAGGTGAATAGCACCTTCGAACCGGCCAACGCCGCCGCCGAGCGACTGTTCGAAATCCAGACCGAGATTGCCCGGTCACTCTATGAAGAGGCCCAGGAAGAGTATGTCCTGGTGCGCAACCTGGCCCTGCTGCTGCTCGTCTCCGTCTTGGCGCTATTGGGTGGAATCTCCTGGTACACGATTCGCGGCATCAATTCCGCGGTCCGGACCATCGGTGACGCCGCCACGCGGCTGGCGCAGGGCGATCTCTCGATCCGTGCCGATTACCGGGGCAAGGACGAGTTGGGACAAGTCGCGGCCGCATTCAACGCCATGGGCCAGAAGTTCCAGACGCTGATCTACGAGGTGTCGAGCGCCACCAGCCAGTTGGCCTCGGCCGCCGAGGAGATGGCGACGGTGACCGAACAGACCACGGTCGGTATCCGGGCACAGCAAGCGGAGACCGATCAGGTGGCCACGGCGATGAACGAGATGAATGCGACGGTGCACGACGTGGCCCAGAATGCCGGGCTGGCGGCCCAGGCGGCCGTCGAGGCCGACGACGCCGCGACCAACGGCAAGCAGGTTGTGCTCCACACCTCCCAGGTCATCGAGCAGCTGGCTGCCAAGGTGGAGCATGTTGCCGGAACCGTGCATGAGCTGGAGGCGGAGAGCGACAACATAGGCGCGGTGCTCGATGTCATCCGTGGCGTGGCGGAGCAGACCAATCTGCTGGCCCTGAATGCCGCCATCGAGGCGGCCCGGGCCGGTGATCAGGGGCGCGGTTTTGCCGTGGTGGCCGATGAAGTGCGGACCCTGGCGCAACGCACGCAACAGTCCACGCAGGAGATCCACACCATGATCGAACGCCTGCAAACCGGCGCCACTCAGGCGGCGAAGGGGATGGAGGAGGGACGCAGTCAGGCCCAGGAGGGGGTGAAGCAGTCCGCCGAGACCGGCGTGGCACTCGACAGGATTACCGCGGCGGTGGCCAAGATAAAGGATATGAATACACATATCGCCACCGCGGCCGAACAGCAGAGCGCGGTCGCCGAAGATATCAACCGCAATATCAGCAATATCAACGATGTCGCCTGCCAGACCTCGGAAGGGGCGGGACAGACCGCGACCGCCAGCAGGGAGCTGGCCCGCCTGGGTGAGCATCTGCGCGGACTGATCGATCAATTCAAGGTCTGAAACGAACCGCCCACCGTGCGCCAGGGATGGCGCGGCGGTTGTTCAGTTGAGCCAGTCGCTGAATGCACAACCCCGGTCATACACCGTAGCCCACCGCCTCAATCAATCCCTCATCCCCTGCCATAGCATGGTGTAACCCAGTTCATAAGTATCGGAACAGAATTCGGTAAGGTGGCTGAACTTCTCCTTGAACACCCGATCGGCATGGGATTTCTCGTGCTGTTCGAAGGATTTCCAATAGGTGATGATGACCAGGTGAGGTTCCGTCTCCCGGCCCGAGTCGAATGACCCCTCATCGGAAACAAAGCCGCTGTACTCGAAGACCTGGCCACCGATAAATCCGCCTGATTCGTTTCCATAAGTATTTTTTACTACGTTGCACATCTCGCCCAGCGCCAGTTCGACATCGTCCGGGCGAACGCCTTTCTGCAGTTTGATAACGTTGAAAAGCATGACGGCCCCATAGGGAATAGTGATTGGATCAAACATGGTTGACCCTCCTGTGGGTAATGGCACTAACTTTGCTCGCGCGACAGGCGCGACCCGATCGGTCAATGGTGCGGTACACGATGATCGATAGAGAAATTATAGCCCGTAGGATATGGGTGGAGGAGGCATGGCGTAATCCATCATTTATCCGCTTAACGATCTCAAGTTTCGGAGTTCACGATGAACGGATTTCCGGGCAATGGTTAAACCTGGTTTAGGGTTTTTATGGCCGGGCGACGGCCATGGGAATTTATAGTCAGGCGGCCACCCTTGTGCAGGATGCGCGACCCGGACCGGGTCCGTTGTGGGTGTCTCCCACATTGTCCCGCGACCGTCACCGGATGGATTGACGGCTACCCGGGTAGCGCTGTTTCTTGTGGTTTTATATCTATTCCCAAGATTTTAATCACTCCAGAAGGTTTGTTTAAAGTATTGTGTGCGCCAGTCGCTAATATAACTGTAATAAGAATCGCAGGAAGCTTGCGGCATGGCCGCGCTCCACTGCAGCTTGAGGGATTCTCGAAGCGGAGGTGGCTTATGAAAAGGAAGATGCTGGTGGCGATGTTGGCCGTCACGCTTTTCGGCAGGACAGGTGGTATCGTCGCCGCGACGGCAACCACCACATTTCAGGTGGACGCTACCGTGATCGGCTCCTGTAATGTGTCGGCCACCAACCTGGCATTCGGCAATTACGATACGCTGTCGGCGACACCGACGGACGCCGCTTCCAGCGTCACGGTTCAGTGTTCTCTCTCCACATCATTCGATATCGGCCTCGACGCGGGCGTCGGATCGGGCGCCACGGTCGCCACCCGCAAGATGACCCTGGGTGCCGATACCCTGAACTACTCACTCTTCCAGGAGGCGGCCCGCACAACGGTGTGGGGAAACACCGTGAGCACCGATACGGTAGCGGATGTGGGTACCGGGGCGGGGGTTGCCTATCCGGTCTACGGACGGATTCCCGCCGGCCAGATCGTCAATACCGGTAGCTACACGGATACCGTCACCGTGACAGTGAACTTCTAAGATGAAGCCATACAGATCCATCTCGAATGCAATCCGATTCGTTGTTACCTTCGCCCTGCTGGCGTGGGGTGGCGCGACCGCCGCCACTGGTCTGGGAGTGACCCCGATCCGGATTCATCTCAGCGAGGCGACGCCGACGGCGGCCCTGACCCTGGAGAACAACGGCAGCAATACCACGGTGGTGCAACTGCAGTTGATGAAGTGGGACGCCGCCGGCGCGGATGATCACTACCGGCCCACCTACGAGATTGTGGCGACACCACCCATCGCCACCCTGCAGCCGGGGCAGACCCAGATCGTTCGCGTTGGACTAAGCCGTGATGTGGATGCGGGGAAGGAGCTGGCCTATCGCCTCTATATCGAGGAGGTTCCGGCGCCGCCGCAACAGCATCAGCAGGGATTGCAGGTCACGCTGCGTATCGGGGTGCCGATCTTCATCGCACCGAAAATAACCGCGCAGCCCGGCCTGGAGTGGCGTGCGGTGCGCAATGGCCCGGATAGCGTGGTGCTCCATGCTACAAACGTCGGCAATGCCCATCTGCGACTCATGGGCCTCAAACTGCGCTCGGAGGGCGCGGATCGCCTGCTGGCGGAACGGCAGGTGGTCGGCTATCTGTTAGCGGGGCAATCGCGGCAGTGGCTCATGCAGCTCAAGGGGGGATTGCCGAGCGGCCGATTGCGCCTGTCGGCGGCAACCGATCCGGGCGTGGCTGATGTCGATCTTGAGCTGGAAACGCCCTGATCTTGCGGGTCTGATCCTGTTGCTGCATGCGGTGGTCTCATTGGCGGGCGAAGTGCCGCAACCGGCGGGATTGAGCGTGCCGGCGACGCCGTCCCTCGCCGCGGGTGATCGGCGCCCCCTTCGCGAGATGTGGCTGGAGGTTCGGGTGAATGGTACGGCGATGGCGCGGCCGGCGCACATGGTCGAGTTGAGCGATGGTCGCCTGTTGGTGAACGCAGAGGACCTGATCCGCTGGCGTATCCGCCTGCCCGGGCTGGAGTCATTCTCCCTGCGGGGAAAGGAATATTTTCCGCTGAATGCGATTAATGGACTGGAGTACGAAGTGAACCAACGCACCCAGGTGTTGTTGATCGATAGCCCGCCGCAGGCCTTTGCGCCGACCCGGATCAGCGCGCGCCGCGTCACCTATTCGCCCCCGGCACCCGCCTCGGTCGGGGCCTTTCTGAACTACGATCTGCAGTACCAGCGGCAGGCGGATGCGCAACGAATCGACAGCCTGTTTGAACTCGTCCTGTTCAACAACCTGGGCTTCGGTACGGCGAGCTTCCTCGGCCAGAGCCTGCCGGAGCGCGAACGGTTCACCCGGCTGGATACCGCCTGGACCTATGACGAGCCCCTGGCGCTGCGCAGTTTTCGTCTCGGCGACAGCATTGGGCGCACGGGGACCTGGGGACGAGCGGTACGCTTCGGCGGGGTGCAATGGGGCACCGATTTCGCCACCCGGCCCGATGTCGTCTCGTTTCCGTTGCCGACAATCGCGGGCGAGGCGGTACTGCCTTCCACCCTCGATCTCCAGGTAAACAGCGCCCTGCGTCTCAGCCAGCGGGTCTCTCCCGGACCCTTCACGATTACCGAGGTGCCGGTGATTACCGGTGCAGGAGAGGTCCGGGTGCTGGTGCGCGATATCCTCGGGCGGGAGAATCTGATCTCGGTACCTTACTACGCCAGCTCGGACCTGTTGCAGACCGGACTCCACGACTACACCTATGAGGCCGGATTTCTACGTCGCCGGTTCGCCATCGAAAGCAATGACTACGGACACTTCTTCATCGCCGGCACCCACCGCCTGGGTCTCAATGACCGTCTCACGGGTGAACTGCGGGCGGAGTTGATGGCCGATCAGCAGACGGCCGGCGCCGCCGTCACCTACAACTGGCGGGATGTCGGCATCGTCAACGGGGCGGCGGCGTTGAGCCATGGCCCGAGCGGGCAGGGGGGATTGCTGTCCGTAGGCGTGGAGCGTCAGGGGCAGACCTTCGGTTTCAGTCTGCACACCCAGCTGGCCAGTGATCGCTTCACCCAACTCGGTGAATCGGAACGCTTTGTGGCGCCGCGACAGGTCACCCTGGCGCGCGCCAATCTGTCGACCGGCAGCCGCGGCTCGGCCTTCCTCAGCTATGTACACCAGGCCGGTCCCACCCAGCCGGATATCGACCTGGTCAGTGCCGGCTACAGCGTGAACCTGTTCGGTAACACCTTCCTTTCGCTGTTCGCCGTGCATCCACTGGATGATCGGCAGGCCACCAGCTTCGGTCTGAATCTCACCCATGCCTTCGGTTCGCGGACCACGGGGAGTGTCAACTGGAGCCGCCAGGACGGGCAATCGACGCCGTCAATCCAACTCCAGCAGAGCCTGCCGCACGGCGATGGGTTCGGTTATCGCCTGGCGTCAACCGGGGGGGCCTACCCGCGACAGTCGGCGGCGCTGCTGATGCAGAATGGCGTCGGCAGCTACAGCGTGGAGGCGAGCCGGGAGAACGACATGTCCGCCCAGCGTTTCAGTGCCGCCGGCGGTGTGGCGCTGCTCGGCGGGGGGCTGCACCTGTCACGACGGCTGGATGACAGCTTCGCCGTGGTTCAGGTGGGCGATTTTCCCAATGTGCCGGTCGCCGCGGACAACCAGGTGGTGGCGCACACCGACGCGAACGGCTCGGCCCTGGTGCCCGCGTTGCGTGCCTATCAGAAAAACAGCATCAGCATCCGCACGGATGCCCTGCCGCTGGATGCCGAGATCGGCGCCGTGCGCCTGTCAATCACGCCGCGCCGGCGCAGCGGCAGCCTGGTGGCGTTTCCGGTGCGCTCGGTGCGGGGTGCCCTGTTGAAGATATTCCTCGAGGATGGCACGCCGCTGCCGAGTGGCGCCGTGGTGACCGTCAACGGTCAGGAGGGGACGTTCCCGGTCGCGCGGCGCGGCGAGGCCTATGTCACGGGGCTGGCACGGGACAATGTGGTGCGGGCCTCATGGAAGGGGCGGCACTGCACCCTGCAGGTGGCGTTGCCAGCGAATCCAGGTCCCCTTCCGGTGCTGGGACCGTTCGTCTGTCACGGGGTGACCCCGTGAGACGGCGACGGACACGGGCCTGCTGCCTGGCCCTGCTGTGGCTGGGCGCCGCCGACAGCGCACTGGCGTTGACCTGCTCGGTATCGGCGATCGCCACCAGCTTCGGCACCTACAACCCCTTCAGCGCCGTGCCGCTCGACTCGGCAGGCAGCGTGACCGTGACCTGCGAGCAGCTGTTGATCAGCATCCTGGTGAACTACAGCATCCAGCTGAGCAGCGGGGCGAGCGGCGGCTACGCGCCACGGAGCCTGGCGGGACCGGGCTATCAGCTCGACTACAACCTCTACACCAACGCCGCCCGCAGCAGCGTCTGGGGAGACGGCAGCGGTGGCACCGCCGTGGTCAGCGACGGCTATCTGCTGGGGATAGTTTTTCCCGTCCAGCGCAGCTACACCGTCTATGGACGCATGCCCGCCGGCCAGAACGTGGCCCCCGGCAGTTATACCGACACCATCACCGTGACGATCGATTACTGATGATATGAAGCGCCAACAACCAAGCCGAATTGCCAGACATCTCTGTAGCGTACTGTTGCTGCTGCAGCTGCTGTCGGCGGCGGAGGGGCGGGCCGCGACGCCACAGGATCTGCCCGCATTGAGCCTGGAGGCGTTGATGGAGATGGACCTGCCGGCCGGGGGGCCGTCGGCGCGTTTCCAGGTGTCGGCAACGGCGGTCGACTCCTGCGATGTGACCGCGACCGATCTCGCGTTCGGCACCTACGACCCGCTCAACCCGACGCCCACCGACGCCGATTCGGTGGTGACCGTCACCTGCACGGTGGATACCGGTTATGTCATCGGCCTGGATGCCGGGGTCGGCAACGGGGCCAGCACCGACACGCGCAAGCTGAGCCAAGGCGACCAGGTCATCGACTACTCGCTCTACCGCGATAGCGGGCGCATGCTGGTCTGGGGAAACACCGGTGAGGCCGACACCGCCGCCGGTATCGGTACCGGCGCGCCGGTCGAAACCCCGGTCTATGGCCGCATCCCTCCACGACAGACGGTAAAGCGGGGTGTCTATATCGACACCGTGACCGTCTCGGTCATGTTCTGAGGGGCGCGCCGATGAATGCACAAACCCTTCAATCCATGCCCGGCGAGCCACTGATCACGCTTGCCCGTATGTGCCGGCCCGGCCGTAAAGGTCTGGTCTGCGGCATGCGTCTGCTGGCGCTGCTGTTGACCTTTTTCATGGCCGGTAGCGCGCCCGCCATCTACGCCGAGAATGAGTCGATCACCGAGTATCACATCAAGGCGGCGTTCCTCTACAACTTCGCCAAGTTCGTGGAGTGGCCCGCGACGGCTTTCGCCAATGACGCCGCGCCCTTCAATCTCTGCGTCATCGGTATCGAGCCGTTTATCAGCGTGCGTGAAACCCTGATGGGCAAGACCATAAAGGGCCGCTCGGTGGAGGTCAGGCGGGTGGACAGCGCCACCACCGCCGGGCAGTGCCAGATGCTGTTTGTCAGTGCGGCCGACAGCACCGCGGTGGAGGCGGTGCCCGCCGAAGTGCTGGGGCATGCGCTGACGGTTGGCGAGACGAACGACTTCATCAGCAGAGGTGGGATCATCAACCTGAAAACAGTCGAGAACAAGGTGCGATTCGAGATCGATCGCGCCAGCGGCGAGCAGTTCGGTTTCAAATTCAGTTCGCAGCTGCTGAAGCTGGCGATACTGGTCGACAGACAGCACTGAAGGTGCCATACGATGCGGTCCATTCGTGATATTTCGATTCGCAGTAAATTGATCGTCATCATCATGGCGACCTGCAGCATTGTCCTGCTGCTGGGCGGGTTTGCCCTCACCGCCCGTTACGCGGCGACGGAACAGCAGAAGACAGCCAATCGGATGAGTGTGCTGGCCCAGGTGGTCGGCGCCAACAGCACCGCCGCGCTCACCTTCAATGACCCGCTGTCGGCGCGCGATACCCTCTCTGCCCTAGTGGCGGAACCCAGTATCATCGAGGCACGCATCTATGCATCGGACGGTACGTTGTTTGCCCGCTTCACCGCACCCGGCGCGGTTGCCCCCATCCCCGGCGAGGGCAACGGCAACGCGTCCAGTGGTGGCCTGCTGTTCGGCGGCGACGCCCTCATGGTCACCAGTCCGATCATCCTTGACGGCGAGATCATCGGCAAGGTGGTGCTCGATACCGACCTGCGCCCGTTGCGCATGGGGCTTATGCGCGACATCGGCATGCTGACGCTGATTATCCTTGCGGCCGGCCTGGCGGCCCTGCCGCTGTCATCGAAACTGCAGAGGATCGTCTCGGAACCGATCGTCCGTCTCGCCCGGACCATGCGCCAGGTCTCCCAGGTCAAGGACTATAGTCTGCGCGCGGAGAAGCATGGCGATGACGAGGTGGGCACCCTGATCGACGGTTTCAACGCGATGCTGGAGCAGATCAGCGTCCGCGACGAGCAACTGCACATCGCGGCGAATGCGCTGGAAAATACCGGCGATGCGATTGCCATCACCGATGCACGGCTGAAGATCGTCTCGGTCAACAAGGCGTTCATCTCCATGACCGGATTTAGCCCCGCGGAAGTGTCGGGCCGGCGGCCGTTGATGCTGCGTTCCGAGCGGCACGCCCCCGCCTTCTACAGGGAGGTGCGGCGTCGGGTGGACGCCTCGGGGCAGTGGCATGGCGAGATGTGGGGACGGCGCAAGAATGGCGAAGTGTTTCCCCAGTGGCTCACCATCAGCCGGATTCTCGATCCGGCGGGGCGGGTCACCCACTATGTCTTTGTCAGCAACGACATCTCCCAGCACAAGCGTTACGAGGAGCGCCTGGAGTATCTGGCCCACCATGACGCCCTCACCCAGCTGCCCAATCGCGTCCTGTTCGAACTGGAACTAAGCAAGGCGCTGATGCGAGCCAAACGCCGTGGCGACAAGGTCGGGATGATGTTCATCGATCTGGATAATTTCAAGGTCATCAACGATACACTCGGGCACGCGGTTGGGGACGAACTGCTGCAGACCGTGGCGGTGCGCCTGCAGGGGTGCCTGCGGGAGTGTGACGTGGTGGCCCGCCAGGGCGGAGACGAGTTCACGGTCATGCTGGACGGTGTGAGCGACGCGCGGGATGCGGCCACGGTGGCGGATAAGTTCATCGACCTGTTGTCCCGGCCCTTCACCCTGGCCGGACGGGAATACCAGGTCTCCGCGAGCATCGGCATCGCCTGTTATCCGCAGGACGGGCAGGATGTTTCGCTATTAATGAGAAGTGCCGACACGGCGATGTACCAGGCCAAGGAGTTGGGACGCAACCGCTACCGGTTCTACGCGGCCGGCGACAACCTGCGCCTGGTCCCAGTCACGGATCCCGACCAACACTCTGCTTCCGGTCCCTGATGGGAAACGAATCCTGGAGCACCCATCCTACTCGCTCATACTATGCTAGCGATCAAAGCCTGCAGCGCCGCGGCACCTGTTGGCGTTAGCAGCCATACGAATGCACCACAGTTCAGAAATACCGTTACCCAAAACATAGAGCGGAAAGATTGTTTCTTCGATTTGTGACGTAACTTTTGTTGGGCGACAATCGCTCCTGGCCAGCCCCCTGCCAGGGATAGCAGATGTAGCGTGCTTTCCGGCGTTCGCCACGATCCATTCTTTGCTGCCGACTTGTCTATTGCATACATAATGAACGTGAGCAGGCTGGCTGCCATATAAGTAGCGAGAATCAAAGGCGGTATTTTTGATGCGACTACTGTAACGCCGACAATGACAACAAAGAAGGCGGCTCCAATGAGTGACAGTGAACCATTCATCTGGTTTTTTTCTTGTGGAAGCCTGTCGCCAGCTAATGTGGCCTTGGCCGCGCATGGTCGACCTTGTTTGTCGCTAGACAAGGTGTAGGTTACTACCTCATTGACCTCTGGACGTCGATTGCGGTTGCTGAAGGCTTTGATATGAACGAAGACCTGTTTTCCGCCAGCGATAGGGGTGATAAATCCAAAACCCTTCTCCTCATTCCAGAATGTTATCTTTCCTTTAGTACGCATATTGGTTGCCTTTTTTGACTAACGCCAGCGCTACCCGGCTGCCAAATAAGCGCAGTGACCGAGTTGGTCAGCGCGCGTAGAAACTATGGGGTGATGGATTACGTCGTTCCTCCTTCATCCTTCCTCGCTAAATGATCCACCAGGTCACCAGGCTGATCAGGCAGGCCAGTACCAGGTTCAGCACCAGGCCGATGCGCATCATCTGCACTTGGGGGATATAGCCCGAGCCGAACACGATGGCGTTGGGCGGTGTGGCCACCGGCAGCATGAAGGCGCAGGAGGCGGCGATGGCGATCACCACCGCCATGACGCTGGCGGAGAGTCCCATGGCCTCGGCGATAGAGGCGAAGATGGGCACCATCAGGGCGCTGCTGGCGGTGTTGCTGGCCACCTCGGTGAGCATCACCATGAACAGGACAATGGCCAGCAGCAGCAGGAGCAGGGGCGCGCCCTGCAGCAGGCCGGCGGCCCCCTCCGCCAGAAACACGCTGGTGCCGGTCTCCTTGAGCAGGGCGGAGAGGGTGAGGCCGCCGCCAAACAGCAGCAGCACGCCCCAGTTGGCCGAGTTCTCGATATCCCGCCACTCCACCAGCCGCAGGGCGGCGATCAGGACGATGGCCAGGATCGCCACCAACGAGTCGAAATCCGCGTCAATTCCGAGAAACCGCGCAATCGGCCGGCTCAGCAGCCAGAGCAGCACGGTGAGCAGAAATACCCCCAGGGTGAGGCGCTGTGGCCGTGTCAGGGGCGCAGTGGTTGATTCCGCCGGGGCGGCTTGCAGATGATGGTTCAGATCGGGGCGGAACACCAGCCACAACAGCAGCCACATCAACGGCAACAGGCCGATCACGATCGGCAGGCCGAAACCGAGCCATTCGGCAAAACTGATACCGGCCGCGGCCGCGGCGATCGCATTGGGCGGACTCCCCACCAGGGTGCCGATACCGCCGATATTGGCCGAGTAGGCGACACCCAGCAGCACATACCAGTAGGTCGAGCGATGGTCTTCATACGCCAGGCAGGCCAGCAGGCCCAGTGCCAGCGGCAGCATCATCGCCGTGGTGGCGGTGTTGGAGATCCACATGGAGACGAAGGCGGTGGTGGCGAACAGCAGCAGCGCGGCGATCGACAGTCGTCCCCGTGCGGTACGCAACACCAGTGCCGCGAGCCGGATATCCAGTTGCTGCCGGTGCAGTGCCGCCGCCAGGGCGAAGCCGCCGAGGAACAGGAAGATGATGGGGTGGGCAAAGTTTTTCAGCGCCTCGCCGGTGGTGAAGACGCCGCTGGCCACCGCCAGCAGCGGTATCAGCAGGGCGGTGATGGTGATATGGAAGGTCTCGGTGACCCAGAGCAGGGCGATGAAGGCGAGGATGGAGAGGCCAATGCGCAGGGGCAGTGCCAAGTCGCTGCCCCAATAGAGGGCGAGGGCGATCCCCAATGCCCCTCCCAGCGTGATCCAGCGTCGATCCATCTCTCTCTCCGTTTTTGTGCTCTGTGCTATGGGACTATTGTGCCCGCTCCATCGGCGGTTTCTGGATCTTCCGAAGAATCTGTGGGTAGAGTTCACTGACCCCGTCAATCCGCGCTGATCTCGTCATTTCGTGCTCATCCCGTTATTTCGTGCTCAACCCGTTATTCCGCGCTCAACCCGTCATTCCGCGCTCAACCCGTCATTCTGGCGAATGCCGGAATCCAGATGCTCCCCACGATTGTTGACCGCCTCTCTTTCAGTAAAGAACCGTTCTCGTCAGATCAGCTCCAGATACAAATCCCGCCAGCGTGGGTTAAGGTCTTCAATCGTCTTTATCGTCCACCGGTGGCTAATAGATACATACAAGGTTGTAGCTCCATACCGCCGCCCTGGTATAGTCCCTGGATTCCGGCATTCGCCGGAATGACGGAACACGTCGGAATGACGGCACACGCCGGAATGACGGAACACGTCGGAATGACGGCACACGCCGGAATGACGGGATCAAAGGGATAAATGGGACTCCTTGTTACGCTATGCCACACCGCCCCCCGCCGACCGGATCTCGTGCTCGGCGATGGCGTTCATGAACGCATCGCCATAGCGCTCCAGCTTGGCCTGGCCGACACCGCTGATCTCCAGGAACTGGTCCGTCTCGGTCGGTTTGTCCCGGGCCATCAGCAGCAGCGAGTTGTCACCGAACACCACGTAGGGGGGTACGCCCGCGGCGTCGGCCAGCGACTTTCGTAGCTGGCGCAGACGCTCGAACAGGGCCTCGTCATAAGGCCCGATCTCGCCGGCCCCTTTCGGTGCCTTGGCCTTGCGTTTGGCCTTTTCGCGAATCCGCGGCAGCGCTAACTGCAACTGCTTTTCACCGCGTAACACCGGCCTGGCCTCAGGAGTCAGGCGCAGCACCGAGTAGTGCTCAATATCCTGCAACAGGTAGCCGTGGTGGATCAGTTGGCGGATCAGGCTGGACCACTCGATCTCACTCTTGTCGCCGCCGATGGCGTAGGTGCTGAGCCGGTCGTGGCCGAGGCGGCGGATACGTTCGTTGTCGGCGCCGCGCAGCACATCGATGACGTGGCGGATGCCGAACGCCTGGCCCACCCGGTAGACGCAGGAGAGCGCCTTGCGGGCGTCCTCGGTGGCGTCGAAGGTCTCGGGTGGATCGAGGCATAGGTCGCAGTTGCCGCAGCCGCCCTCGATCTGATCGCCGAAGTAGTTCAACAGCACCTGGCGGCGGCAGGTGACGCTCTCGGCCAGGGCGATCATGGTGTTCAGCTTGTGCAGCTCGATGCGCACCCGCTCCGGGTTGTCGCCGCTCTCCACCAGCTGGCGCACCAGCACGATGTCCTGGGTGCCGAACAGCAGCAGCGCCTCGGCCGGCAGGCCGTCACGTCCGGCGCGACCGGTCTCCTGGTAGTAGCTCTCGATATTTTTCGGCAGGTCGTAGTGCACCACGAAGCGTACATTGGGTTTGTCGATGCCCATACCGAAGGCGACGGTGGCGACGACGATATCGATCTCGTCGCGCAGGAACTGCTCCTGCACCCAGTGGCGCTGCTCGGAGGAGAGCCCGGCGTGGTAGGCGGCGGCACGGATGCCCTTCTCGTAGAGTTGCGCGGTGAGTCGCTCCACCCGCTTGCGGCTCAGGGCGTATATGATGCCGGCCTCCTGCCGGTGTCCGTCAAGAAACCGGGTCAGCTGACTGAACGGGTTGTGCTTCTCCAGCACCGAATAGCGGATGTTGGGACGGTCAAAGCCGGTGATGTGGCAGGCCGCCCGCTCCAGCTGCAGCACCCGCAGGATGTCCTTGCGGGTCTGTGGATCGGCGGTGGCGGTGAGGGCAATCCGCGGGATCCCGGGAAACAGGGTCTCCAGCTGGCCCAGCTGGGCGTACTCGGGGCGGAAGTCGTGCCCCCACTGGGAGACGCAGTGCGCCTCGTCGATGGCGATCAGCGCGATATCGATCTGGCCCAGCCGTTCGAGGAAATCTTCCCGCATAAGCCGCTCGGGGGCGATGTAGAGCAGCTCCAGCTCCTGGCTGTGCAGCTGCGCCAGCACCTGGCGGGCATCCTCGGCAGACAGCGAGGAGTTGTAAAACGCCGCCTTCACTCCATTGGCGCGTAGCGCATCGACCTGATCCTTCATCAGCGAGATCAACGGTGAGATGACGATGCCGACCCCGGGGCGCAGCAGCGAGGGGAGCTGGTAGCAGAGGGATTTGCCGCCACCGGTGGGCATCAGCACGAAGGCCGACTCGCCGGCGATGAGCTGTTCGATGATCTGGCGCTGGTGCGGGCGGAAGCGGGAATAACCGAAGACACGGCTGAGGGTCTGGTCCAGCCGGTCGGCCGTGGGTGGGTTCGGGTTCATCGGGGCATTCTAATGGGTATGCGGGGTTGCCACAAATGCGGGTAGGCCGCCTGCCTGCCCCGGCCGGATGCCACCCGGGACCTTGGGCAACCACGGGGGGTTGCCCCTACGGGATCGACATCGGCGATGTACCGGGTGGATGGGCCTCTTGCTGTCGTAGGGGCAGGCCCCCGTGCCTGCCCTGATCGGTATCCGCACGGTTGTCCGGGCAACCACGGGGGGTTGCCCCTACGGGATCGACATCGGCGATGTACCGGGTAGATGGGCCTCTTGCCGTCGTAGGGGCAGGCCCCTGTGCCTGCCCGGGTCGGTATCCGCACAGTTGTCCGGGCAACCACAGGGGGTTGCCCCTACGGTGTGGGAGCTGATCGATGGAGGGTTAGGCCTTGTCCTCGCCCCGCGGATTGATCCCGGGCGCCACCGAGCGCAGGTGCAGATCCCGCTGCGGGAACGGAATCTCGATGCCGCCCTTGGCCAGCGCCTTGTTCAGGGCCATGTGCAGGTCGTGGATCAGCGGCATGCGTTTGAGGTTGTCGCTGACGAAGACACGGATATCGAAATCCAGGGAGCTGTCGCCGAAGCCGGTGAAGAAGATGGTGGCGCGCGGCTCCTTCAGCACGTCGGGGTGCCGATCCACCACCTCGGTCATGATGCGCAGCGCCTGGTCGGTGTCGGAACCGTAGGCGATACCCACCTTGATGACGATACGGGTGATCGGGTCCGACAGGGTCCAGTTGATCAGCGGGTCGGTGATGAAGTTCTTGTTCGGCACCACCAGCTCCTTGTTGTCCCAATCGGTGATGGTGGTGGCGCGGATGCGGATGCGCGAGACGGTACCGCTGATATCGCCGATGGTGACCGTGTCGCCGATGCGGATGGGCCGCTCGAACAGGATCAGGATGCCGGAGAAGAAGTTGGCGAAGATCTCCTTCAGCCCGAACCCGAGACCGACGCCCATGGCGGCCACCAGCCACTGTACGTCGCTCCACTGCAGGCCGATTAGATTCAGTACCAGCAGGGCACCGCCGCCGTAGATGGCGTAGCGGCTCATGCTGGAGACGGCATAGCGGTTGCCAAGATCCAGGTTCATCGGCTGCAGCAGGGCGATCTCCAGCAGGCCGGGCAGGTTGCGGCCGGCGATCAGGGTCAGCATCAGCGCCACCAGGGCCAGCAGGCCGTCCCACAGGGAGATATTGGCGAGCTGGCCGCTGCCGCTCTCGAACTGCCACAGCACTACGGCATTCAGCCAGCTCAGGGCCGGCGTCAGCTGCTCCCAGATCAGGTAGAGCAGGGTGGCGAACACGAGACCCGAGCCGACGCGTAGCAGGCGGCGGGTCTGTTCATTGATGGTGGCCAGATTGATGGCCTCGAATTCCGCCAGTTCCGGCATGCCCTCGCCGGCGGCGTCGGCGGCCTCCTTGGCGATCTTGGCCTCCTGGGCCGCCTGTCGCCTGGCCTTGGCCCGGGCCAGCGCCAGGCGCCGCTCCGCCACCAGCAGCCAGCGCACGAACAGGTGGTAGACCAGGAAAATCAGCACACCGGAGATCAGCGAGATGAACACCATGCGCTCCAGGTTGAGGGCGCTGAAGTAGTAACCCTCGATGGCCAGCAGGGTCAGGCCCAGGTTGACGAGCATGGCGGCGGGATACCAGAGCCGGCTCAGATCACTCCGGTTGGCGTTTGCATCGACCGCCAGGAAACCGCTCCAGGGATTGAGCAGGCGGTGGAAAAACAGCGCGGTTACCAGCAACCCGGCGATGAACGCGAGCCGGCCCAGGGAGTTGGCGTAGGCCGCGTTCTCCACCCATTCGAACACCCCCACGGTGAAGGCCAGCGGTACCAGCGCCGCCACCAGCCAGTGCAAATGGTGGCGGAACAGCTTGCCGTTGGCCGGATCCCAGCGGAAGTGCACCTCCGCCAGGCCATTGGGGATAAACAGGTAGCGGACGATCTGGATGATGAAAAAGAACACCGCCACCCGGCGCAGGCCGATGGAGACCGCGACGATGAAGGAGTGGTCCGATCCGGTGGTCAGCCACCAGCCCAGCGCCGCCATCAGTAGCGGCCAGGGCAGCGCCAGCAGCAGGGTGATGAGGAACGCGTGCACCGTGTTCTTGAAGCTGTCCCGGGTGACGTTGCCGACCGCCGGGGCGATCTCGTCAAGTCGCCGGTACATCTTGCCCCGGTTGCGCAGCAGCAGGCCCAGTACGATCGCCAGCAGGATCACCCGGTAAGGGTAGCGCTCCAGGCCGGTCGCCAGGCCCTCGGCCGCGTTGGCCCAGTTGCCGGCGGAGAAGAACCAGCCCAGGGCCTCGATGGCCTGGGTGAAGGTGGCGCCTCCGATCCGCGTGGTTGAGGGTATCCAGAGCAGGTGCCGGTCCAGCAGATCGCTGTACTGCTTCACCCGGTCATAGAGCTGGAGCTGTTCGGCACTGAGATCGGCCAGTACTTTTTCATAGCGGCCATAGGCGGTCTTGACCTTGTCCAGCAGCAGCAGCCGGTTTTCCAGCAGCTGTTTCAGTTCATCGAGAATCCCGCTCCACTCCGCCTCGGACAGCTCCTCCGGCTGAATCGTACTCATCAGATTGTGGCCGAGCTCCGCCTGCAGTTGCTGGCGCTGGTCCTCGATGCGAAATGACTCCAGCCGTGCCGCGGCGATCTGGGCGCGGCGCATATCCACGCTCGTCTGCAGATCGGCCAGCCGGGGTAGCTCGCTGCGCTGTTTCTGCAGCACGCCGCCCGGCTGTTCATCCAGGCCGCCGATGGTGATCTGCTGCTGGACCCGTTCCTGGCTCTGGCGGATAGCCTCCTTGCGGGCCAGGGTCTTTTCCAGTTCCAGCGTGGTTGCTTCAGCCCGGGTGGCGAGCTGGGACAGCCTTTGGCTCAGCGCGGCATTTTGATCGGCATACTGCTGGATCAGCGGATGTTTGCCGGCCGCCTGCTGCTGTACGATTTCGGCCTGTTGCCGGGCCTGCTGCGCCTCCTCCACCTGCAACGAAGAGACCCGCTCCTGAAGCAGCTGGACCAGGGCATCGGTCTGTTTCAGCCGGGCCTGCCCCAGTTCAATCCGCAGCGCCAGCTGGTCCATGCGATGGGTGTGGCTGAGACGCTCCATCTGCAACCGGTTGATCTTGTTTTTCAGCATCAGCTGACTGGCCAGCAGTAGTTGTTTCCGGTGTGCTGAGAGTGTCCCCGTGGTATCGCTATTGAGACGGCTCTCAGTCTCCTCCAGTTGCCGCTTGGCGTCGGCCAGTTCCATTCCCGACTGTTCGGGGCGGACCCGCTGAACGGCACGCTGCTCTTCCAGGTCCTGCAGTTGTGACTGGGCCAGCTGGCGTTCCGACAGGGACTGGTTGTAGCGCCGGGTCAGTTCCTCAGCGGACATGCTGGCCACCATGGCGGGCTGGCTGCTCTGCTTGATGAAACGGCTGAGGGCGTCGCGCAGCTGATTGAGCTGCTGCTCGGCGTTGTCCACCGTCTGCTTGTAGAGTTCCGCCTGCTGCTGCTCCTTCTCCGCCTGTTGCAGCTGCTCCAGCGTCTGGCGGTAGTTCTCAAGTTCCTTGTTGTCGGCACCCTCCTGCCCGCTGGCCGCTTCCAGTTCGCCAATCCTGGCCTTGGTGCCCTCGATGCTCGGTGGCGTAATCCCCGCAGCGCTGGTTTGGCTCCGTTGCTCTGCCGCAATCACCGGTGTTGCCAGCATACCGCTGAGCAGGATAAACAGCAGGCTGCGGACGAGCGCCGAAGGGCAGCTAAGGGCTCGCGCAAAAATAAGTTTCGGTATTCGGTCGCAACTGGACCCCGCTGTCGGCGTTACGCTTTTTGCCAAGGGAACGGCCATTGCCTGCAAAGCGTGCCTTGCCAGCGTGGCCCAGTTACGCCCTCGGTACTGCGAAATTATTCTTGCGCGAGCCCTAAACAGGTTGGTCACGGATTTCCCCGGGGGTTGCTTTAAGTAAAGGCCATCAAGGCAGATACCGACCGAGAATGGCTCGGTTAGTTCAAAAATCCCACCCTGTCGATTTGCTGTCAACCGGGATGGTCGGGTTATGCTGGATCGACGCTACTGGAGGGGGCGAGGTCCGACGCCATTACGGATCATGTCCACCATCAGGTCCGCAATCTGGCGGCCACTTTTCCCACCCTCTCTATACCATAGGAAAATCCAATTCATGCCGCCGAGAAGAAAAAGTCGAAGCAGCGAGCGATCGACCTTTTCGGTGGTGGGCAGGGCATCTATGAGCTGACGGAAGATATCTTCATAGGCTTGTCGGTAGGGCTTGATTTTTTCCTGCAAGGCAAGGTTGTCTGACAGGGCCAGGTTGTGACCGGTTATACGATGGATGGGTGAACTATCGACAATACCATGTACATGTTCTTGACAGGCCAGCTTGAGCTTTTCCCAGGGGTCACTACCCGCTTCAACGGCCATCTTGATGCGTGCCATCTGGGAAACAAAACCTTCACGCAGCACCGCCAGGTAGAGCTCTTCCTTTGAGGGGAAATGGTGGTAAACCGATCCTGGCAGTAGGCCGACCCCCGCGGCAATATCCCGGATTGACGTTCGGTCATAGCCGGAAACCGAAAACAGCTCCGCCGCGGCGTTGATAATCATCTGTCGGCGCTCCAATGGCTCTTCCGTGATCTCCGTATCGTTATCAGTGGAGCTACCCTGGCGTGTCAGATGCGCCGTCAAGTTACCGCGTTCCAAAAGTCGCTGCTGGCTTTCGGTGAGCGAATCTACGCCATCGGGGGATTGCTGCGCCAGCGCACGCAAGCGTTTGATGGCGGTTTCCAGATCATGTTTTTTCCAGATATAGCGTACTCCGGATGGGGAAATACTGAACCCCTCGGCACGTAGCTTGGCGGCAACGGCGGCCTGGCCCAACTCAGGGTGCTCTTGTGCAAACGCCAGGATTCTGTGTTCCAGTTCAGCGCCGTCACTGGCGTTGTTTGTTGTTGCGGGGTTGTTCATCCGTATCGTCAGCTGTCTCGTCGGTGGTTTTGGATGCATCAGGGAGAGTGATCTGGAGGTCAGGGTCCGGGGCCCCCGGTTGTCCATTCCAGCAGTGCGCCAGTCACACTGGATGCTCCATTAAATCTACGGCAAAACCAGTATGGGTGGCTAAGATTCAATCGCTTGGCATTGAATTAGCACAAGATTTCATCCACGGCAGAATGTACCTGTGATCTGTCCGAAATTCCAGTCCTGAAATATTTTCCTTTCGCTTGGATGCTCTGGTGAAGGCCAAGAGCGCTGTAATTACAAAATAGCAGAAAAGAGCTTAGTTGACCAATCGTTTGACAGGGTAGTTAGTGCGTGATAGCTTGCAATGAACGCGCACGACATTTCGCCTGTGGGCGACAGAAAAATAACAGCGCCAACCGGCATGTCCCTGGTGCAAGTCGGCAGTAAAGGGGAATCAATTTTTTAGAGTTCAAAGGCGCCTTGGCGGTGCCTGGTCACTGTTACGTCAGATTATTTCGCCGCGTTCCGTCGCCCGATCGGTCAGGCGTCGAAAGCGGTGAGCCAGATGGGGAGCGTCCGGCCAGAGGCGTCGAACGCCGGCGTTCCGCATGAAGGTTTCGCTCGCTGAACACAGCGACGCGATGCCGGCCTGACCGTCGGAGGCCCACGTTCGGGGCCGAAGAGGCACTTTCGACACACCAAATGAGGAGATAACAGATGAAACCAATAACCCAACGAGGGGCAGAGCGCGGCATGCCGAAGCGCGCGATGGCAGCGGTACGGGTGCCGTCGATCACGGCCCTCTCGGCGGCCGTGGCCTTCGTGCTGGCCGCGCCGGCGCATGCCGCGACCGAACTCGACATGCTCAAGCAGGATCTGGCGCAGCAACGACAAATGCTCGAAAAGCAGCAGCAGGTGATCGAGCGGCTCGAGGAAAAACTCTCCAGGCAGGCCGCCGCTCCGGTGTCCGCCGGCCCGGCCGCCAGGGCCGCCGAGGAGAAGCCGTTGGTGACCATCTACGGCATCCTGGACGGCGGCGTCGAGCACATCACCAACATCGGTGCCGACGGCGAGAGCCTCACCCGCGTGCCGCCGATCACCGCCACCCTGCCTTCGCGCATCGGCTTCCGCCTGCACAAGGAGGTCCGCCCAGGCCTGGCGGCGATCGGCGTGCTCGAGGCCGGTTTCAACCTCGACGACGGCAACCAGCTGCAGGCCGGACGCATCTTCGGCCGCCAGCTGTACGCCGGCCTGGAGACTCCCTACGGCAGCTTCACCGTCGGCCGCCAGTGGTCGATGCTGACCGCGGCGATGATGGGCTCGGACCAGCTGGGGCCGAACATCTACGGCATGGGCTCGCTGGACTCCTACCTGCCCAACTCGCGCTACGACAACTCGCTGGCCTGGAAGCACAAGATCGGTGGCGTGTCGATGGGCTTGTCCTACTCCTTCGGCCACGACACCAGCGGCGGAACGCCGGCCTCGGGCACCTGCGCGGGCGAGCAGAACAGCATCGCCGACACCCAGGAGTGCCGGGCCTGGTCGGCGATGGCACGCTACGACGGGGCGAACTTCGGGGTGGCAGGTGGCATTGATCAGATCAGTGGCGGCACCGGGGCGAGCGCCTTCTTTTTCAATGGTGCGGCGCCGTTCGCCTTCTCCAATTCGAACGATGAGGACTTGCGCACCACGCTGGGTGGCTACGTGAAGCTCGGTAAGGCCAAGCTGGGCGTTGGCTGGCTCGGCCGCAAGGTCGATACCACTGCAGTGAGTGTGGAATCGGACGCCTACTACCTGAGTGCCAGCTATCAGCTCACGCCGGTGATCAGGTTCGACGGCGGCATCCACCACATTATCAACGACGACCAGGATCGCGACGCCACGCTCTCGGTGGTGCGTGGCTTCTATACCATCGACAAGGGCCTGGACGCCTATGCCCAGGTTGGTCACATCGACAACAGCGACAATGCCAGCTATCAGCTGTCCGGGGCCGGGGGAGGCACCGCGCCGGCCGCCGGCGGGAGCCAGAACGGTTACATGCTCGGCCTGCGCTACATCTACTGATTGCGGCCTGCCGCCGGCAGCCCAAGGGACGGTCGCGCTCGCGTGGCCGTCCCGCCGAACCTGATGGGAATTCGCCCCCAGAAGCATGCTTTTCTTCCTCGTTTGCTGAGTTTGAGAGTATAAATAAATTAATTGAACAAGCGTTTGACAGGGTAGTTAGTGCGTGGTAATTTACACTGGACGCGCATGACATTTCGCTCGCAGGCGATAGAAAAATAACTGCGCCAACCGGCATACCGCGGCTGTATGTCCGCAACAGAGGAGGAGTCAAATTGAGCATTCAACGGCGTCTTGGCAGTGCCTGGTCATGTGGCATATGGGTGACTAAACATTGTCTGGCCATTGGGCCATTGCGCGTCTTGGATAGCTGACGGGCCGGGTTCAATGGATTTTCAGATCGCTCTGTTTCTTGTTCAGGACGGCGCCACCAATGGCGCTATCTACGCCATGCTGGCACTGGCGCTGGTGTTGGTTTTTTCGGTCACCCGGGTAATCTTTATTCCACAAGGCGAGTTTGTCGCCTATGGTGCGCTCACCCTGGCATCGCTGCAGAGTGGTCAGATTCCGGGGACGCTCTGGTTGCTGGTTGTGGTCAGCACGATAGCGGTTCTGGCCGAGTTATGGCGCTGCTGGCGCAACGGTTTACCCATCGGACTGCATGGCTTCGGATGGCTGGTGGGTTATCCGTTGATCCTGGCCTTGTTGTTGTGGTATCTCCCGCTGGCCAGCCTTCCGGCATTCGTTCAGGTGCTTGTTGCCCTGGCGGTCGTGGTACCCCTCGGTCCCCTTATGTATCGCCTGGTCTATCAGCCCATTGCCGAGGCCTCCGTGCTGATTCTGCTGATTGTTTCGGTGGCGATACACGTTGTGCTTGTCGGTCTTGGACTGCTGTTCTTTGGCGCCGAAGGGTTGCGCACCGCACCCTTTACCGATGCCAGTTTTGAGATGGGGCCGTTGCTGATAAACGGCCAGCAGGTTTGGGTGATCCTGGTGTCGATCGGACTGATCGTGGGATTATGGCGATTTTTCTCCCGTACCCTCTATGGTAAGGCGTTGCGTGCCACCGCCATGAATCGTACAGGCGCACGGCTGATGGGATTCTCACCGGTATTCGCCGGTAAACTTACATTCCTGCTGGCGGCGTTTATCGGTACTTTGTCTGGTGTGCTGATCGCGCCGATTACCACCATCTACTACGACACCGGCTTCTTGATCGGCCTCAAGGGCTTTGTCGCCGCGATCGTGGGCGGCCTGATCAGCTTTCCGATTGCCGCGGCCGGCGCGGTGCTGGTTGGGTTGCTCGAGTCTTTTGCCTCTTTCTACGCCAGTGCCTACAAGGAAGTGATTGTTTTCACCCTGATCATTCCGGTGCTGTTATGGCGCTCCCTCACCAGCCACCATATCGAGGAGGAGTGAACGCCATGAGCCCCCGCTTCTCTGCTGTACATCTGCTGGTTGTCTTTGTCGTGATCGTTGCTGCTGCACCGTTGTTGCTGTCATCGTTCTATGTCACCTTGCTCAATTACATTGGCCTGTATGCGCTGGTGTCCCTTGGCCTGGTTCTGCTAACCGGTGTGGGTGGGTTGACCTCCTTTGGACAGGCGGCATTCGTGGGATTGGGTGCCTACACCACCGCAGCACTCACGGGTGCCACCGTTCTGCCAAACTGGCTGGCCTGGATGGGTGGGTCACCCTGGTTGGGGCTGGTGGCCGGGCTGTTACTCACCCTGGTGGTGGCCGTGATCCTGGGATCACTCACCTTGCGCCTGTCCGGTCACTATCTGCCCCTGGGTACCATCGCTTGGGGCATCAGCCTCTATTTTCTCTTCGGTACCATGGACACCCTGGGCGGACATACCGGCCTGACCGGTATTCCGCCCATTACGATCTTTGGCTGGGTCCTGGATGAGGGGGGAGAGATCTTTTATCTGATCTGGCTGTTTCTGTTCGCGGGGATGCTCACAACCAGAAACCTGCTCGATTCCCGCGAAGGGCGAGCCATTCGCGCGCTTAATGGCGGCATGGTCATGGCCGAAGCCATGGGGGTGAATACCGCCCGATCACGTATGGTGATTTTTGTTATAGCGGCACTGCATGCGGCGGCTTCCGGATGGCTCTACGCACATATGCAGCGGTTTGTTAATCCCACGCCTTTCGGACTGCAAGTCGGTATCGAATACCTGTTCATGGCGGTGGTGGGAGGCGCGGGCCAGGTATGGGGTGCCCTGGTGGGGGCGAGTGTCATCACTATCTTGAAGGAGTGGCTACAGGATCTGTTGCCGCTGGTGCTGGGAGCGATAGGCAACTTTGAAGTCATCTTTTTTGGCCTGCTGATGGTACTGATCCTGCATCGTGCCCGTGAAGGCTTGTGGCCACACCTGACACGATTGGCGCCGCAGCGCGCGACAGCGCGACCTATTGCGACCACGGCGGAGCCGCTACAGCGCCAGGTCCCGCCGCCAGCCGGAGAAGTTATCCTGGAGGCACGAAACGTCACACGCAAATTTGGCGGCCTGGTTGCCAACGACAATATGAGCCTGGACGTTCGCGCCGGCGAAATACTGGCGCTGATCGGTCCCAATGGTGCCGGCAAAAGCACCATGTTCAATCAGATTTCAGGCGTGGATACACCCACCTCGGGCGAGGTGTTGTTCCGCGGTAAGTCGATTGCCGGTCATGCATCGCGAGAGATTGCCCGACTGGGAATGAGTCGTACCTTCCAACACGCAAGGCTGCTTCCCACCATGACTGTTCTGGATAATGTGGCCATTGGTGCCCACCTGCGCGGTCGTAGCGGTGTATTGCCCAGTGCCTGGCGTATGGATCGGGCGGAGGAGGATCGCCTGATGGCGGAAGCCGCACGTCAGATAGAGCGGGTAGGCCTGGCTGATCAGATGTTTAACGAAGCCGGCAACCTGGCACTGGGGCAACAGCGCATTCTTGAAATCGCCCGCTCGCTGGCATCCGATCCCTGTCTGTTGCTCCTGGATGAACCGGCCGCCGGTCTTCGTTGGGGTGAAAAACAGGCCCTGGCCGAGCTGCTATGCAAGCTGCGCGGCGAAGGCATGGCCATTTTGCTCGTAGAGCATGACATGGATTTCGTGATGGGGCTGGTGGACAGGATCGTGGTCATGGATTTCGGCCGGAAGATTGCCGAAGGGCTCCCAGATGAGGTGCAGCGACATCCCGCCGTACTTGAAGCCTACCTTGGGGATGTGGAATGAACAGTCAGGTCGGTCCCATACTCGAAGTGCGCGATCTGTCTGTCGCCTACGGCAAGGTGGAAGCACTCGGTAGCGTCAGTATCTGTGTCGGCAAGGGGCAGATAGTCACGGTAATAGGGCCAAACGGTGCAGGCAAAACCACACTGCTTTCCGCGCTGATTGGATTACTCGGCTCTCGCGGGGAGGTGTATTTCGACAGCCATCTGGAAAAGACCCCGGATGTGGAACGTATGGTGGCCAACGGCATGGTACTGGTGCCGGAGAAGCGTGAGCTGTTTGGCGGGATGAGCGTACAGGATAACCTCCAGCTGGGCGCTTTTCATCGCTATCGCCGGGGTGAACGCCACTTGCAACGCGCCATGGATGAAGTCTATGACATTTTTCCCCGGCTTAAGGAGCGCCGTCGACAGTTGGCAGCGACTCTCTCCGGTGGTGAGCGCCAGATGTTGGCCGTGGGTCGAGCACTGATGGCTGGCCCAAAACTGTTGATGCTGGACGAGCCAAGCCTGGGCCTGGCCCCCATGATCACGCGAGAGATCTTCTGCATCATAGGTAGGCTTCGCGAATCCGGGGTCTCGATCCTGTTGGTGGAACAGAATGCCCGTGCCGCACTGGCCGTGGCCGACTACGGTTATGTGTTGGAAACGGGGGAAGTGGCAATGCAGGGTGAGGCGAGCCAGCTGCGCGATGACCCGCGTGTCATTGAGACTTACCTTGGTCTCGGTAAAAAACATCAGGACAGGTTGGCAGCGTGCTGAGACAGCCGCTGTATTCCCCGTTCTGTGTGGCGGATAGAAATGGATAAGAAGAGAGGCAGAAAGCCTTCAGTGGAACTCAGTGCCGGTGTGCCAGGTGTCCGCCGGATAAATTAAGCCAAAGAAGCATAAGAGGATCAGGTATGAAAGCAAAAAATCTAGCTGCTCTGTGTACGGTTGTCGCCCTGTTCTCCAGCCAGGCGGCCCTCGCGGATATCAATGTGGGTGTTTCCCTCTCTTCCACCGGGCCAGGCGCGGCACTGGGTATTCCGGAAAAAAACGCGATTCCATTTCTTCCGGCGTTGGTGGCGGGTGAAAAGATCAACTACATTGTACTTGATGACGCGACCGATCCGTCGGCGGCGACAAAAAATGCACGCAAGCTGGTGAGCGAGCAGAAGGTGGACTTGCTCCTGGGTTCTTCCGTCACACCCGCGTCGTTGGCGATTGCGGAAGTGGCCGTAGAGAGCCGGACGCCGCAGATAAGTGCCGCTCCGATCAATCTTCCTCCAGAGAAAAATGTCTGGGTGTTTCGTACTCCACAGCATAACAACGTGATGGCCGGCGCGGTGGTTGGCGATATGAAGTCCAAGGGGGTGAAGACGCTGGGATTCATCGGCTATTCCGATGCCTACGGGGAGGACTGGCTGGTCGCCATGAAACCATTGCTGAAGAGCGCGGGTATCAAGTTTACAACCATCGAGCGGTTCAATCGCACCGACACATCGGTGAGCGGGCAGGTGCTCAAGATTATTGCCTCTCGTCCCGACGCGGTTCTGGTGGTTGCCTCGGGTAGTCCCGCCGCCCTGCCTCAGACCGCCTTTAAGGAACGTGGTTTCAAAGGTGTAATCTATCAGACGCACGCCGCCGCCAATCCGGCATTCCTCAAGGTTGCCGGCGCAGCGGCCGAGGGGACAATAATGCCAATCGGTCCAGTCGTGGTAGTCGATCAGATTACCGACAGCCATCCGTCCAAGGTGCTGGGCATGCAGTTTGTCGAGGACTATGAGTCCATGTATGGAGCGGGTAGTTTTTCCTCTTTTGCCGGTCATGTCTTCGATGCCGGTCAGTTGATCGAGGCGGCTGCACTGGTGGCGTTGGAATCCGCCAGACCAGGCACTCCCGAATTCCGCAAGGCCCTGCGTGATGCACTTGAAAACAACAAGAGTGTGGTGGGTGTGCACGGTGTTTTCAACATGACAGCGGAAGATCATTTCGGTATGGATGATCGCGGGCGGGTGCTGATCCAGGTCGAAAATGGCGGCTATAAGCTGTTGCCGATGTAAGGAGATGGGGATGTACACCATAGCAAGGGGGGTATGCCATGAACGATAAAACTGACAACATGTTTGTCGAACCGGTGGTTCTTATTGAGGCCCGTTCGGATGGCACGCGAATTTTACGTTCCGGCATCCCCTTGCCGGACGACTACGACCGCTGTGTCGGCGAGTGGCTTGAGCGCTGGGCCCAGGCTGCACCCGATCGCCTGTTCCTCGCGCAGCGGGGGAGGGATGGAGAATGGCTGAAGCTCAGCTATGGCGAAGCCAGGCGCCGGGTTGTCGCCATTGCCACCTGGCTGCTGGGGCAGAATCTGTCTCCCGAGCGGCCGGTGGTGATTCTTTCCGACAATTCCATCGAGCATGCATTGCTGATGCTGGCGGCCATGCATATTGGCGTGCCTTCCTGTGCGATCTCCTCGGGCAATTCACTGATGTCACGGGATTTCGGGAAACTCAGGGCCAATATCGATCTGCTCCGGCCAGGGGTCATCTTCGCTGAACCAATGGAACAATTCCTGCCGGCCATCGAAGCGGTACGCGACCTGCATAACGGCGTGGTGATTGCCGGTTCAAGCGGTACGACCCCCGACGGCACACTGCCCTTCTCCGCGTTGGAGGAGTCGACCAACGAGGCGGCGGTGATGTCAGCCTTCAATCGCATCACACTGGATACGATCGGCAAGTTTCTGTTTACATCGGGTTCGGTCGGGACGCCAAAGGCCGTCATCAATACCCAGCGTATGATGGTCTCCAATCAGATGGCCAAGTCGCTGATGTGGCCGTTCCTGGCGGTCGACCCGCCGGTGCTCGTCGACTGGTTGCCCTGGAGCCATACCTTTGGCAGCAATCACAATCTGAACATGGTACTGCGCTGGGGTGGCACGCTGTATATCGACGAAGGCAAGCCGGCACCGTCCCTTTTGGGCAAGACGGTTAATAATCTCAAGGAGATCTCACCCACCGTTTACTTCAACGTGCCGCGTGCATACGACATGCTGGTTCCGCTATTGCGTGCAGATGAGGATTTGAGAAACAGCTTTTTTCGTAACCTCAAATTCATCTTTTATGCGGGTGCGGCGTTGCCCCGTCATCTGTGGATCGCACTGGAAGAACTTTCGGAGATGGCTACCGGCAAAAAGATTTTGCTGGTCTCCGCGTGGGGATCGACCGAGACGGCTCCCATGGCCTCCGACTGCCATTTTTACGCCAGTGTTCCCGGAGTGATCGGTGTGCCGGTACCGGGAACGGCGCTCAAGCTGGTACCTTCGGCCGACAAGATGGAGGTGCGCGTCAAGGGACCCAATGTATTTCCCGGCTACTGGCGGCAGCCGGAGGTGACGGCCCAGGCGTTTGATGAAGAGGGCTATTACATGATTGGAGATGCGGTGGAGTTTGTCGATCCGTCCCATCCCACCAAGGGCCTGCTGTTCGATGGCCGGGTGGGAGAGGACTTCAAACTGCTTACCGGAACCTGGGTGCGCGTTGGATCGCTGCGTGTATCGGCCATCGATACCATGAAGCCGGTGGCACAGGATATCGTGTTGACCGGACATGACCGGGATGAGATCGGCTTTCTCATCTTTCCCAACATTCCCGAGTGCCGCACCTTGTGTCCGGAACTGCCGGTCGATGCACCGGTGCAACAGGTGCTATCGAATCCCGCGGTGGTCAAACGGGTTCAGACCGGCCTGCGGACCCTCAAGCAGTTGGGTGGTGGCTCTTCCACCTATGCCACCCGGGCGCTTTTGATGGCGGAACCACCCTCCGTGGAGGATGGTGAAATAACCGACAAGGGTTATATCAATCAACGCATGGTGCTCAGCCGCCGTGCCGACCTGGTGGAGGCCCTGTACGCGGGCGAGTTGAACAGGAATGTAATCACACTCTGTACTGCAGGCTAAACGCCAGCCAAATAAGCTATAAGGAATTATCGATCATGACTGAACCATTTGTCACCACGGCGCGTGACGGTGTCGTCTATAGCATTCAGCTGGCGCGCCCGCGCAAACGGAATGCGGTTAGCGACCGTCTGCTCATGGCACTGGAGGCGGCCCTGCTGGACACCCCGGAAGATACCCGTGTCATTATTTTGAGCGGCCAGGGTGAGCACTTCTGTGCCGGGTTGGATCTCTCTGAACATCAGCGCCGTGAGCCGTTCGACGTGATGCAGCACAGCCAGACCTGGCACCGGATTTTTCATCGGGTACAGCATGGCGGCATCCCGGTCATTGCCGTATTGCATGGCGCGGTAATCGGAGGTGGCCTGGAGCTGGCGGCTGCCGCGCATATCCGCGTGGCCGAGCCGAGTACTATCTACCAGTTGCCCGAAGGACGGCACGGCATCTTCGTGGGCGGCGGCGCGTCTGTTCGGGTGGCCAGGACTATTGGTGCGGGCCGCATGTGTGAAATGATGCTGACCGGTCGTATCCTGGAGGCCGAAGAGGGCCAGCGTTTAGGTCTATCCCACTATCTGGTCGGTACTGGCGAAGCCATGGACAAGGCACGTCTGCTGGCTACCCGTGTGGCGGAGAATGCACCCATGGCCAACTGGGCGATGGCCAGTGCCATTGCCCGTATTGACAACATGAGTAGCGATGACGGCCTGTTCGTTGAATCTCTGACCGCGGCGCTTACTCAAACCAGTCCGGAGGTAACCGAGCGTATCGGTGATTTCTTGCAACGCAAGGGACAGGGGCCTCGCGCATGAAGGTGAATAATGATTTTGCCGCAAGCGAAGCGGCAGCCCAGTCAACCCGCTATGATGACATCTGGCTGGTGGCCGGTCAGCGGACACCGTTTGCCGATTACAATGGCCCGCTGCGCGACGCATCAGCTACCGACTTGGGTATCTGTGCCGCGCGCGCGCTTTTCACAAGCAGCGGTATTCCGGCCAGCGAAGTGGACGCCATCGTGGCCGGCAATATGGCTCAGTCAAGTTTTGACGCCTATTTTCTGCCGCGTCATATCGGTCTGTACGCTGGTGTTGATCCCAATGTCCCGGCTCTTTTGGTGCAGCGTCTCTGTTGCACCGGCTTCGAGACCATCCTCAATGCGGCTGATCAGGTCACCCTGGGCAGGGCGCGCGTGGTGTTGTGCGTGGGGGCCGAATCCATGTCGCGCAATCCGCTAGCGTCCTACACACAGCGGGCGGGTTTCCGCATGGGACAGGTGGATTTCCGCGATTTCCTGTGGGAGGCGACCCAGGATACCGCACCGGGTGTCGGGATGGGCGACACTGCCGAAAACCTTGCCCGGCGATACGCCATCAGCCGCGAGGAGACGGACCAATATGCCGCCCAGAGCTTTGCGCGTGCCTGCGCGGCCTGGGAGTCCGGTTGGTACGCTGAAGAGGTATCCCCGGTGACCAGTGCCCAGTGGACGATCGAGGGTTACCAGCCGCGCGGCATTCGCCTGGCGGACCGCCTGGAGTGCCTTGCGCGTGACGGTCATGTACGTCCCACCCCCGTTGAAACCCTGGCTAAACTGCGCCCGGCCTTTGGCGGCGTGCAGACCGGCGGCAACAGTTCGGCCATCGTTGATGGCGCTGCCGCTGTCATCGTCGCGCACGGTGACTGGGTGCGCGCCCATGGTTTGACGCCTCTGGCGCGCATCGTGGCCGGCTCGGCCGTCGCCGTGCCGCCCGAGATCATGGGCATCGGACCGGCGCCCGCCATCCGCGCCGTGGCGGCGAAGGCCGGGATTACCCCGGAGGATATCGGGCGTGTTGAAATCAACGAAGCCTTCGGCGCGCAATACCTGGCCTGTGAGCGTGAGTTGGGCCTGGATCGTGACAAGACCAATATTCACGGAGGCGCCATCGCCATCGGTCATCCACTTGGGGTTTCGGGTGTGCGTCTGACCCATACCCTGGCGCGCCAATTGGGTGAAGCCGACGTTCGCTACGGCGTGTCGTCGGCCTGTGCCGGCGGCGGGCAGGGCGTCGCCATTCTTTTGGAAAACGGCTGAATCGGTATCGATTGATGAAACTTCGTGACAACACTTTTCTTGTTAGCGGTGGCGCATCCGGACTGGGCGCGGCCACGGTGCGTGCCTTGCATGGCGCAGGTGCCCGGGTGGTCATGGCGGACCTGGATGAGGAGAAGGGCCTGAAACTGGCGGAGGAGTTGGGCGATCGCACGCACTTTGTTCGCACCAACGTGGCGGATGCGGCTGACACCCAGGCCGCCGTGGAGCTGGCGACAACTCGCTTTGGCGGATTGCAGGGCCTGGTCAATTGTGCCGGCATCGGCAACGCCGGACGCGTGCTGGGCAAGCAGGGGCCGATGCCACTGGATGACTTTGCCCGCTCCATCCAGGTAAACCTGATTGGTACATTCAATATGATCCGCCTGGCCGCGGCCGCCATGTCGCGGGGCGAGGCGCAGTCGGATGGCGAGCGTGGCGTGATCATTAACACCGCCTCCATCGCGGCCTACGATGGCCAGGTGGGGCAGGCCGCCTACTCGGCCTCCAAGGGCGGCATTGTGTCCATGACCTTGCCCATCGCGCGTGAGCTGGCCCGATTTGGAATCCGTGTGATGACCATCGCCCCGGGGCTGTTTCTGACGCCGATGATGCACAGCTTGCCGGCCGAGGTGCAGCAGTCGCTGGGTGAGGCGGTGCCCTTTCCGCCTCGCCTCGGCCGGCCGGAGGAGTTCGCCGCACTGGTTTTGTCGATCATCGGCAACGTGATGCTCAATGGTGAAACGATCCGCCTCGATGGTGCGATTCGCCTGGCGCCAAGGTAGCGCAATGGCTCCGGCCGATATCGATCGCATTGGCATCGCCTTGTGCATGAGCTGCGTTGTAACGATGAGCGCCTAATGAGCGAATATATCGCCCCCTTGCGGGACATGAACTTCATCCTGACCGAACTGGCCGGACTGGCGGCCGTCAGTGAGTTACCCGGCTACGAGGATGCCACGCCCGACTTGGTATCGGCCATCCTCGAAGAGGCAGGCAAGTTCGCCGCCGGTGTGCTTGAGCCCATCAACCGTCAGGGGGATGTACAGGGCTGCCGGTTGGCAGATGGCCGGGTTATCACGCCCGATGGCTGGGCGGAGGCCTATGCGCAGTTTCGCGAGGCGGGTTGGGTGGGGCTGTCGCTGCCGCCGGAGTTTGGTGGTCAGGGGCTGCCCAAGGTAGTTGCAACCCCGGTATGGGAGATGTGGTTCTCCACCAACATGGCCTTTGCCATGCTGCCGCAGCTTAATGTCGGCCAAGCCGAAGCGCTGCTCATCGCCGCCAGTGAAACGCAGAAGCAAACCTGGCTCCACCGGGTGGTGAGTGGTGAATGGGCCGGCACCATGAACCTGACCGAGCCCCAGGCGGGTTCGGATCTGGCGGCGACCCGCAGCCGTGCCGAACCGCAGGCCGACGGTAGCTACAAGCTGTTTGGGCAGAAGATATTTATATCCTATGGTGAGCATGACCTGACACCCAACATCGTGCATCTGGTGTTGGCGCGGCTGCCGGATGCGCCGCCCGGCGTCAAGGGCCTGTCGCTGTTCCTGGTGCCCAAATATTTACCGGATGAAGCGGGGAATCCCGGCGCGAAGAACGACATCCGCTGTATTGCCATCGAGCACAAGCTGGGCATTCACGGCAGTCCTACCTGTACCTTGTCCTATGGAGATGAGGGGGGAGCGACGGGCTGGATCGTGGGTGAAGCCAATCAGGGACTCGCGACCATGTTCATCATGATGAACGAGGCAAGGTTCGGCGTCGGTGTCCAGGGTCTCGGCTTGGCGGAGCGTGCCTACCAACTGGCGCTGGCCTATGCCGGTGAGCGGGTGCAGGGGCGTGAAGTGGTGAGCGGCCGGAGTGACCTGCCGATTCTTCATCACCCGGACGTGAAGCGTATGCTGCTGTCCATGCGCGCGCGGATCATGGCCATGCGTGCGCTGCTGTACAGTGCCGCCGGCTGGTTTGATTTTGCCCATCGCCATCCGGACCGCACCCGGGCGGACAAATATCGATGCTATGTCGATCTGCTCATGCCGGTGGCCAAGGGATGGTGCACCGAAACCGGCAACGATGTGTGTGACGACGCAATCCAGGTGTTCGGCGGCATGGGCTTTGTTGAGGAGACCGGTGTTGCCCAGCTGTTCCGTGACGCCCGCATCATCACCATCTACGAGGGTACGACGGGTATTCAGGCCAATGATCTGATCAGCCGCAAGATCCTGCGTGAAGACGGCGCGACCCTGCGCGAACTCATTGCCGATGTGCGTGCCACCTGCAGCGCGTTATATGCCCACGACCACCTGCATCCCACGGGATCGGTGCTGTCGGATATGGTGGATGCGCTTGAGACGGCCGCCCACTGGGTGCTGGCGAATGGCCGCGAGTCCCTGTCAGAGGTACTGGCCGGCGCCGTACCCTTTCTCCACATGCTGGGTGCCGTCGCCGGTGGCTGGCAACTGGCTCGCACCGCATTGGCGGCACAACGGCAGCTGGTCTCGAACGAGGGGGATGCGGTGTATCTCGGCGGCCTCATGGACTTGGCGAACTTCTACATGACGACAATGGGCGTGCAGGTGGCAGCGCAGGCGAAAACCGTGTGTGAGGCCGGTGCGGCTCTCGAGCGCTTTCCGATGGATGGCTTCTAGGAGTCAATCCGGCTTTTCCGCACGTCTCCAGGGATGGGGGCGGTAGAGCGAAGCAGTATGCCAGAACCGAGTAGATCAACGTTTTTGACGGCGACCCGGTGTAGTGACTTATTGCCCTTCCGCCGGCATGGCGAATGGCTAATTGCTCAGGGATTTCCCGGATTCAGTAACCTGGCCGCCTTTGCCAGGCTGAAAATTTCATCCCACCTGCCCGCCATAATGAGATCGCGGGGCGCGATCCAACTGCCACCCACACAGGCGACATTGGGGAGTGAAAGGTAGGCATGGGCATTGTCTGGACTGACGCCACCTGTCGGGCAAAAATTGACATCCTGAACAACGGTTGAAATGGATTTTAGCATTGCTGTGCCACCATTCAGCCCAGCCGGGAAAAACTTCTGGAAGTAAAATCCATGTTCCCGTACGAAGAGTATCTCCGCCAGGGTTTGGGCTCCCGGCAAGAAGGGTAGTCCGGTTTCACGGGCGGCATCCAAAAGGGCTGGGGTATGACCCGGGCTGACCGCGAACCGGACCCCGAGTTCGGCCATCTCGTTCAATTGATCCGCGTCCAAAACGGTACCGGCTCCGATGACCGCCTGGGGGACACCGTTTAAAATCTCTTGGATGGCTTCGCGTGATGCAGGGGTACGGAGGGTGATTTCCAAGACCCGTAATCCGGCATCGACCAGGGTGCTGGCAAGCGGAACCGCATCCTCTATCCGGTCGATAACCAGAACCGGAATAACGGAGGTCTCTTTGAGCAATTCGCCCCAATCTGTCATGGTGAACTCCTTGAAGAAAAGGTTATGGCATCGCCGAACGGGGAATGATGGCGCCGGGATGGCCAATGACCACACGTGCCAGTTCGTGGCCCTGAAGAATGGCGGCCTTGGGGGTCTGCCCGCGAATTCTGGCCGTTAAATAGCCTGCATTGAACGAATCACCGGCTGCCGTCGTATCGACCATGCGTGAAATTTTTTCCAGGATCACGCTATGCCAGGCCCCCTCATAGAGGAGATCGATCGGCTCGCCGCCGTGCTTTAATACGATTTCAGGAATGGCGCAATTCTCCAGGAAGCTTGCCCAGCCCTGCCTTTGATGGCCGAAGATCCCTGCCAGGTCTTCTGACGAGGGCAGGGCGATGGTGGCGGCTTTCAATGCCTGGAGGTTTACCCTCCGGGCGTCGGATCCTGCCCATAGTTGCTCCCGGTAATTGGTGTCAAAAACCACCATACGGCCGCTGGACTTCATCTGTTGGGCCAGGTCGAGAAGGCGATTGCGGCTCTCTTCAAACAGCACAGCCAGCGTAATCCCCGAAAAGAAAATGGCATCGAATCGGGCTAGATGGTCAAGCCGTCGGTTGCCCGCCTCTCCTTCGAACAATTCACGCACCGGTGCGAATTGGCGCCAGTACCGAAAGCTGCGCTCACCCTTTTTATCCACATGTATGGTGTACAGGCCCGCCTCGCGGCCCGCACATCGCTCGACAAGTCGACAACCCAGGCCTTCCATTTCCCAGGCCTCAAGCATTGAGTCACTGTAAGGATCGTCACCTAACAGGGTGACATATTCAACGCTGCCCTTATGATCTCCCAGCAGCCTGGCCATGTAGATGGCCGTGTTCAACGTGTCGCCGCCAAAGCCAAGGCGTGCCTGATCCCCTTGCGCCAGGGTTCCGGCGACCTCGATCATGCACTCTCCAATACACGCGATGTTCATGGCTTGGCTCATCGTTCCGGGTCACTGAGCCGGCAATCACGACGTCTCGGAGCTGTGGTCGGGAGGAGTGTGGTCATGGCTGTGCTCCAGGTCTGTCGGATCTAACCTGATCAGGGTGCAAAAGTCAGTTTCATCTGTCGGAGGACTCAGAGGGTCACACCCGACTTGAAAATGACCATGTCATGGAGATCATTGAGTTCGTTGCGGGTCGGCTTTCCCTCCGCAATGCCGAGGATGGCATCGATGAATGGTGGTAACAGATCGTCTATGGAAATGCCCCCCTCCGCTATCGGACCGGCGTTAAAATCCAGCCAATGGGGCTTTCTTTTGTATAGCGGCGTGTTGGTTGCTATTTTCATCGTGGGAACCACACCGCCCAGGGGCGTCCCGCGACCCGTGGTGAAGAGTTCGAGATGGCAACCCGCGGCGGCCAGGGCGGTTACCGCGACACCGTCGTTTCCGGGCGCCTCCAACAAGGTCAATCCCGGTTTGCGAATGCGCTCCGCATAGCGGATTACGTCACGGATGGGAGCATGCCCGGATTTTTGCGTGCAACCCAGCGATTTCTCCTCCAGTGTACTGATGCCGCCATCCTTGTTTCCCGGCGAGGGGTTTTCGTATATCGGCTGATTGTGGGTGACGAAGTAAGCCTTGAAATCATTAATGAGACGTTCAATATCATTGAACACCGCGCGACTTTCGGCGCGCTCCATCAGCAGATGTTCGGCACCGAACATTTCCGGCACCTCCGTCAGAACCGTCGTCCCACCCAGGTCGCATAGCCAATCTGAGAATGCACCGAGCAGGGGATTGGCCGTAATCCCGGAGAATCCATCTGATCCTCCACATTTCAGGCCTACGCGGAGCCTGTTTATGGCGACCGGCTCGCGGCTATCCCGGCGGATGTTTTTGGCCAGTGCGCACAGCTGTTCGAGGGCAGCCTCCATCTCGTCCTCCACCTCCTGATTGACCAGGTATCTCAGACGTTGCGGATCGGGCGGATTAAAGCCGGATCTGAAAAGCGCTTCGGTGTTGCTTTCACATCCCAACCCCATGATCAACACACCGCCCGCATTGGGGTGAACGGCCAGGGCTTGAAGGATGGCGCGGGTGTTATCCAGGTCATCGCCCAGTTGGGAGCACCCATAGGGATGCTCAAGGACCATTACCCGGGACCCTTGTGGCAGAAGATCCATCGCTTCAAACCGTCGGGCAGCGTTGCGTCCCAAGCCATTGATACAGCCGACCAGGGGAATGATCCAGATATCGTTGCGGATCCCGATTTCGCCATTGGCGCGAACAAAAGCCTGAAAGGTGAGTGGTTTCCTGTTCGGGGAGTCTGAAACCCGGTTGATTGGACCGTTGTAGAGATAATTCCTGGCCCCGACGAGGGTGGTCCTGATGTTATGAACATGGACATGGGCTCCCGGCTTGATCGGTTCGTGCGCCTGGCCGATAACCCCCCCGTATTTGATGACCTTGTCACCTTCGCGGTGGTCGCACAGGGCGAATTTGTGGCCCAGGGGAATATCTTCGCTCAATGTCAGGTTCAAGTCGTCCATCACTGTCCCCATTACCAGGGGTTCCAGTGCGACCGCAACGGTATCAGCAGGGTCGATCTTGAGATATTGAGTCATGCCGTCCCTCAAATTGAGTCAGAACGCTAAAAAATTCGTATCAAACCCCGCAGCGCAGCCTACTCTTCAGTCGCAAAGTAGGTCTCGTTTTCGGTGCGAATGCGCTTGAAATGTTCAAGAATGGTGGAGAGGTGATTGCGCATCTGTTTCACCGCGTTTTCGGAATCCCGGGCCCGGATCATCTTGAACAACTTGATATGGTCTTCGTAGGCACGATGGCTCGCGAAGGAGAGGGAGAGGTACCGGACCCTGTCCATGTGGGCTTTGTGCTCCTGAATGAGATTCCATACAAACCCGACGCCAGCCAGTTCGCAGATTTTTTTGTGGAACAGGTCGTCAAGGGCGTGGAATCCCAGCTTGTCACTCTTTTCAACGGCGGCCAACTGCTGGTCGAGGATCTGTTCCAGGGTATCCATATCCTCATCCCTGAGTTTTTCACAGGCCAGCCGCACGGTTTCGATTTCCAGAGCGGTTCGGATAAATCGCGCCTGGAAGACATCCTGCTCTGAAATCATGCTGACCGTGGTCACCCGTTGCGGGCGAATCAGCAGAAAACCCAACTTGGACAGCCGATAAAAGGCATCTCGAACGGGCTGTCGTGATACCCCGAGCGCCTTTGCCACTTCCGACTCGGATATCTTGGTTCCCGGCGGCATTTCCAGTGAAATGACCCGTTGGTAAAGCTCATCGAACACTTGATCGGAGATCGTGGGGCGTTCGAGATAATTTGGGGTCATCTGACCCAGAATAGAATTTTTCGACACGGTAATTCCTTGACTCTGTGTAAAAGGCATACTAGCATACTAGTCGACTAGTGTCTATTAGTAAAGACTAATTTAACAGCAGCCGTGGCGCAAAGCCACGCAAAGAGAGGATACATGGATCTTAATCCAGACCGGTTACTGCCGCTGTCCGGGGTTGCCCGGATGTTGGGGCGTGCCCTGTATGACACAGTCAAGGCGTTGCCTATCATTAGTCCTCATGGCCATACCGACGCGCGTTGGTTCGCTGAGAACGAACCCTTTCCTGATCCGGCACAGTTGTTTGTGACACCGGATCACTATGTGTTCCGGATGCTGTTTTCACAAGGCGTACCCCTTGAGCAGTTGGGCGTACCGCGGGTGGATGGCGGCAAGACCGAAACCGATGGCCGCAAGATCTGGCGTTTGTTTGCCAGGCATTTTCATCTGCTGAGGGGGACGCCCTCACGCCTGTGGCTGGATCACGCCTTCCACGAGGTTTTCGGTCTGTCTGTTCGGTTGTCGGAGGCTACGGCCGATGCGGCCTACGATCACATCGCCGATTGCCTTGTTCGCCCGGAATTCCAGCCGCGTTCCCTGTTCGAACGCTTCGGTATAGAGGTATTGTCCACCACCGAGAGCCCACTGGATGATCTGCGCTGGCATGCTGCGATCCGCTCAAGCGGATGGAGCGGGCGGGTGATCACCGCATACCGTCCGGATCCGGTTGTCGATCCGGAGTTTGAGGGTTTCGCTGACAATGTCGCACGGTTTGGTGAGATTACCGGCGAGGATACAGCGACCTGGGCGGGCTATCTGGCTGCCCATCGGGTCCGGCGCCAGTTTTTTAAAGAGTTTGGCGCGACCTCGACAGATCATGGACATCCCACCGCACGGACCGAGGATTTGCCGAGCGAAGAGGCATCGCGTCTGTTTGCCAGGGCGCTCGCCGGTCGCTGTTCGGCGGAGGAAGCCGATCGCTTCCGCGGCCAAATGCTCACCGAAATGGCGCGCATGAGCATCGACGACGGCTTGGTTTTGCAAATCCACCCCGGTAGTTTCCGCAATCACTCATCAGAAATTGCGGCACGATTCGGTCGTGACAAGGGATTCGATATTCCGACCCGCACCGACTACGTGCGTGCGCTAAGCCCCCTGTTGCAGGCGGTTGGTACGGATCCCCGTCTCACAATCATTCTGTTTACGCTGGATGAGACGACGGTTTCAAGAGAATTGGCTCCGTTGGCGGGGGCCTATCCGGCCCTGCGGCTGGGGCCGGCATGGTGGTTCTTCGATAGCCCGGAGGGCATGCGCCGATTTCGGGAAGCCACCACCGAAACAGCGGGTTTCTATAACACCGTCGGTTTCAATGACGACACCCGCGCATTTTGTTCTATCCCCGCACGTCATGATGTTGCGCGTCGCGTGGATTGCGCATACCTCGCCACATTGGTCGCCTCCGGGAGACTGGCGGAAGACGAGGCATTTGAGGTCATTCACGACCTCACATACGGATTGGTCAAGAAAGCGTATCGCCTTTGATCACCCCGTGTATTCTTTGAATTAGGAGGAATGGAACAATGACAATGTATAAAACGCTGGCAACCGCTTTCTTGGCAGGCGCTGCAATGATGACGGGTGCGCAAGCCTGCGAAATCACCCTGAAATCTTCCGACACGCATCCCGACGGTTATCCGACCGTTGCAGCCGTGAAGGCCATGGGCGCTATGTTGGAAGAACGCACCAATGGTCGTCTTTGTATCGAGGTCTTCCACTCTGCACAGTTGGGTCAGGAGAAAGACACCATTGAACAGACACAATTTGGTGTAATCGACTTCAACCGGGTGAGTCTTGGCCCATTCAACAATATTATCGAGGAGACCCAGATTCCCTCCCTGCCGTACATTTTCCGTTCTGTCGGTCATATGCACCGCGTCATGGATGGTCCGATTGGCGATCAAATCAAAGACGCCTTTTCTGACCATGATCTGATTGGATTGGCCTTCTACGACGGCGGGTCACGCAGCTTCTACAACAGTGACCGTCCGATCAAGAGCATGGCGGACCTTAAGGGAATGAAGTTTCGTGTCATGCAGTCGGATCTGTTTGTTGACATGGTCTCTGCCGTGGGTGCGAACGCGACCCCCATGCCCTATGGTGAAGTCTATTCGTCGATTCAGACCGGTGTCATCGATGGTGCGGAGAACAACTGGCCATCCTACGAAAGTTCCGGCCACTTCGAAGTGGCAAAATACTACACCCTTGATGAGCACTTGATCGTACCTGAGGTTCTGGTCATGTCGAAGAGGAGCTGGGAAAAGTTGAGCCCTGAAGACCAGAAAGCGGTGCGTCAGGCAGCAAAGGATTCCGTACCGGTGATGCGCAAGCTTTGGGCCGAGCGAGAGGCGAAATCTGAAGCCAAGGTACGCAGCGCGGGCGCGCAGATCATCACCGATATCGATAAGACCCCCTTCATCGACGCAATGAAACCGGTCTACGACAAGTATTTGACCTCACCTACATTGAAAGATCTGGTCGCCCGCATTCAGGCAACAGAATAGAGACCCGGATGGTTGAGCACGCACTTGGCACGCCCAGGGGCGTGCTCCACCATTAAATTTCTTGGAGAGTCCCATGCTGGACAATATGCTGTTTGTCGCGAGAGTGACGAGTTGGGTCGCCCGTATCGCTCTTTGGCTGTCCGTCGCTGGACTTGTCCTGATGACCGCAATCATCGCTGCCCAGGTGGTCTTCCGGTATCTGTTGAATGATAGCCTCGCCTGGTCGGAACCGGCGGCCGTCATGATTATGGGCTGGTTCATTTTCCTCGGTGCTGCAGTCGGGGTCCGTGAGGGTTACCACCTGTCATTTGATGTCCTGTTGTACTTCCTGCCGGCCAAGGTGTGTGGATGGTTGCACTCGATTTCCGACGGCGTCGTTGTCGGGTTCGGTGGGTGCATGATGTGGTTTGGTACGGAGCTTGCCGCAAAAACGGCAAACAACGCGCTTCCCTCATTAGGGATATCCGGCGCCTTCGATTTTATTCCGATAATCGCCGGTGGCGTGTTATTGGTTATTTTTTCCATAGAGCGGATTGTCCGGCGTTTTGCCGGTTTGCCAACGGCACGATTTGGCGAAACGGTACTGGAGGAGTAAAACTTGGAACTCTGGATTCTCTTTGGGACCTTTATATTCCTGCTGTTGATCGGCACCCCCGTGGCCTTTTGTCTGGGCGCCGCCAGCCTGGCAACCATTATCTACCTCGGATTACCGCCCGTCGTGGTTTTTCAGCGTCTTAATTCCGGTGTGTCGGTGTTCGCGTTGATGGCAATTCCCTTTTTCATTTTTGCCGGCGAACTGATGGTGCGCGGTGATATTGCCCGCCGCTTAATTGCCGTGGCAGGCTCCCTGGTGGGACATTTTCGTGGTGGTTTAGGTCAGGTCAATATCTCCGCGTCACTGCTGTTTGGCGGTATTTCCGGTTCAGCGGCCGCAGATGCATCCGCCATCGGTGGCCTGATGATTCCGCAAATGAAAGAGCGGGGTTATGACGCGGACTATGGTGTGAACATAACGGTTACCTCGGCCATTATTGCACTGTTGATCCCGCCATCGCACAACATGATTATCTATTCGATTGCCGCAGGCGGCAGAATCTCCATTGCCGATCTGTTCACTGCCGGGATTCTGCCCGGCATTATACTGGGCATTTCGCTTATGATTGCCGCTTGGTGGGTCGCGAAAAAGCGCGACTATCCATTGGACACCTTCAAGGGCTGGGGAGTTGTCCAGCGTCTCTTTATCAATGCATTTCCAGGACTCCTGTTGATCGGGATCATATTTGGCGGTGTGCGTTCAGGTGTCTTTACGGCGTCGGAAAGCTCCTGTATCGCAGTGGTCTACGCCATTTTTGTCACGGTGCTCATCTACCGTTTCCTGGACTGGAAAGGCTTCGTGGAAGCAGGCATGGCCGCGGTTCGCACCACCGCGATGGTACTGTTGGTGATCGGCTCTGCGGCATCATTCGGTTGGCTTTTGGCCTATCTTCACGTCCCTGCCTCCCTGGTTGAGGTCATGCGCAATGTGTCGGACGATCCACTGGTTATCATGTTGTTGATCAACGTGGCGCTGCTAATCCTCGGGACATTCATGGATATGTCACCCCTAATCGTCATCACCACGCCGATCTTCCTGCCGGTCGCACTGGCATTCGGGGTTGATCCGGTCCACTTCGGGGTGATTCTGATCCTGAATCTCGGTATCGGACTCTGTACCCCGCCCGTTGGTTCGGTGCTATTCGTGGGGTGTGCTGTTGGAAAGATCACGGTATGGGAGGCGGTACGTACGATCGGTCCCTTCTATTTCGCCGCTTTTGCAACGCTGATTCTGGTCACCTATATACCCGCCCTGTCGCTTGCCATACCGGCCCTGTTTCATTGATGACGGAGGTTCATTGCATGAATGCTTATCCCCTTGTTGAGGCCGATCCAGGTGTCACTCGTCAAGTGCTGAGTCAGCAGCCAGAACTGATGGTGGTGGCGTTCGGCTTCCAGAAGGATGCGGTGGGCGCTTTGCACCAACACCCCCATGTCCAGTCGACCTATGTCCAATCGGGTCGGTTTCTTTTTAGCGTGGATGGCGAGACGCTTACCCTGGAGCCCGGTGACAGTCTTATTGTGCCCTCCGAAGCGGTACATGGTTGCCAGTGTCTGGAATCCGGCACACTTATCGACACCTTCACCCCCCGACGCGATGACTTTTTATAGAAGGAATGAACATGTTGAATGTTGAAACCCGCTATGCGGTTCATGCCGAGCACGCACGCACCATGGATACGGAAGCGCTTCGCAAGCATTTTCTTGCCGAAGGGCTATTTGTGGATGGGGAGATTCGTCTGGTCTATACCCATTACGAACGTTTTGTCCTGGGAGGTGCGGTACCCGCGGGGAAGCCCCTGATCCTCGATCATGTGGCGCAAAGCGGTACCCCCGGATTCCTTGATCGGCGGGAGATGGGCATCGTCAATATTGGCGAAACGGGGACCGTTTCGACGGCCAGTGAAAGCTGGGCCATGGAGCGGGGCGATGTGCTTTATCTGGGGAAGGGTGCCGGGCCGGTCACCTTTGCCGGTGCAGGACGATTTTATATCACCTCGGCACCCGCCCATGTCACCTTTCCCAGCCGACTCATTCGACTTGCCGACAGCGCTGTGGTCAAACTCGGTTCGCTGGAAACCTCGAACAAGCGGACGATCAACCAGTTCATTCATCCCGAGGTGATGGAGAGTTGCCAACTCATCCTTGGTTATACAACCCTGGAGGATGGCTCCGTCTGGAACACCATGCCGGCGCACACCCATGACCGTCGTATCGAAGCCTATCTCTATTTCAACCTCTCCCCCGAAGCGCGTGTGTTGCATCTCATGGGCGAGCCCACCGAGACGCGCCATTTGCTGGTGGCCAACGAAGAGGCGGCGATCTCTCCTCCCTGGTCTTTGCATTCGGGTGCCGGGACCGCGGGCTACACCTTTATCTGGGCGATGGCGGGAGATAATGTGGATTACACGGATATGGATTTCGTGCAGCCGGGTGATTTGCGATGAGCGCTCTTTTTGATTTGTCCGGGCGCCGCGCCCTGGTCACCGGCGCCAATACCGGAATCGGTCAGGCCGTGGCCGTGGCACTTGCTGGGCAAGGTGCGCAAGTGGTTTGCGCCGGCCGTCGTGCCTGTGACGAAACGGTGGGCATAATCCGGGAAAAGGGTGGCAGGGCTGAATGCCTTTGTCTCGATTTCGACAATCCGATGGCAGCGGAGGGGGTTTTCGCGGATCAGGGTTTCTCGATCCTGGTGAATAATGCCGGGATCATTCGGCGCTGCGACAGTGTGGACTATTCGGAAACCGACTGGGATGCGGTTTTGAATGTGAACCTCAAGGCGCTGTTCTTTACCTGCCAGGCCTTTGCGCGTGAAATATTTGCCACCGGCGGGACCGGCTCGATCGTCAATATTGCCTCGCTTCTGAGCTTTCAGGGGGGTATCCGCGTGCCTGCCTATACAGCCTCGAAGCACGGGGTAGCGGGCATCACCAAGTCCCTGGCCAATGAATGGGCGGCGCGCGGCATCAACGTTAACGCCATCGCGCCAGGATACATCGTCACCAACAATACCGAGGCCCTTCGCAACGATACGGCACGCTCTGCGGCCATCCTCAGTCGTATCCCGGCAGGACGCTGGGGTGAGGCGGAGGATATCGGTGGTGCGGCGGCTTTTCTTTGCTCCCAGGCTGCCCGCTATATTCATGGTGCCGTGCTCAATGTCGATGGTGGATGGCTTGCCTACTAATCTGCCACGTCTGTCCCGTCCCAATACTCCGCGCCCCGGCGTGGGTATGGTTCACCTCGGTCTCGGTGCTTTCTTTCGCGCCCATGGTGCCCTTTACGTGGCAGAGGCAATGGCCGCCTCTGGTGGCGATTGGGGGATTGTCGGCGTCTCTCTCCAGTCTCCGGCAACGCGTGACGCATTGGCTCCCCAAAGCTTTGCCTACACCGCGCTCGAACGTGGCCCTGAAGGCACCCGGGCGCAGGTGGTCAATGTCATTGAGGATTGCCTTGTCTCCCGGGAGAACCCCGAAAGGGTGCTTGCATTGATGTCGGATCCGAAGGTGCGGATTGTCACCCTGACGGTTACCGAAAAGGGTTATTGTTATGAACCGTCGACCGGGCATTTGAATGTTGATCATCCCGACATTATCCATGACAGCAGGTCAGCGGTGCCGTACTCCGCGCCCGGTTTCCTGGTTAGAGCCCTGGCGGCACGGCGTAGGGCCGGGTTGCGCCCCTTTACCGTGTTGACCTGTGACAATCTGCCGGAAAACGGCCGCCTGGTGCGGGGCGTGGTTTTGCAACTGGCCCGTATGATCGACCCCGGGCTGGCTGACTGGATTGCGCTGGAGGGGCGTTTTCCGGCGACCATGGTCGATCGCATTGTACCCGCTATCAAGCCGAAGGAAATCGAGGACGCAGCCTCCCTCACCGGGTACCGGGATGCTGCGCCCGTGGTGCACGAACCTTTCCGCCAGTGGGTGGTCGAGGATGATTTTGTCGATGGCCTCAGGCCCGACCTGGGCGCCGTGGGCGTTACCCTGGTGGATGACGTGACGCCCTATGAACAGATGAAACTTCGTTGCCTCAACGGCACCCATTCGGCATTGGCCTACCTGGGTTATCTGGCGGGGCACGAGACAATCGCCGACACCGTGGCCGATCCTGTTTTCGCACGCTATGTGAATCAGTTATGGACCCATGAGATTATCCCCGCATTGACGCCGCCGCCCGGCGCGGACATCCTGGCCTATACCGAGGCCCTGTTCGCGCGATACGCCAACCCGGCAATCCAGCATCGCACATGGCAGATCGCCATGGACGGAAGCCAGAAACTCCCCCAGCGCATATTGGGTACCCTATGGCAGAATTACACCACGGGGAGGCCCGCTCCGGGATTGAATCTGGCAGTCGCGGGTTGGATGCGCTATGTGGGCGGCATCGACGAAACGGGTCACCCTATCCAGGTCAAGGATCCCCTGGCCGTGTACCTCAGAGAACAGTCGGATTTGGCTGTAGGGGTCGATAAGGCACGCAGACTCTTGGCCGTTCGGGAAATATTTTCAGAAGATCTCACCAGGGCATTGGAACCCGGGATCTGTGCAGCCTATGAACGGCTCATGACTCTGGGTGCGCGTGGCGCGGTGGAGGAACTTTCATGAAGGAAAGCTGGCGCTGGTATGGGGAACTTGATCGCATTTCGTTACCGGAGATCGCGCAGACGGGCGCACTGGGGATTGTCACCGCGCTTCATGATATACCCTATGGCGAGGTCTGGGAGCGTGCCGCAATCGCCAAGCGGAATGCGCAGATTGTCGAGGCCGGCTTTGAGTGGGTGATGGTGGAGAGTCTGTCCGTCCACGAAGACATCAAGCGCGGCGAAGGCGATCTTGAACGACTGTTCGCCAATTACCGGCAGTCCATGAGCAACCTGGCCTCGGAAGGTATCAAGACCATTTGCTACAACTTTATGCCACTGATCGATTGGACGCGCACGGATCTTGCGGCGCCCGTGGCACGGGGTGGTGCCTGTCTGCGTTTCGATGCGCCACGCATGGCGGCTTTTGAGATTCATATGCTGGGTCGGAAGGACGCGGTGAACGACTATCCGGAAGCGGTGGTTGAGCAAGGCGGAGAGTGGTTCAGGACAGCGACCGCGGAGGACCAGGCCGCCTTGTTGCACGCCATCATGTCCGGTCTTCCCGGGGCCTATGATCGCTATAGTGTGACGGGTTTGAGAACCGCCTTGCGTCGTTACGAGGGTATTGGGCGCGACGAACTGAGGAGCAATTTCCGCCGCTTCCTTAATGAGGTGGTGCCCACTGCCGAAGAGCTCGGCATGCGTTTGTGTGTGCATCCGGATGATCCGCCCCGGGATATTCTCGGGTTATCGCGCATCGTCTCCTGTGAGGCGGATATTGCCTGGATCATGGATGCGGTTCCAGCACGGGCCAACGGTCTGACCTTATGCGCAGGTTCTCTTGGCGCCGGTCCCGAGAATGATATCCCGGCAATCGCCGCACGATTCGCGGATCGCATTCATTTCGCACACCTGAGGAATATCCGGCATGACCCGGACCAATCAGGAAGCTTTGAAGAGGCGGCCCATTTGAATGGCGGTACCGACATGGTGTCCCTTATCCATGTGCTTCTGGAGGAGGAGACGCGTCGGCGAGAAGCGGGACTGGAAGACGCGGAGATTCCCTTCCGTCCCGATCACGGGCACGATCTCTTGTCGGATATCGAAAGAGGTGCCCATCCTGGATATTCATTGATTGGACGTATGCGGGGTCTGGCCGAATTGCGCGGTGTTATCGCCGCCTTGGAGTGGAGCGGTAAACGCGAGCTCAATGGCAGGATCTGATCTCATCCAGAGATCTACTTACCAACTCAAGTTCCGGAGTTCGCAGGACTTGTAGGGTGGATAAGCTTGCGCATCCACCGCATCCGAATCATGGTGAGGAGTGGTACATGAATGTACCGTTTACGGACCTGAGGATGGCATGCGCTGATGCTTATACACCCTACAAATTCAGCGATTAAGCTTTGTGAAATGAACTCAGAAACTTGAGTTACAAGGCAGATAGCAGGCTTATAGCGCGGTTGTCACTCCTCGCCATGGGAGTGTTTGTGTTCCGGCACCTTTGCGTCATGCTCATGCCCGGCGTCGATACCGGCGGCGTGGACATGCAGGTGCGAATGGGTGTGCAGATGGGGATGACGGTGCATGATGCCTTCGACCAGGGTGCCGTCCTGGATCAGCACCGCCCGGGTGGCCAGCCGCTCCACCAGTTTGCGGTCGTGGGAGACGAACACCATCGCCTGGGGCAGGGACTCCAGGTGTTCCAGCAGGCGCTGTTCGGCCTTTTCGTCCAGTCCGTTGGTCGGCTCATCCATCAGCAGCACCTGCGGCTGCATGGCCAGCACCGTGGCCAGTGCGACCATGCGCTTTTCGCCGCCCGAGAGCTTGTGGGTGACTCGCTCGGCATAACGGGAGAGCCCCAGGGAGTCCAGCACCTGTTCGGCGATCTCCCGCGCCTCGGTCTCGCTGCGGCCCAGGTTCAGCGGGCCGAAGATTACATCCTCCAGCACCGTGGGGCAGAACAGCTGGTCGTCGGCATCCTGGAACAGCAGCCCGGCCCGGGCGCGCACTTCGCGAAACTCCTGCTCGCTACGGCGTTCCCGGCCGAAGGCGTGGATGCGCCCGGCGCTGGGTTTGTGCAGGCCCACCATCAGTTGCAGCAGGGTGGTTTTGCCGGCGCCGTTCTCTCCCAGCAGGGCGACCCGCTCACCGGGGTGCAGATGGAAGTTGACCGCGGAGAGCACCGGATGGGCCGGGTAGCCGAAGGCGATATCCTGCAGGCTGATCAGGATTTCATTCATAGGGTCTGCTCCAGCAGTAACAGGATAGCGGCGATTCCGCCCGCGGCGAACAGCCCCAGGGTGTCGCGGTGGCGCCAGACGTTCGGGTTGACCAGGTAGAAGCGGCCGCTGAAGCCGCGGCACTTCATGGCGGCGAGGATCCGCCGCGAGCGCTCCAGGCTGCGCACCAGCAGCATGCCCAGCAGCCAGCCGAGGCTGCGCCAGGTGTGGCGGTTGCTGCCGGCGACAAAGGCGCGGGCGCGCATCGCCAGGCGCAGGGTCTGGTACTCGTCGAACAGCACGCCGATGTAGCGCACGGTGAACAGGAACAGGTGGATCAGTTTCTGCGGCAGGCGCAGCTGTCCCAGGGCATGTCCCAGGACCACCGGCTCCAGGGTGCCGATCAGCGCCATCAGCAGAATGACCACGGCGTTGGCCCTGAGCACGATCTCCAGGGCCCGCTGCAGTCCCTCAAAGCTGGCGCTGAACGGCCCCAGGGTCAACCAACTCTCTCCCGGCACCGAGAAAGGCAGCATCACCAGCAGCACGATCATGAAACCCTCCATGGCCAGCAGCCGCTTGCGCAGCAGCGGGCCGCTCAGGCCGACCCGCCACGCCAGCAGCAGCGCCAGCAGCAAGGCCGTCAACAGCAGGGGGAGGCGCTGCAGTGAGACCACGGCCAGGGCGAATAGCAGGGCCGCGATCAGGCGCAGGCGCGGGTCGAACTGGCTGAGCCAGCCTCCTTGGGCGTTTTCCTGGCCGAGGGTCAGCTGCATCATTTTTTTGGTCCGCCGCCCGGTCCACCCCGGCGGCCGCGCCACCACAGGGCGATCCCGGCCAGACCGAAGATAAAGCCGATACCGCCGAGGATGTCGCTCAGCCGCGCCCGCTCGTCGCTACGCTGCAGCGCCGCGCGTAGCGGGCCGATCTGGCGCGCCAGCGCCTGCTCGACCAGCGCCATCAGCTGTCGGTCCGCCAATTGTCGGTCAACCAGGCCCGTTTGATCGGTAGCCGTCGGCCGGCTCCCGGTCCCGGCTGAAATCGCGGCGTCAGGGCCGGTCGGGCCGAACTCCGCTGCGCGGATCAGCCACTCCGCCTGGTGGCCGTCACCGGTGTCGGCCCGGAGTCGGTACTCCCCCGCGTTCGCCGGGGTATAGCTGAAGGCGCCCTGGGGGTCGGTTTTTAGTGTCGCCAGCGGCTGGCCGCCCGGATCGCTGACGGTGTCGCTGACGGTGACGACCGCGCCGGCCGCCTCGGCGCCGCCGGCGAAGTAGACCGAACCGTGGATGTTCGGCCCCTCCACATAGGCAAACAGCTTCAGCAGGTGCGCCTCGGCGCTGCCGTGCAACAGCAGGAGCGGGATTATTATTAGATGCAGGCGGGGCATCGGTTTACTCCTGCAGGGTGATCAGTTCCGGCGCCACCTTGAGGAGGAACGCCAGGGTGAAGCCGGTGACCGCGGCCTCGGCCACCATCAGCGGGGCATAGGTGGCCAGTACCACCTTGGCCGCCGGCAGATAATCGCTGCTGCTCAGGCCCAGGCTGAGACTGACCAGGGTGCCGGTCAGCACGACGCCCAGGGCGCCGCTGGCCGCCCCCCAAGCCAGGCTGGCCCTGCCGCTGGAGCGCCTGAGCGCCGGACCCAGCAGGCCGGCGCAGAGCAGCGCCGGCAGGGCGATGTTCAGGGTGTTGACGCCGAGCACCAGCAGGCCGCCGTAGCCGAAAAACACCGCCTGCATGAGCAGGGCCACCAGGATCGCCGGCACCGCCGCCCAGCCCAGGATCAGCCCCATCAGTCCGTTCAGGATCAGGTGCACGCTGCTCGGGCCTACCGGGACCGAGACCAGCGAGGCAATAAAGAAGGCGGCCGAGAGCACCGCCGCCTGGGGGATGCGGTCGAAATCGAGCCGCCGGATCGCCACCGCCAGCAGGCAGGTGGTGGCGGCGGCACCGCTGATCAGTACCGGTGCGGAGAGTACACCGTCAGGGATATGGGCGATGGCCGTGGCTCCTCATTCTACTAATCATTCTATTGGCGTCATTGCATGTCACGGGCGCGGATCCAGATCAGCGCCCCCTGTTCCACCGGTACGGCTTCGCCGGCGGGATTGCGCAGCTTTTCCGGACCTTCCAGCAGCGCGGCGAAGCCCCACCAACCGGCGCGCGGAAGCGCATAACTGAAGGTGCCGTTGGCGTCGGCCTTGGTCACCTGGGTGACATAGGCATCCGCCGGGGGGGTGATGCTGCCGTCGTTCAGCCACGCGATCTCCACCTGGGCAAAGGGCACCGGCTCACCATCCCGTCGCACCACGCCCTGGAACAGGTTACCGGTCCAGAGCCCGTAGGGGCGGGTCAGCGGCTCGATCTCGACCGGAAACCCCACCAGCCGGTCCCAGCCCGGCTCACCGGCGAAGGCGTCCACCACCACCTTGGTGAAGTGTTCGATCATTTTCCCCTCGGCCGGCTCCCAGTAAGGGGCGGGCTGCAGGTAGAAGAGGTGGTCGCCGGGGCGGGTGACGCGGTATTCGGCCCGATAGGCGGTCTGGCCATCCACCTGATAGGTGGAGAGGGCGTCACGCAGGTCCCGGTCGCCCTCGGGGCCCAGCACGCCGAACCGCAACGGCTGTCCCATGTGCATGGTCGGACCGCCCAGCATCGGGTGAGTGAAGCGCAAATCCAGCTGCACAAGGCGGGGGGTGCCTTCATGGAGCAGCTCATGGGAGGGGATCAGGGTCTGAAAGTGGGCGGCGGCAAGGGCGGGTAGCAGGCAGAACGCTGTCGCCAGATATCGGGTAAGCCGTTTAAACATCCGCGGACTCCGGTGAAAAAATGGCCGGGTGATCCTGCTGTGGTGCCCGGGTCGGTTAAGCGATATTACAAAAAAATAATTTGTAATACAATTGGCCCGTGAACACTAGGCACTTACAGGTTGAGGGCCTCAACGGTGTCGCAACATCCTGAACCGCTCGGGGGACCATCCGAGCCGACTGTACAACCCTTCTTCTCCACGGCTCCTTCCCAGGCTCGAACCGGACAATGATCTTTGATCTCGCCAATACGCCAAGCACGCCAAGGAAAACCGATTCCTTCCTTTAATCTTTGCGCTCTTGGCGTCTTGGCGAGAGTCCATTTGCCATCAGTTATCCAGAGGCACTCAAACCATGCATAGGTCAAACCTGACGAGTCCCCCGGGCCAAGCCGGGGAGTTAACCCGGTGACTCAGGTCTGCGGGTGGGTATGGCTGTGTTTGTGGGCGCCGCCGCCGTGGTGGTGGTGCTCCTGCTCCACCTCCACCGGGATCAGGTTGAGCTTGCCGTGGCGCACGCCCGGCTGGGTGATGACCGCGTTGGCAAACTCCTCCACCTGCCGGGTAGGGCCGCTGACCACGACCGCCTCCAGGCAGTTCTCATGATCCAGATGGACATGCAGGGTGGAGACCGAGACATCGTGATGGTGGTGGTGCGCGTGGGTCAGGCGCCGGGCCAACTCCCGCTCTTCGTGGTTGAACACATAGCTGAGGGTGCCGACACAGTGACCGCTGGCGGCATGTGCCATGCGGTCCGCCTCCAGGGTGTCGCGGATCATATCCCGGATCGCCTCGGAGCGGTTCTTGTAGCTGCGCCGTTTAAGGTACTCCTCAAACTGGCCGATCAGCTCCTCGTCCAGGGATATGGTGATGCGTTCCATTGGGCTTCCTCGTGGTTTGGCGTAACGTGCCCGAATCATCGCAGGAGATCCGCGTCGGGGCAAACATTCGCCGGCGGCTTGAACTTGGCGGGGTTTGCACTATTAGTTATCAATAAGGGGAGCCGGACACGAGTGGAAACTGTGTATGCTGCGTCGTTCCCTGGTGGTTCTCTGGTTCCTGGGCCTGTCCCTGGTCAATCTCCCGACAGTGCAGGCGGAGATCTCCCGCAACACCTACGATACCATCCTCGACGTGGTCGCCCGGACCTACGCCGGGGCGTTCAGCGAGCGCAACGAGCGCTTGCGCATCGATCGGCTGTGGCCGGATGAGACCAACCAGGCCTCGGCCTGGCGGGAGGAGGATCGGCGCGGCGAGATCGCCATCCTGCGGATCCCCGGCGGCATCGCCCGGCAGCCGATCATCAATGCCGACGCCTTCACCCTGATCGTCTGCCACGAGATCGGCCACCATCTGGCGGGACCGCCGGCGGTCTGGAAATACTCGGTGGAGGGGCAGGCGGACTACTTCGGGGTCTCCGACTGCCTGCGGCGCGTGTTTCCGAAGCTGCCCGAGTATAGCGTGCTGCGTGAGGAGACCACCCCGGAGATCGTGGTCGACCGCTGCCGGACGGTATTCATCTCCCGCGAGGAGCGCCAGCTCTGCATGCGCTCCGCCATGGCCGGGGCGCGCCTGACCCGCTATTTCGCCCACAAACGGCATATCGGTTACCCACTGTTCGAGATGCCGGCGCTGGAGGTCGCCCGTCGGACCGAAACGGGGCCGCCCAGCCCGCAGTGCCGTCTCGATACCTATTTCGCCGCCGCCCTGTGCGATCCGGAGAATCGCGCGACGGGGGCGGACGGGCCGCCCTGGCTCTGCACCCAGCACCCGCTGCAGAGCCACGGGGTGCGTCCGCGCTGCTGGTTCAGCGCCGCCGGCGCTGAGTGAAACGCACCGCATCCAGGATCAGCAGCCGAAGGCGGAGATCAAGCCCTGAAGCCTGTCGTTGTGGGGCCGGCGTCGCCTGTCTTAGGGCTCAGGTCAGTTGTAGCGGCCCATACCCTCGCGTGATTCAAAGTCGATATCCGGCCCCTTCGGCACGATGCCGTTCGGGTTGATGAACGGATGGCTGCGGTAATAATGAGTCTTGATGTGGTCCAAGTTTACCGTCTCCGCGATCCCGGGTATCCGGTAGAGCGCACGCAACCAAGCCCACAGGTTGGGGTAGTCGATGATGCGCCGCTTATTGCATTTGAAGTGACCATGGTAAACCGCATCGAAACGGACCAGGGTGGGGAACAGGCGCCAGTCGGCCTCGCTGGGACGGTCGCCCACCAGCCAGAGGTTCCCGGCGAGACGCCGCTCCAATTCATCCAGCGCATCGAACAGCCGGTCGAAGGCGGTTTCATAGGCCCGCTGGGTGCGCGCAAAACCGGCCCGGTAGACCCCGTTGTTCACCCGTTCGTAGATATAGTCGTTGATCTCGTCTATCTCTGCGCGCAGTGGCACGGGGTAGAGATCGATCGCCTGGTCTCCCCAGGTGTCGAAGGCGCTGTTGAACATGCGGATGATCTCCGAGGATTCGTTGTTGACGATGAGGTCCCGCTGTTTGTCATACAGCACCGGCACGGTCACCACGCCGTCGTAGCCCGGTTCGACCCGGTCGTAGAGCTGGGCCAGTTTTCGGTAACCATGCACCTGGTCCCCGGTGGACCCGGGATACGCGCCGAACAGCCAGCTCTCCTCGGGCATGACGGGATGCACCACCGACACCGGGATCACCGCTTCCAGCCGTTTCAGCTTGCGGAAGATAAGGGTCCGATGGGCCCAGGGGCAGGCCAGGGAGACATAGAGATGGTAGCGGCCCGGCTCGGCCCTGAAACCGGACTCGCCGCTGAGGCCCGCCGCTCCCGTTGGCGTCACCCAGTTCCTGAAGCGGGATTCCCAGCGGACAAACTCGCCTGCATCATTGTTTCTCATGGTGCCTCATTGGTTGATTCGTGCCGCCGGTTAACGGGTGATCACCTGGGTGATCAAGGCAGATCGAACAGCAGCACCTCGGCCCGGTCGACACCGCTCAGCTCCACCTGCGGTTCATCCACCAGGGTGAGGGCGTCGCCCGCGCCCAGGGTTTCGCCGTTGACCAGCGCCTGGCCCCTGGCGACATGGACATAGGCGGTTCGCCCCGCCGTCAGCGTGTGCGTCACCGACTCGCCCTGTTCCAGCAGGGTGCCGTAGAGCAGCCCGTCCTGATGGGCGCTGATGGAGCCGCCACTGCCGTCCGGCGAGACCAGCAGCTGCAGGGTGCCGCGCCGCTCCGACAGGGGGAAGTGCTTCTGGGCATATCCGGGGGGCACGCCCTTCTCGTTGGGCAGGAGCCAGATCTGCAACAGGTGCACCGGCTGATGTTCGGACGGGTTGATCTCGCTGTGTCTGACCCCGGTGCCGGCGCTCATGTGTTGAATGTCACCCGGATGGATGAGTGAGCCGTTGCCCATGCTGTCCTTGTGTTCCAGCTCCCCCTCCATGACATAGGTGACGATCTCCATATCCTGGTGCGGGTGGGTGGGGAATCCGCTGGCCGGCGCTATCCGGTCTTCATTGATGACCCGCAGGATCGATACCCCCATGTGGGCCGGATCGTAATAATCGGCGAAGGAGAAGCTGTGATGGCTCTCCAGCCAGCCTTGTTGGACATGACCACGGTCATCTGCTGCTCTGATCTGTTTCATGGTTTAGGCTCCTTGTTGATGACTACAGTGTAGTTGTTCGGTACCCTCTGTACCGCCCCCTGCCGCCGTCCCTCCCGGCAGGTCAACCGGCGCGGCGGCGGCCGGGGCGGCCTGTGCAACGGAACGCCCACCGCGGGCCGGCAGTGCCGGTTCACGGAGCTCCGCGAAACATCGAGGCCGGATCGGGGTCCAAAATTGGCGGTGTCAGCCGTTTTGTCCGGCATGCCACTGGAGGTTGAGACTCAGGCGTGGCCGCTGGCACAAGCGAAGTATTTATTATGATTGAGAAGATTAAACAGTTTTTTGAAACCCACATGGCCCCCGATTCATCCGCGATGGACCAGGACCCGGAGCACGCCCTGCGGCTGGCGGTGGCGGTGCTGCTGTTCGAAGTGGCCGAGTCGGACTATAAGCAGCATCCCGATGAGAAGGCCGCGCTGCTGTTGGCGGTTCAGGAGCACTTCCGGCTGGCGCCGGGGGAGGCGGATGAACTGCTGGGTCTGGCGGAGGCGGAGCATGCCGATTCCACCGACTATTTCCAGTTTACCCGCCTGATCAACCAGCACTATTCGCCGCGGCAGAAGGTGGATCTGATCGAGGCGCTCTGGCGGGTGGCCTTCTCCGACAGCGAACTGCATCACTACGAAGAGCACGTGATACGCCGCCTGGCGGATCTGCTGTATGTCCCGCATACCGAGTTCATCGCCGCCAAGCACCGGGTGGCCAATCCCTAGCCGCCTGTCGGGCCGTATTTCCGGCCACCATGAGACTCACTACTATCCCGTGCTGGCGATGTTCGAGAACCATAGGGCGGGCCGTGCCCGCCGATGGTAAAAAACCGGTGGAAAAACCGGGACATCCACATTTAATCTGGAGCACTTATCGGGATACGGCCAGATGGAGGCGCCTGTGGTGATTGGTCAAGCCGAGCGGATCAGGCAGATTGCACTGGCGGCGGGGCGCTGTTTTATCAAGGGGTTGGGGGAGTCGAGGCGACTGTATCGCGCTTTGCCTGCGTAAACTTCGATGATTGGTGTGCTTTAAAATTACCCACAATAACGGATGAATAAATGATGGATGTCCTGAATCCCGTTGCGAATCCCGGTCCTGAACCCCGCTGATCTTTTTCAAGGGTCAGGCTCCTTGTTGATGACTACCACTCCGACCGGCATCAACCGCATTCAGCCCTGAACTGGGCCGGTAGCTGATGTATTATGCAGGGAGAGAGCAGGTATGCAATAAAATCGTATGGGTGCTATGCATGGAGCAGAATCAATTAAAGGGTCGCATCGCGCAAATTCCTGCGGTTGCTCGCTGGCTACGCAACTTCATACAGCTACTCGTGTCCCGCTTCATGACCGACCAGGCATTGCCCAATGCCGCTTCGCTCACCTTCACCACACTGCTCTCCTTGGTCCCGTTGATGAGTGTGATTCTGGTCATTTTGTCAGCCTTTGCGGTGGGTGACCGGGTTATTACCCAACTGCAGAATTTTGTGTTCGAGAACTTCTTGCCCGCCTCCAGTGAGGTGATATACGAGTACCTGAACCGTTTCAGTGAAAATGCCGGCAGCATGACAGGACCCGGCCTGGCGTTTTTGATTGTGGTGGCCCTGCTGTTGATGGCCGAGATCGAGCAGGTATTTAACCGGATCTGGCGGATTGAGAGGACCCGACCAGTGCTCAACCGGTTCCTGGTCTACTGGGCGATTCTCACGCTGGGGCCATTACTGATTGGCCTGAGCGTAGCGGCAACCTCTTACCTGATCTCTATGCCGGTCTTTTCATTGGCGGATAGGCATTTCGGACTGAGCGTGCCGCTATTCAAGACGATGCCGGTGCTGGCCTCCGCGACGGCCTTTAGTTTGCTCTATCTGATCGTGCCAAATCAGCGTATCCGACCCATCCATGCCATTACCGCCGGGGTGTTTGCGGCGTTCCTGTTCGAGTTTACAAAGCATGGGTTTGCGTTTTACATTACCTTCATAGCCCGGTATGAGGTCATATATGGCGCCCTGGCGATGGTGCCGCTGTTTTTAATTTGGGTCTACCTGGGCTGGGCGATCGCCCTGTTGGGTGCGGAGTTTTGCTGTTGTCTGGAAATTGCCGCCGAGAGCAAGACATCCGGTGAGCAACGTCGGGTCGATCCACTGATTCTCCACTTCCGGATTCTCCGGACGTTGTTCGTCGCTCATAAGCGGGGTGAGGGTTGTTCCATTGAACAGTTGCAGCAGGCGCTGAACGAAATCGATCATGACCAGTTGTCGGAACAATTGAACACGCTTCAGCACGCCCGTTTCCTGGCCTACACCGAGGGTGAGCAGTGGCTGCTGGCGCGAGATCTGTCGGCCGTTTCATTGCTGGACCTTTACCATCTGCAGGCAATCGCCCTGCCGGATACCACGCTGCTGCGGGATGATGATCCAGCCGAGCAGGCATTACGAGAAATCGTGCAGCGCGTAGGGCGGGGCCTCTCCGATGAGATGTCGGTGCCCCTCGAGGAGCTATTCCGTTGAGTGGAATTCATCTTTAATGGCCAACCGGGAACCGTTCGCGGATAATTCAGTTTGGGGGCGATGGTTGACCCGAAAAACTGGACGCCTGCGATTTAAGTTCTTGGCGGCGTTATGACTCACTCATAGGTAAGTACAAATGACAATATTCACTGATGTGGTTGTGTTGTTGGTGGCCTTGCTTCATGGATATTTCCTGATTTTGGAAATGTTCCTCTGGGATAAGCCAGTTGGGCTTAAGGTTTTTGGCCAATCTAAAGAGCAAGCGGCTGCCACGAAAGTACTGGCGTCAAACCAAGGACTTTACAATGGTTTCATTGCGGTTGGCCTTTTGTTGGGTGTTATTCAAGGGTCGGCAGGATATGATTTCAAAGTGTATTTCTTGGCTTGTGTTGTTGTTGCCGGCATATACGGTGCAATAACTGCAAGCCGCAAAATTCTTTTTGTGCAGGCTATTCCTGGTGTTTTTGGTCTACTTTTTGTGATTTTATCAAGTCAATAAATTATAGGTTCGCCATAACTCCAGCGTGTGTGCCGGGCATGGCACGAAACTAGAGAGATGAAAGTTATCTCATAAAAAAAGGTGATGGGGGGAATATTATTTATTCCCCCCATCACCTTTTTATTGCTACCTTTTTATTGAGATCAGTTTCATTATGATCTCTCTTCAAGGATCGATGGCATCCGCCCCGATTACGGTTTTGAGATTTCCTGCCAGAAATCGGTGCCGCAAGCCCTTATTGCCTTTCGCGATTCAACGGATTATGAGGATGCGGTACGCAATGCTGTTTCTCTGGGTGGCGACAGTGATACTCTGGCCAGTATAGCCGGGGGGAATGTCGAGGCTTATTATGGCGGCGTGCCGCGGGAGATTGCGAAGACAGCTTTAAGCAGGCTTGATTGGCACTTGCAGGGGTCTGTGTGAATTTCCTGGAAATCTATAAAGAGTAGATCACTGGATAGTACCGATCTCAAAGGGCGATTGACAATAGGGTGTCAAAATATCAACGGCGTTTGCCCCTGAATGGCGCCAATGATGTTTAGTGAAAAAAGCAGTTTAGCAGACATAATAGGAACCACAGATGGATAATCATCTTGCGCCTGAAGAGACAAGTGTCGAACACAACAACGGCGAGGAGTCTTGTGAACCCGCCCCATTAACCCTGCCTGTACCGATTAATACACACAGTCTCTCGCTCGTGCTGCTTGCGGCACTCGCGGTCGTTTTCATGCTGCGATGGGCCATGGCGATATTCATTCCGCTGATGCTTGGCGTGGTGATCAGTTATGCGCTTGCTCCGGTGGTTAACCGGATGAACAGATGGCGGATTCCGAACGCCATCGGAGCCGCGGTGCTGCTGCTTGGTATTGTGGCAGGGGCTGGCTACCTGGTGTATTCGCTCAGCGATGACGCCGCCAGGCTGATTGAAACCCTGCCCGATGCAGCGAATAAGCTGAGACTTGCCAACCAGAAAGAACCGGGAGCCTCCGATGGTGCGATGGAGAGTATGCAAAAAGCTGCCTCCAAGCTCGAACAGGCGGCGAGTGAGACAGGCACTGCAGCACCTGATACGCCGCGCGGTGTGACACGTGTTCAGATTGAACAACCCAAGCTGAATATAAAAGAGTATCTTTGGATGGGGACAAAGGGAGCCGTTGCATTTGCCGGCCAGCTCATATTGGTTTTGTTCCTGGCGTATTTCATGCTCGCTTCGGGTGATACCTTCCGGCGCAAGTTGGTAAAAATAGCCGGTCCCACCCTCAGCAAGAAAAAAATTACCCTGCGTGTGCTGGATCAAATTGCTGAACAGATCCAACACTACCTGCTGGTACATATTTTCACCAGCCTGCTGGTGGGTGTGGCAACCTGGTTGGCATTTCTCTGGATCGGACTGGATAATGCGGCAATCTGGGGTATCGCCGCGGGAGTATTCAATTCAGTACCTTACGTTGGTCCATTTATTGTCAGCAGCGGCACGGCACTCGTTGCCTTTCTTCAATTTGAAACGCTCGGCATGGTTCTTCTGGTCTCGGGAACTGCGTTGCTGATCACCAGCATAGAAGGTTACTTGCTGACGCCGTGGCTTACCGGCCGGACCAGCCGAATGAGTCCGGTAGTGGTTTTCGTCAGCGTACTCTTCTGGGGTTGGTTGTGGGGTTTGTGGGGGCTATTACTGGGCGTGCCTGCCGTCATGATCATAAAGGCGATTTGCGATCATGTAGAGGATCTGAAACCCATCGGCGAACTTCTTGGCGATTAGTACCCAGCCGGACTATCAGCGTACATCCTTGTACCACTCCTCACCCTACAAAAGTACTTTATCAAATTGAAGTAGTACTAATGCAGCGCCAGCTGTTCGTATACCCGATGGGCCGCCCGGGAGATCAACTGCCGGTCGGCTTCGCCGATCAGGGCGTAGCCGAGCTCGCCGTCGATCCAGTAAAAACCCTGGATGCCGTTGTTGCGGTCAAAGCGGAAAGCGGTGTCGCCGGCCTGTTGCCGGTTGCGGCGGATGAACAGGGTCAGCCGGTTTCCCTGGGCATTCTCGTACATGAACTGGGCCGCCGGTTCGCCCTCGCTGGCCAGCAGCCGCCCCCCCAGCAGCTGATAACCCAACTCGCTCAGCACGGGGGCCCGTACCGGTGCCTGCAGCCGTTTGGAGAGCCAGGTGACCAGGTGCTGCTCCTGTTCGGCATCGACCTCCACCGGATGACGTACCTCCGGGCTATAGACCACGTGCGCCATATAGGCGTTGCTGAACAGGCTGGCGGTCTGTGCCGGTTGGCCGTCGAGTCCGCCCCGGCCAAACCAGCCGCCGATGGCACCGATCACCAGGGTCGCCAGCATCACGGCCATTCGCCAGCCGAGGTGCCGGTATGACTGGCCCTGGTTGGCAGGTATCCCCAGGTGTGGCGGTACCGGTTCATCCAGCACGGGATCGTAGAGTGTGTGCAGCGCCTGGTCGATCTGGCGATAGCCCGCCGCCTGCGCCCGCGCCTCATCCGATTCATTCAGATAGGCCTCGACCTCGCTGTGCCGTGCCGGCTCCAGCCGTCCATCGACATAGGCGTGTATATCCTGTTCGGTGACTTGCGGCTGCCGTTCGTTCACTTGACCCTCCTGAGGTGCGACTTCTGCTCCCCGTGAAGCGTGGTCCGGAGATTTTCCCGGGCGCGAAACAGCCGTGACATCACGGTGCCCAGGGGTATCCCCAGTACCGAGGCCGCCTCTTCGTAGCTGAATTGCTCCAGCCCGATCAACAGCAGCACCTGTCGCTGTTTATCCGGCAGCTGGTGCAGTGCCCGCTCCAGCTCCTGCAGCGCCAGCAGGCTTTCCGGTCGTTCCTGACCGGGCGGCTCCGCCATGGCCGTCAGCGACTCAAAGCCGGGACGGCGCTTCAGGCTGCGCATGTCGTTGACGTATATGTTGTGCATGATGGTGAACAGCCAGGGTCGAATGTCGCCTTCATTACGCCACAGCCGCTGCTTCGACCAGGCGCGCTCCAGGCAGTCCTGCACCAGATCATCCGCCGTCCCCGGATCCGCAAGCAGGGCCCGGGCGTAACGGCGCAGCCTGGGGATCTGCTGGCTGATGAGTTGTCCGAATGAGGACATGACTTCTCCCTGTTGCATAAATCTCTACTATTGTAGTTAACACCCGGGCGCGGCATTTATTCCCAAACAAATCGGCCACGGGGTGAATGGCGCTTAGTTAAGCTGGGATACACCTGTTTCCGTCATTCCGGCGCAGGCCGGAATCCAGGAAAACCGCCTCCATCGAGCCGCCTGGATCCCGGCATTCGCCGGGATGACGGTGGTTCTGGGCTTAACCATGTAGCATTCGGCCACGGGATGGAATAAACCCCGGCCCCGGTTGTTTATCACCAGGAACAGGCTTTTTCGGAAAACAACAACACAGAGCGCTAATAGGGAGAGAAAATCATGAACAAGCGTCTTATGCAAACCGCCCTGATCACCTGTCTCCTCGCCAGCGGCGCTGCCAGCACCTCCGGCATGGCTCAGGAGTCCACCCAGGCGGCGATCGATTTCAGGGCCTCGGTGATGACCACCTTCAAGTGGTATGTGCAGCCGATGGGCGCCATGGCCAAGGGGAAGATCCCGTTTGATGCCGCCCGGTTCAAGAGTCGTGCTGAGGGCTTGGCCAACGCCACCCGGCTGGACGTCTCCGAGGGCTTTCCCGAGGGATCGATCGAGGAGAGCGATGCCAAGCCGGAGATCTGGGACAACTGGGATGAGTTCCTGAGCAACTACCGAAACCTGCAGGACGAAGCCGTCAAGCTGCAACAGGTGGCGGCAACGGGGGATGAGCAGGCGATGCTGGCGCAGTTCAAGAAGACCGCCGAGACCTGCGGCAGTTGTCACAAGAAATTCCGCCAAAAGAAGGAGTCCTGAACCCCGCGCCTGGCGGAGTGGCGGGGCACCCACGCGGCCGGGTCGAGCCAATCGGTATCTGATTACCCATCTAGCTCAGGCCGTAGGTTGGGGTGAGGCACGAACCCCGGCATCATGGTGCGCACGCATGAAACCCTGTTGGGGTTCGCAAGCTCACCCCAACCTACTAGTCGCATAGGGTGGGCGCGTAGTTTGTGCCCACCTTTTTGCCCCGTACCACATCTTCCGCGTGGGCACAAAAAGCGTGCCCACCCTACCAAGCTGATTACCCAGCTAGCTCAGGCCGTAGGTTGGGGTGAGGCACGAACCCCAACATCGGTCGCATAGGGGGGGCGCCTGTCAAGCACCCCTGGCCGGGCGCCATTCAGGCTACAAACTCAATCGCCTATCGGGAGTTGTCGGATTCATGTGCTACGCTCTGGAACATCGGCGGCAATGCTGGCGATAAGGAGAGGGAGCGTAACTAAGGAGGAGAATATGGTGAATATGCAGGAAGTGCGCCGGGTGGCAAAGGATCTGGGGCTAAAGACCGGGGGCATCAGTAAAATGAAAATCATCCATTCCATACAGCGGCGGGAGGGCAACTTCGACTGTTTCGCCTCGGCGGTGACGGGGGAGTGCGATCAGTCGATGTGCCGCTGGCGTGAGGACTGCTTCTCTGCCGCAAAAAAGCTGCACAGCTAGCCCATCGCCCCGCGCCGGTCGCCCAGCGCCAGGTGGTACAGGTCCAGGTAGTGCTTGGCACTGCTGCGCCAGGAGTAGTCGTTACCCATGGCGGTGAGCTGTAGCTGACGCCAGGTATCGGTCTGCCACAGCCCAAGTGCCCGGCGCAGGGTGGCCAGGAGGTCGTCGGCAGTCTGGTTGGGGAGGACAAAACCGTTGGCGGTGCCGATTTTAATGTTTTCCGCATCGGCATCGACCACGGTATCCGCCAGACCGCCGACATTGCTTACCAGCGGCAGGGTGCCGTAACGCAGGCTGTAGATCTGGTTCAGCCCACAGGGCTCGAATGATGAGGGCATCAGGAACAGGTCGCCGGCGGCCTCCAGGCGGTGGGACAGCGGTTCGTTATAGCCGATGATGACCTTGATCTGGTCGGGGTGGCGGTTTGCCCAGTGGCTGAGCTGGAGTTCGTAATGGGTGTCGCCGGTACCGACAATGACCAGTTGCACCGGCAACGCCAGCAGATCGGCCATGCCCTGCAGAATGATCTCCAGGCCCTTTTGTTCCACCAGCCGGCTGATCATGCCGATCAGCGGAATGTCGGAGTCGACCGGCAGGCCCAGTTGCTGCTGCAACAGGGTCTTGTTGATGCTTTTTTGTTCCAGATTCTCCGTGCCGTAGGGCGCCTTGAGATACTTGTCGTGCTTCGGGTCCCAGACCCGGCTGTCGATGCCATTCAGGATGCCGGACAGCCGGTGGCGGCGATGCTGCAGCAGACCTTCCAGGCCACAGCCGAATTTCACCTGCAGGATCTCGCGGGCGTAGGTCGGGCTGACGGTGTTGACGCGGTCGGCGAAGGCCAGCCCGCCCTTGATGAACGAGAGCTGGCCGTAGAATTCCAGTCCGTCGAGGTGCCAGAGACCCGCCGGCAGGTCCAGGTCGAGGAAGGTCTGATGATCAAACAGCCCCTGGTACGCCAGATTGTGTATGGTGAACAGGGTGGCCGGCCGGCGGGAGTGCAGCTGCAATAGCGCCGGGGCCAGTCCGGACTGCCAGTCGTTGCCATGCACGATGTCGGGCTGCCAGTTCAGGTTGAGTCGGCTCAGGGCGATATCCACGGCCACCAGGCAGAAGATGGCGAAGCGCAGGGCATTGTCATGCCAGGGCTCGCCGTTGCCGTTGATGTAGGGGCCGCCGGGGCGGTCGAACGCCGCCGGACAGTGCACCAGCCAGAGGGAGAGACCGTTCTCCGGTAACCGGGTTTCGAGCAGTTTGACCTCCTGGTTATAGTACCGGGTGCTGGCCAGCAGACTCGGCTGCTTGACCTTGCGCATCACCTCCGGGTAAGCGGGCAGCAGGACCCGCATCTCCTGGCCCAGTCGGGTAAGGGCCGGCGGCAGGCTCCCGGCGACGTCGGCGAGGCCGCCGGTCTTGATCAACGGAAACAGCTCGCTGGTCAGGTACAGGATTTTGTTCATGTTGTTGTGACGAGCATCAGGCCGGCCAGAGGTGGCAGGTCCAGGCATAACGACGCCGGCCGGCCCATCCAGGGCGTCTCTTCGGCCATCACCACTTCGCCGCTGCCGGCGTTGCTGCCGGCATAATGGAGCGAGTCGGAGTTGAACAGCACCCGGTAGGCGCTGGCGAGCGGGGTGCCGATGCGGTATCCGGTGCGGATCACCGGGGTGAAATTGAGCACCACCAGCACATGCTCATCACCGGCCCTGCGCAGATAGGAGAGCACCGACTGATCCGAGTCGTGGCAGTCGATCCACTCGAATCCCTCATGATCGAAGTCGTAGCGGTGCAGTGCCGGCAGGCTCCGGTAGAGCCGGTTCAGGTCGCTGACCAGTTGTCGGGCCCCCTGGTGCAGGGGGTATTGCAGCACGTACCAGTCCAGCGTCCTGTCGTGGTCCCACTCGTCTCCCTGGGCGAACTCACACCCCATGAACAGCAGCTTCTTCCCCGGATAGGAGAACATGTAGGTATAGAGCAGGCGCAGGTTGGCGAAGCGCTGCCATTCGTCCCCCGGCATCTTGTTCAGCAGCGAGCTTTTGCCGTGCACCACCTCGTCGTGTGAAAACGGCAGGATGAAGTTCTCGGTGAAAATGTAGAGTAGCCCAAAGGTGAGCTGGTCATGGCTGTAGCGGCGGTAAATCGGGTCCTGCTGCATATAGTTCAGGGTGTCGTGCATCCAGCCCATGTTCCATTTCATGCCGAACCCCAGCCCCCCGAGGTGGACCGGCCGGGTCACCTGCGGCCAGGCGGTGGACTCCTCGGCGATCATCAGCGCGCCCGGAAAGCGCTCGTGAACGACACTGTTCAGTTCGCGGAGAAAGGCGATCGCCTCCAGGTTCTCGTTACCCCCATGGGTGTTTGGTAGCCAGTCACCCTCCTGGCGTGAATAGTCGAGATAGAGCATGGAGGCGACGGCGTCCACACGCAGGCCGTCGATATGGAACTCCTCGAGCCAGTAGAGCGCGCTGGCGAGGAGGAAGTTTTTCACCTCGTTGCGGCCGTAGTTGTAGATCAGGGTGCCCCAGTCGCGGTGTTCGCCGCGGCGCGGGTCCTCGTGTTCATACAGCGCGGAGCCGTCGAAGCGGGCCAGGCCGTGCTCATCCTTGGGGAAGTGCGCCGGCACCCAGTCCAGCAGCACGCCGATCCCATGGCTATGGCAGTAGTCGACAAAGTAGCGGAACTCGTTGGCCTCGCCGAACCTGCTGGTCGGCGCGTAATAACCGGTGGTCTGGTAGCCCCAGGAGGCATCCAGCGGATGTTCGGTGATCGGCATCAGCTGGAGGTGGGAGAAGCCGGTCTCCCTGAGATAGGCCACCAGCCGGTGCGCCAGTTCCCGGTAGTTGAGGAAGCGCCCCTCCGCGTCGCGCTGCCAGGAGCCGAGGTGACACTCATAGATCGACAGCGGTTCATGCAGCCACTCCCGATCGGCCCTGGCCGCCATCCAGGCGTCGTCCTGCCACTGGTGGGGGGGCGGTTGCGTGGCCACCGAGGCGGTGCGCGGGCGCAGTTCCATCTGTTGTGAATAGGGATCGGTTTTGGTCAGGATGGCCCCGGAATCGCGGTTACGGATTTCGTACTTATAAAGCGTGCCCTGGGGCAGGCCGGGTATGAACAGTTCCCAGACCCCGCTGGGGCCACGGGAGCACATGGGATGGCGGCGGCCGTCCCAGTGATTGAAGTCACCGATCACGCTGACCCGCTCGGCGTTGGGTGCCCAGGTGGCGAAGTGGATGCCGTCTATGCCATCAATGCACCTGAAATGGGCACCGAGGATATTGTAGATATGGAAGTGCCTCCCTTCGGAGAACAGGTGCAGGTCGTAATCGGAAATCTGCGGGGGAAAGCTGTAAGGGTCGTGAAAGCGGCTGATACGCTGCTGGGTGTCCAGGCGCCGCACCCTGTAGTGCCGGGGGAGTGCCTGAAGATCCCCGGTATAAATAAAAAAGTCGCTATCGCCGACCCGCGGCAGGGCGTGCCCCGGCTGCTCCTGTGAAGATTCCGGGGAGGATTCCGGGGAGACCTCCAGGGAGAGTTCCAGCGTATCGGGCGAATAGAGCAGCAGCGGGCTGTCCGGAGGATGTTTCCGTGTGCCCAGTATGGCGCAGGGGTTGTAATGCGCCGCCTTGGCAATCCGCTCAAGATCCTGCCTGACCGTGGCGAGATAGCTCTGTGCCCGACTGTCCAGTTTATTGGTGGCCGGTTCGTCGGCGTAAGGCGTCATCATGTTGCCTTCCTGTAACGGGAGTAATTCCATAACTATAAATATTATCTATGCAAAACAATTCTACTGCATAAACCGGCAGTTTGTCGGCGGAACATCATGGCAGGGCAATTTTGACTGGATAATTTACATTTTATAACTACGCTTTAGAAGGTGTGACGTGGGCGAAGGTCGAGCGCTGGAACAGCAAGGGAACCGCAGGCGTTTCCTCGGGGATCCGCAGGCTGAAATACACCATGGCCGGTTATCAATTCAATCCGGGTAATCCACAAGGTCGGAGGGTCAACCACGCCACTGATGGTCTATTTTCAGATAAACATACGCTGACTGGAACAGGGAAAGAAAGTCGATGAGGTATAAAAATTCACCCCGCTTTATCAGTTACCTGACCCGCAATACCCTGGCCCTGATATTGGCCGGCGGGCGGGGGGTACGCCTGAAGCATCTCACGAAATGGCGCGCCAAGCCGGCGGTGCCGTTTGCCGGCAAGTTCCGGATAATTGATTTTTCATTGTCCAATTGCGTCAACTCGGGCATTCGCCGCATCGGTGTGTTGACACAGTATAAATCCCACTCGTTGAACCTGCACATTCAGCGAGGATGGGGGCATTTTCGCGGCGAGTTGCGTGAGTTTGTCGAATTGCTGCCCGCGCAACAGCGAATTGAGGAGGCCTGGTACTCGGGTACCGCGGACTCGGTCTATCAGAACCTGGATATCATTCGCACCCACTCCCCCGATCATGTGCTGATTCTCGCCGGTGATCATGTCTATAAAATGGATTACGGCACCATGCTGGCCAGGCACGTGGATTTTAACGCCGATGTCACCGTGGGCTGTATCGAGGTGCCGGTGGATAAGGCGTCGGCCTTCGGGGTCATGGCCGTGGATGAGGAGATGTGCGTCAATAAATTCCTCGAGAAACCGGAATTTCCCGAGTCCATGCCCGGCAGGGAGGGTTATGCCCTGTGCTCGATGGGTATCTATATCTTCAACACCGGCTTTTTGTATGAGCAACTGATCCGTGACGCGGATGATCCCCACTCCAGCCACGATTTCGGCAAGGATATCCTGCCCAGCATCATCGGCCGCTACCGCGTCTGCGCCTATCCGTTCACCGACTCGGACAACCGTGTCCAGGCCTACTGGCGTGACGTGGGGACGGTGGATGCGTTCTGGGAATCCAACCTGGAGCTGACCGACGTCACCCCGGAACTGAATCTGTATGATGAAGACTGGCCGATCTGGACCCTCCAGGAGCAGCTGCCGCCGGCCAAGTTCATTTTTGATGAGGATAAGCGTCGTGGCACGGCCATAGATTCGATGATCTCCGGGGGGTGTATTCTCTCGGGGGCCACGGTCAGGCGTTCGCTGCTGTTCTCTAATGTCAGTGTCAACGATTACTCGGAGGTGGAGTCCTCCGTGGTGCTGCCGGATGTCACCATCGGCAAGCACTGCCGTATTCGCCGGGCGGTCATCGACCGGGGGTGCGAGATCCCTGACGGGACGGTTATCGGGGAGGATCCCGAGGAGGATCAGGTAAAATATTATGTGTCACCGAACGGGGTGGTCCTGGTGATACCGGAAATGCTGGGTCAGTCGCTTCACCATGTCCGCTAAAGATTCAAAGCATACGCAACTGAACGTGATCCTCTACTGGCATATGCATCAGCCGGATTACCGCGATCTGAGAAACGGCGAGTATCAGCAGCCGTGGACCTATCTGCACACCATCAAGGATTATGTCGACATGGTGGCGCATCTGGAAAATAACCGGTCGGCCCGCGCGGTGGTCAATTTCGCCCCCATATTGCTGGAACAGATCGAAGACTATGCCAGCCAGTTGGAGAATTATCTGCATCACGGAAAGTCGCTCCGCGACCCCCTGCTGGCGGCGCTGATCGACCCGGTCCTTTACCTTGATACCCATCGACGACTGAAATTGATCAACTCCTGCCTGCGCGCCAACCGGCAGCGCTTGATCGAGCGTTACCCGCAATTCAAGACCCTGGCGGATATGGCACTGATCGCGGTAAAGGCCCCGGAAAAACTCGCCTATTATTCGGAACAATATTTCATCGATCTCCTGGTCTGGTATCACCTGGCCTGGCTGGGGGAGTCCGTGCGCAGGAACGACAGCCGGGTGAAACCGCTGATGAACCGCGCCTGCAATTACACCATACACGACCGACACCTGTTGATTGAACTGATCCATGAACTGATCAGCGGTGTGATCGCCCGCTACCGGCGTCTGGCCGAGAGCGGACGTATCGAGTTGTCGTTGACCCCCTATGCCCACCCGATGATGCCCCTGCTGATGGATCTGAAGTGTGCCGAGGAGGCCCAGCCGGATATCCAACTCCCGTTGTCACCTGTTTATCCGGGTGGAGCGGAACGGTGTCGCTGGCACATGGAGCAGGGGCTGACGGTGTTCAAAAAGCATTTTGGTTTTGCACCGGCCGGTTGCTGGCCCTCCGAGGGAGGCATCAGTGGCGAATCTATCGAGCTGGTAGATGATCTCGGGCTGAACTGGCTGGCCAGCGGGGAGACGGTCCTGAGAAGCTCCCTGGACAAGTCACGGCTGGAGCAGCCGCCCTGCATCCAGGATGTCTATTATTACCGGGACAGTCGGATTGCCTGTTTTTTCCGCGATGACGGCCTTTCCGATCTTATCGGATTCAAGTATTCCGACTGGCATGCGGACGATGCCGTGGCCAACCTGGTGCATCATCTTGAAACCATCGCCCGGCACTGTGCCGACCGGAGTGCGCCGGTGGTTTCCATCATTATGGATGGGGAGAATGCCTGGGAGCACTATCCGGAAAATGGCTATTATTTTCTATCCGCGCTGTATGAAAAACTGGGCAGTCACAAAGGGCTCAGGCTGACCACCTACAGCGAATACCTAAAGCGGGAGCAGACCAGCAAGGCGAGGCTGGAGCGGGTCGTGGCAGGCAGTTGGGTCTATGGTAACTTCTCCACCTGGATCGGCGAGAAGAGCAAGAATCGCGCCTGGGACATGCTCGTGGAAGCCAAAAAGACCTATGACAAGGTGGTCAGTGCCGGCACGCTGGATGACGAACGTTACCGTGACGCCACCCTGCAATTGGCCACCTGTGAAAGCTCCGACTGGTTCTGGTGGCTGGGTGAATACAACTCGGCGGAAGCCGTGGCGATGTTTGACGAACTCTTCCGGCTGCACCTGAGCAACCTTTACCAGTTGCTTGAAGTGGAATCACCGGACTACCTGACCCGGTTCTTCTCTGTGGGTACCGGGTCACCCGCCATGGGAGGTGCGATGCGGCCGGGTAGACAGGAATGACCGGATCATCCTCCAGCGAGCAGGCGGCGATGGATAAGTCACGTTGCGCGGGCATCCTGCTACATCCGACTTCCCTGCCGGGGCCGCTCGCCGGCGGTGATATTGGCCATGAGGCGTATCGCTTCATCGAATTTCTGCACGCCTGTGGCATCAAGGTATGGCAGATGTTGCCACTTTGTCCGACGCATGAGGATAAGTCACCCTACCAGTGTTTTTCGGCGCATGCCGGAAACCCGGATCTGATCAGCCTCGACTGGCTGGTTGATCGCGGCTGGCTCGACCTCGGTGACATTCGCCTGCCGCCAACGGATGAACAGTACCGTTCACACTGCCTGATACAGGCGCATGCCCGCTTTGTCCGCGCTTCGGGGGGCGGCTGGACGGATCGGCTGAGCGAGTTCCGGCGGCGAAATCAATCCTGGCTGGATGACTTTGCGCTGTTTGTCGTGCTCAAAAACAGCCAGGGAGGGAAGCCCTGGTATCAATGGCCGCCGACGTTGCGTCGGCGTAACCCGGAGGCGCTGGCACAGGCCGCCGGCGAACTGGCGGAAGCGATCGATCAGGCGGTATTCGAACAGTTCATTTTTTTTACCCAGTGGCATGAAATTCGCGACTACGCGGCGCGCCACGATGTCAGAATATTTGGCGACATGCCGATATTCGTCTCCCATGACAGCGCGGATGTCTGGGCGGAACGGGAAAATTTCCGGGTGGATGAGGACGGCGGCATGGCCTTTGTCTCCGGCGTGCCGCCCGATGCCTTCTCCCCCACTGGACAGAAGTGGGGCAATCCCCTGTATGACTGGGAATGGATGCGACGCGACGGCTTCGGCTGGTGGAAGGATCGCCTGGACACCCTGTTGCAGCTGTTTGACCTGATCCGGGTGGATCACTTTCGCGGCCTTGATGCCTGCTGGGAGATCCCGGCACGGGACGAAACCGCGATCAACGGACATTGGCGAGATGTTCCTGGCGAGGCGCTGCTGAGGGAACTGCATGACTGCTTTCCCGCTCTGCCGCTGGTGGCCGAAGACCTGGGGGTGATCACCGATCGGGTGAATGCGCTGAAGGATACCTTCGGCCTGCCGGGGATGAAGGTGCTGCAGTTCGCCTTTGACGGCAATAGCGCCAATCCCCATCTGCCACATCGGCAGCGTCCGGGCGACGTGGTGTATACCGGAACCCATGACAATGACACGACTTTCGGCTGGGTTCAGGACGAAGGGCAGTACAACAGCGATTTTTTTTCAGCCTATAGCGGTTGTCGGAGCGACTCGCCGAAGGAACGGACGCTGGCCATGCTGCGCATGGCTCTCTCCTCGGTCTCCTTCCTCTGCGTGCTGCCCATGCAGGATGTCCTGTTGCTCGACTCCCGGGCGCGGATGAATATGCCGGGAACCAGCTGCGGCAACTGGAGATGGCGCTTCTCCTGGCAGCAGGTCACTCCGGAGTTGACGGAACAGCTCACCCGTTTCATAGCCCTGTACCAGAGGTGAAGACATGCCCAGTGTGCCAACAGGATGCAATGAGGAACTGTTCGAGGCCGCGCGCCTGTCCTCCGACAGCGGCGCCATTGCCAGAGATTTTCAACGCTATCTGACCCAGCATCTCGGACGCTTTATCGGCTGCGTGCCACTCTATCAATATGAGGCGTTGGCCCTCACCATCCGCGACAGGGTCATGACCGACTGGCGGAATACCTGGCGGCGTTATGATGAGCCGGGGGTGAGGCGGGCCTATTATCTGTCGCTCGAGTTTCTGATCGGACGGTCGCTGGGCAACCATATCCTCAATCTCGGGCTTGATCATGAAACCGCGGAGGCGATGCACCGGTTGGCGCTGAATCTGGAAGAGATTATGTCGGAAGAGGTGGACGCCGGGCTGGGCAACGGCGGACTGGGGCGCCTGGCCGCCTGCTTCATGGACAGTTGCGCCTGCCTGCAGTTACCGGTCATCGGCTATGGAATCCGCTACCAGTACGGCATGTTCAGGCAGGAGATCGAGAACGGATTCCAGGTGGAGGAACCGGATCATTGGTTGCGTGACGGCAATCCCTGGGAACTTGAACGCCCCGAGTTCAAGAACCTGATCCGCTTCGGCGGCCGGGTGGAGGGTGTCACCGACAGTCAGGGAAAGCGGCGCAGTGCCTGGGTGGATACCACCGATGTGCTGGCGATTCCGTACGATGTACCGATCTCCGGCCATAAAAACCACACCGTCAATACCCTGCGCCTGTGGTCGGCCAGTGCCACCAGCGACTTCAATCTGGACGATTTCAATGCGGGCAGCTACGCGGAAGCGCTGGAGGCGAAGACCAATGCCGAGCATATCACCATGGTGCTGTATCCCAATGACGTGAGTGAAAACGGCAAGGAGCTGCGCCTGAAACAGCAGTATTTCCTCGCCTCGGCCAGCCTCCAGGATGTACTGAGGATGTGGGAACTCTCCGCGGGGCGCGATTACCGTGACTTCAAGGCGCAGAATGTCTTTCATCTCAACGACACCCACCCGACCATCGCCGTCGCCGAACTGATGCGGCTGCTGATGGACGAAAAGGGGCTGGACTGGGGTCAGGCGTGGGATATCACCAGCCACTGCATGGCCTACACCAATCACACCCTGCTTCCCGAGGCGCTGGAGAAGTGGCCGGTGGCGCTGTTCGAGAGCCTGCTGCCGCGTCTGTTGCAGATCATCTTTGAGATCAACGCGCGGTTTCTGCGCCTAGTCGCCATGAAATGGCCCGGACAAACGCAGCGTCAGCGGCGGATGTCCATTATTGAAGAGGGGGATACCAAACAGGTGCGCATGGCCTATCTCGCCATTGTCGGCAGTTTTTCGGTGAATGGGGTGGCCGCCCTGCATTCCCGCCTGCTGAGCGGTGGCCTGTTCCGGGATTTCTATGAGCTATGGCCGGAGAAATTCAATAACAAGACCAACGGCGTGACCCCGCGGCGCTGGGTGGCCTATGCCAATCCCGGGATGAGTGCGCTGATCACCGAGAAGATCGGTCCCGACTGGGTGCATGACTACGCCAAGATCGCCGCGATTGCAAAGCATGCGGAAGATGCCGGCTTCAAGCAGCGCTGGCATGAGGTAAAGCAGGCCAACAAGCAGCGCCTGGCGGATATGGTGAGGCACTACTGCCAGGTTGAATTCGACACCGAGGCGCTGTTTGACGTACAGGTGAAGCGGATCCATGAATACAAGCGCCAGCTGTTGAACGTGCTGCACGCGATTCACCTGTATGACCGGATCAAGCGCGGCGATATCGGGCACTGGACCCGGCGCTGTATCCTCATCGGCGGCAAGGCGGCTCCCGGTTACCGGATGGCCAAGAACATCATCAAGCTGATCAACAATGTAGCGGAGGTGGTGAACAACGACCCGCAGGTGAATGGCCTGCTCAAGCTGGCCTTCATCCCCAATTACGGTGTTTCGAAAATGGAGGTGATCTGTCCCGGAACGGATCTCTCCGAACAGATCTCGACCGCCGGCAAGGAGGCATCGGGCACCGGCAACATGAAGTTCATGATGAATGGCGCCATCACCATCGGTACCTATGACGGGGCCAATATCGAGATCATGGAGGCGGTGGGGGAGGGCAACTATTTCCTCTTCGGCCTGCACGCCGAAGAGGTCGACAGGGAACGTGCCAGCTATGACCCTGCCCGGCTGATCGGGCAGGATGAGGATCTGGGCCGGGTGATGCACCTGCTGCGCTGTGGTCACTTCAGCACCTTCGAGTCCAATATCTTTGACGAGGTGATCGGTTCCCTGGAGAACCCGCGGGATCCCTGGCTGACCCTGGCGGATTTCAGGAGTTATATCGATGCCCAGGAGCAGGTGTCACGGGCCTATCAGAAGCGTGAGCGCTGGGTCGCTATGAGTATTTCCAATACCGCCTGCAGCGGCTATTTTTCAACCGACAGGACCATCAGTGAATACAATAAAGGGATCTGGAAACTGCAGACCAGACCCCTGGATCAACCGTCCCGTTAAAAAAACAGCAACAAGAGGGATTTGTCTGGGCTGAGAGGGAAGAGGTGCAAATGTCAGATCTAACCGAAACGGAAGTATGGCTGGCACTCAAGCGTCACTATGCGGAGGTCCGCCGGCAACACATGTGCGATATGTTCGACAGCGACCGGCAGCGGTTCGACCGCTTCTCGCTGCGGCTCAACGACATCCTTTATGACTACTCGAAGAATCATATAACGGCCGAGACCCTCGGGCTGTTGCTGAAGCTGGCGGAGGAGGCGCGACTGCCGCGCTGGATCGAGCGGCTGTTCAGCGGAGATGCCATCAATCACACCGAGCACCGGGCGGTCCTGCATACCGCGTTAAGGGCCAGGGCGGAGGATAAGATTGTGCTGGACGGGGTCGATGTGGTCAGCCAGATCCGCACTGAGCGGCAGCGCGTCAACCGGCTGGCGGAGGCGATCCGTACCCGCGACTGGCGCGGCGTGACCAACCAGCCGATCACCGACGTGGTGAATATCGGCATCGGTGGTTCGCACCTGGGACCGCTGATGGTCACCGAGGCGCTGCGGCCCTATACCCTGCACGATCTGGATGTGCACTTCGTCTCCAACGTGGATGAAAACCACATCAACGACGCGCTGGAATTTCTTAACCCGGAGACCACCTTCTTCATCATCTCGTCCAAGACCTTCACCACCCAGGACACCATGGTGAATGCCGAGACGGCCAGGCAGTGGTATATCCACAAGGTCGGATCGGACGAGCAGATCCAGCGCCATTTCGCGGCGGTCACCTCCAATGCCGTGCTGGCGCGGGAGTTCGGCATTGCCGAGGAGAACATCTTCAGCATCTGGGACTGGGTCGGCGGACGCTACTCGCTCTGGTCCGCCATCGGCCTGGCGATCGTCATCGCCATCGGCTCGCGGCAGTTCGACCAGCTATTGGCAGGCGCGCGCGATGTGGATGTGCACTTCCGGGAGAGCCCGCTGGAGCGGAACATCCCGGTCATCATGGCCATGCTCGGGGTCTGGTACAATAATTTCTTCAATGCCCAGAGCATGGCGATCCTGCCCTATGACCAGCACTTGCACTGTTTTCCCGCCTATCTGCAGCAGGCGGACATGGAGAGCAACGGTAAGTGCGTGGACCGCTCCGGCCAGGCGGTGGACTACTCCACCGGCCCGGTGCTGTTCGGTGAGATCGGCATCGCCGCGCAACACGCCTTCTTCCAGTTGCTGCATCAGGGAACCAAGCTTGTCCCGGCCGATATCCTGGCCCCCATCTACACCGTCCGTTGTATCCAGCGCCATCACCGGGCGCTGATGTCCAACGTGTTCGCCCAGACCGAGGCGCTGATGCGTGGCAAGACGGCCGAGGAGGCGCGCCGGGAGATGGGCGAGCAGGGGCTGGACCAGGCGGAGATAGATCGGCTGTTGCCCTATCGGGTGTTTCCCGGCAACCGGCCGACCAGCACCCTGCTGTTCAAGACCCTCGACCCGAAAACCCTGGGCTCGCTCATCGCCCTGTATGAGCACAAGATATTCGTCCAGGGGGTGATCTGGAATATCAACTCCTTTGATCAATGGGGGGTGGAGCTGGGCAAGCAGCTGGCATCCACTATTCGCCAGGAACTGAATGACGCGCAGGAGGTTACCAGTCATGACTGTTCCACCAACGGCCTGATCAACTACTACAAGCGGCATCGGCCGGTGAACAAACCGCCGTCCTGACGAGCATGGAATGAGAATACTGGCTGGTGATATCGGTGGCACCCACGCGCGTCTGATCTATGTGGATGACGATCCGCAGCGTCCGATCAGACGCATCGAGCGCTATGCCTGCGCCCACTACAGCGGACTGATTCCGGTGATCGAGGAGTTCCTCGCGCAGCAGGGCCTCGCCAAGGTCTTCGACGCCGTCTGCCTGGCCGTCGCCGGTCCGGTGTTCGACGGCCGGGCTTCCATCACCAACCTGCCGTGGGAGATATCCACCGACGCGTTGGCCGCCCTGCTGAACGCCCGCTCGGTGTTCCTGATCAACGACCTGGCCGCCGTGGCCCATGCCGTGCCCGGGCTGCCCGCGGAGTCGCTGGTGGTACTGCAACAGGGTACCGCGGGTGCCCCGCTGAATGCGGCGGTGGTGGGGGTCGGTACCGGTCTCGGGGCCGCGCACCTGGTCTGGTGCGACGATCGCTACCTGGCCTTCAGCAGCGAAGCGGGGCACGCCGGATTCGCCCCGGCCACGGCCGAGCAGGAGCGCCTGCTTGCCTGGCTGCATCAGCAGCATGACCACGTGAGTGTCGAGATGCTGCTCTCCGGGCGCGGCATCTTCACCCTCTACCGTTTCTACCGCGACGTACTGGGGGAGCATGAATCCGACCGGCTGCGGGAGCAGATGGCGGGTTTGGAAGACCCGGCACCGCTGATCAGCCGTCACGCCCTGGCCGCCGATGACCCGCTCTGTTGCCGGGCCCTGGCCTGCTTTGTCGAGATCCTCGGGGCGGTGGTGGGGGATGTGGCGCTGCACTACTTTCCGCTCAATGCCATCTACCTGGCCGGTGGCGTGGTGACGGTACTGCAGCCGCTGCTGGGGGACCCGCGCTTTCTCCAGGCCCTGTGCAACAAGGGGCCCATGCAGCACTATCTGGAGCAGCTGACGGTGGCGCTGGTCAACTCCGGCACCGCCGGCCTCGACGGGGCCGTTGCCTATGCCCGCCAGCAGGGCGGCCACGCATGAAACGCCGCCCATAGGGCGGGGCGGGCCCGCCGACCCCTGGGAGTTGTTGTCCACGTGGATGCTGAAAACGTAGGATGGGTGGAGGAGGAACGACGTAACCCATCAAGCAGACAGGCAGACCTTGCACCCCATGCGCGGCGCATGTCGATGGGAAAGGGCAGGCACGGGGGCCTGCCCCTACGAACGGATTCGTCCACCCGGTGTTCATCGGCCCGTAGATGGTAGAGTGGGCACGTTTTTTGTGCCCACGCGGATGCTCAGGTACCGGCGATCAGCTCATCGATGCTGTGCAGCATCGCCGCCGCCTGCTCATCCTCCGTGGCGATCCGTTTCTGTTCGGCCAGCATCTCGCGCAGGATCTCCGCGGTGGTCAGGGGATTGGCCAGCACCACCCGGAATACGGTGATGGTGTCTAGGTCGTACTGCAGCGGCGAGAGCCGGGTGCGGGAGACGAAGCTCTTGCCGGCGGCACGTTGGCTTTTCTGCATCTGTTTGGTCAGGGCATTGAGTTGCCGGTTGATCTCGGTACGCCGCTCCACCGGGGCGCTGCGCAGCGCCGTCTGTACCCGGGCCGGTACATAGCGGTAAGTGAGCAGGTTCAGTTCCGGGCGGGTGACCAGTTCAAAATCGATATCGTCCTCGATCATGGTGGCGAACGTCCGGGCGATATCTATCCCCTTGTCGATCAGCAGCCCATAACCCTTGCGGCCGATGATGTTGAGCGCCGAGTGCACCAGCATGGCGGTACCGGGGCGCGAACCCTCCAGGGTATGGCTGCCCAGATCCTTGGAGCCCTTGCGCAGGATGTACTCGGCATGGTGTTCGATACTGGTGAGCGAGCAAGGATTCTTGAACAGCACCATGCCGGCCCCCATCGGTACATAGAGCTGCTTGTGGGCGTCTATGGTTACCGAGTCGGCCCGCTCGATCCCCTTGAGCAGCGACTTGTGCGCCTCCGAGAACAGGGTGGGGCCTCCCCAGGCGGCGTCGACATGGAAATGGCAACCCTCCTGCCCGGCGATATCCGCCAGCCGCTCCAGCGGGTCCACGTTGCCGGTTTCGGTGGTGCCGGCGATGCCCACCAGGCTGAGTATCCGGATGCGCTGTTGGCGGAGGCGGTCGCAGGTCTCCAGTAGCAGGTCGATATCGATGCGGTTGTCCCGGTCGGTGGGGATGGCGATGATGGCGTCCCGGCCGATGCCCAGCAGATCCGCCGCCTTGCCGAAGGAGTAGTGGCCGCGCTGCGAGATCAGTACCGCCACCCCTTCACACTGGTAGTGTTTGAGCGCCTTGTAGAAGCCCTCCCGGGCGATCCCGCGGAAACCCTCGGTGGCCGGGAACAGCTTGTTGCGCGCCACCCAGAGCGCGGTGATATTGGCCAGGGTGCCGCCGGAGCAGAAGGCCCCCAGGGCGCTGTCGCGGTCGTGCATCCAGCGCTGGTAGTAGGCGTCGTCGTTGGCGTAGATCAGGGCGTGCAGCATGCCCAGCACCTGCCGCTCCAGCGGGGTGAACGCCTTGGAGGTCTCGATCTTGACCAGATTCTGGTTCAGTGCCGTCATGATGCGCGACAGCGGCAGCATGAAGCTGGGCAGCGCGGAGGTCATGTGGCCGACGAAACCGGGGGCGGCGGTATGCACCGACTGGGCCACCAGGGTGTCCAGCAGGAACTCGGTATAGTCGGAGACGAAGCTGGGCTGTTCGGGGATTCGCGGCGAGGAGAAGTCCTGCTCGATGACCGCCAGATCCTGTTCCGTGGCCACGATGCGGTCACGCAGAAAGCCGGTCAGGTTCTGGGAGATCTCCTGGTCGATCTTGCCCAGCGTGGAGTCGGGTGATTCCGGTACGGTGAAGATCCGGTAAAGGTTATGGAGATTGGCGACCGCGTGTTTATGGTCACTCGCTTTGCCTGGGGTCATCATCGCTGTTGGAACACTCTGCTGATTGCCAGGGGATGAATGTAGAGCCTGATTCGCCCCCTGTCGAGTATTTTTTGCTGCTACGCATCATTGATCAGGTCCGGTATATGCCGGCCATCCCTATGTTTAGGCTGAAAAAATTAGGAATTGGTATCGGTTGTAATGATTGGGTATTCTCCATGCCTTGAATCAGGATTGGCGCGGGCGGTAGGCATGGTGGGTTAAGGTCCGCGATAGATGGCATGAACAATCCGTAGTCCGATGGATTCCTAGCGGCTGTAACTGAGGATCTGGCCGCGAAACGGCTGGGCCAGATAGTCCGGATTCTCTGGCTGCTCCTGGCTGTGGCTGTAGCCCCGATTCACCATGTGTTTGCTGAAGCGGGCGTGATTGCCGCGTCCCGGATCGACCAGCACCACCTCGCAATGGGGCTTGGCATGCTGATCGATGAAACCGGACAATAACTCGGCATGGGAGCGCTCATACAGCAGGTCACTGCCGATGAGCAGATCGAATTCGCCCAGGTCGCTCGCCTCGTCTTCCCAGGCGGTGCGCACGAAGGGGATCGCGTTGCCCGCGTTCAATCGCACATTTTTCGCCAGGAACTTCTCCGCTTCCGGGTGATAGTCGGTGGCGGTGATATCCGCCAGCCGGTGGTTCAATACCAGGCTGGCCAGGGCAATCCCACAACCCACTTCAAGAATCCGTTTACCGCCAATCTGGTAATCGAGCATGTGGTGGGCAAGCACCTCACTGGAGTCCCAGACCACGCCAAACAGCGGCCACAGGGCGGAAGAGATGCCCAACTGCTCCGCTGCACCGTCCCTATCGTGAAACTGCTGGCGGTCGCGCAGGGTGCGCAGATGGATGTCCAGATCGCCAAACTCTATGGTCTGGTAGCGTACGCGCATCGAAGTCATGAATAATCGTCAGGTTCGGGTTAAAACGCACGATTAACCTGGGCTATTCGACGCATGAGGGGCCTGCACTGTACAGGTATTCCCCCGATTTGGCTAAATTAACGGTGAATTGATGACGTGTCCGCGTCACTGCGATTCGAAATAGTCGATCATCCGTCGGCGCTGCACCTCGTCGGGCAGCCGGCCGCGGCCGGCCAGCATGTTGTCCTGCATGTGCTTCACCTTGCTGGTGGCCGGTATGGCACAGGTGACCGTGGGATGAGAGACGGCAAACTTGAGAAAGAACTGTCCCCAGCTGGCACAGTCGAACTCCGCGGTCCAGGGTGGCAGCGGTCGGCCCCTGACCCGACGGAACAGGCTGCCGCGCTGAAATGGCCGATTGGCAATCACCGCGATCCCCCGTTCCCGGGCAATGGGCAGCAGCCGTGACTCCGCCTCGCGGTTGCCCAGGCTGTAGGTCAGCTGCACAAAGTCAAAGGCGTGGCGTTGCAGGATATCCTGCAACGCGTTGTGATAACGGCCGTGCGAGGTGGTGATGCCGAGATAACGGATCGTCCCCTCCGCCTTCATCTGTTGCAGGGTCTGCAGGTGGGTTTCCCAGTCCACCAGGTTATGGATCTGCATCAGATCGAAGCGCGGGATGCCCCACGCCCGCCGGGACGCCTCCATCTGCCGGATGCCGCTCTCCCGGCCGTCGATCCACACCTTGGTGGCGGCAAACAGATTCCTCTCCCCGGTCACCCCGGGGAGCAGCCGGCCGATCACCTGCTCGGCCGAACCGTACATGGGCGAGGAGTCGATCATGCCGCCCCCCATGTCGAAGAAGTGCTGGCTCACCGCCTGCAGCTGCGCAAGCAGGGCGCTGTCGCCGGCGGCCTCGAAGGTACGGGAGGTACCCATGCCGATCACCGGCAACAGCTCGCCACTGGAGGGGATCGCCTTGCGTAGCGTCTCTGGCTGTGCCGCCGCTCCAGCGGGCAGGATCAGGCTAGCGGCGAGGGTACCCGCGGTCTGGATAAACCGCCGTCGATTCATCGGGGACAGATGGCGCATACACTATACCTCTTCCATGCTTGGCCGGGCGGCGGCCAGCTTTACCTGCTGCCGGCCCAGGCCAAAGGCGATCCAGGCCCAGAGCAGGGCCAGCGGCACCGCGACCAGGGCGACCCCGGTGAGGCTCATGCCCAGACTGCGCATGCCGGCGTAGACCCAGGCGCTCAGCGCATCGCCGCTTCGATAAACCACGGTATCGATCAGATTCTTCGCCTTGTACTTCTCCTCCCGGGTCAATACAACATATAGCATTTCGCGGGCCGGGCGCATGATGGCGTAATTGCCGGCGCGCCGGATGATCTGCACCAGCAGCAGCACCAGCAGCACCGGCGCCAGGCCGAGCAGGGCGAAACCGGCGGCGAGCAGCAGCGGAACCAGGGACAGTACCACGGCCAGGCCGAACCATTTGATCAGCCGACTGGTGAGGAACAGCTGCAGCATCAGGGTCAGTCCATTGACCGCCAGGTCGATGGCGGCAAACACGGCGGTGCGCTGGGCCGAGTCGCCGAAGGCATCACGCACGATCTGCGCCTGCATCAGGTAGAGAAAGGTCGCCAGGGTGGTGAACAGCAGCATCAGCAGGCAGATTCCCAGCAGGTAAGGGGAGCGAACAACCAGGGTGATACCGGCCCAGATGCTACCGCCCAGCAGCGGGTCATCCGCGGCGGCTGTGGCGGTTCCATCATCAGCCGTGCGGTCATCCGCCGGATGGGCCTCCGACCAGGCCGACAGCCGGGCGATGCAGATGATGGCCCAGGACAGCAGCAGTGCCGAGACCAGCAGCAGGTTCCTGGCACCCAGTGGTTGCACCAGCAGCGTGGTCAGGGCGGGGCCGGCCAGCGCGCCCACGGTGCCGCCGGCGGCAATGAAACCGAACAGTCGGCGCGCCTGGCGATTGTTGTAGATATCCGCCATGAAACTCCAGAACACGGAGACCACGAACAGATTGAACACGCTGGCCCAGATAAAAAAGGCGCGCGCCACGGCGGGCGAGGCCCGCTGTTCATCCATCAGCAGATAGAACAGCAGCATCACCAGAATGAAAAAGCCGTAGACGTAGGGGAGAAAACGGCGCCGGGGAAACCGCGAGCTGACCCAACCGAACAGCGGGACCGCCGCGCTCATGGCAATGAGGGTGCCGGTGAACAGCCACTGCAGGTTCTCCACCCCACCCAGTATGCCCATCTCATCGCGCATCGGCCGAACGATGTAGTAAGCGCACAGCAGCGCGAAGAAGTAGCTGAACGACCACAGCAGCGCCGTCACTTCGGCTGGCTCAACCTGTACCGACTTCAGCAACAGACCGTGAATGCGTGATTGTTTTTGGTATATCGCCAATGTTTCGTGCACCTTTAGAAGTGTAATCAAGCCAACTATAACCCGTACCTGGCGGCAGCCGATATTTTAACCGCCTGGGGCTGTTGCGTGGCGCGCTTTGCCGCCGACGCGTTGGCATTCTAACCCTGATCCGAATGGCACTTACTTAAGCCAAGAACCACTGTCA
>NZ_JAQGEI010000013.1 GCF_029017505.1 Sedimenticola hydrogenitrophicus
TTGAAATATGGATCTATTTTCATTACTTCGAGGCGCCCCTGCACATGCTTCAACTGTGGAAGCAGGGGCATCTCATGCGCTCGTCTTATAGCTGGGTGCCGGTGCGGTCTCCACGGTATTTGTCCTGCTTGGAACGGGACTGAAGCACCTCCCCGGTCATTGGATCGACATAGAGTTTGACTGATTCACCGTTGGGGCCGATAGCCTTGATTTTGTAGCCATAGTGCTCACGCTCGATTTCGTAGATATCATTAAAGCCGGCGGCGGTCACCTTGGCGTGGATCGCGGGTATTCCCAGCCAAGTGTCAGTCACTGCGGCTGGCATCTTAGCGCTATCGGTTGCTGATTGGGCAAAGGCGATCCCGCCAAAGGTTGCGGCGGTCAGGGTAATGGCTAAAATCGCATGTGATGCTTTCATGATTAAATCTCCAGTTGGGTAGTGTGTATGGCGATCGAAGTATCGACCGTGAGCACAGTATTAAATAACGCAGCTGAATTGATCCTGAAAAAAACTACCCAAGTTAAGGCAACATGGAAATAGCCGTTCAAGTTTGTTTAGGAAAAATGGGGTTGCCCTGAAATATACCGATCTATCGAGTCTGCCCCATTGAAACCATAAGAGCCGGCCACGGTGTATCAGCTGATCCAGCGCCGCCTGACGTTGCCCAGGCTGATGGCGAACAGCCCCAGACAGAAGCCGCCCAGGATGATCAGGTCGAGGGCGACCGGCATGGCGTGGCCGCCGTGCACCGCGCCATGTAGCACGTCGGCGCCATAGGTGAGGGGCAGCAGGTAAGCGAGGGGCTGCAGGAGCGCGGGCAGATCGGCGATGGGAAAGAACAGCCCGCAGAGAAAGATCATCGGGAAGCGGAAAAAATTGGAGAAGGTCTGGGCCTCGAACACCTCGCTGACCGCCACGGCGATGAACAGGCCGAGAAAGGTGGAGGCCACGGCAATCAGGAAAACGGCGCTGATGAATGGACCCCAGTTGACCTGGGAGAGGTCGGCCAGAAAGGCGGCCATGATAACCGGAACGAAGGCGTTGGCCACGCCGAACAGGATGGCGCCCCCAGTCTTCGCCAGCATCAGCAACTCCAGCGGGATGGGGGCGAGCAGCAGCCGCTCGAAGGAGCGGTGCTTCTTCTCGAAGGTCACCGTCACCGCCAGCATGGAGGTGGTGCCGAACAGGATGGAGATCGCCACCACCCCCGGCAGCAATGCCAGGATACCTTCCAGGCCGCTACCGGACTTGATGAAGAACATGCCGGTCCAGGCCAGGGGAAAGATGAGGCCCCAGCTGATGTTGGGCGGTTTCAGGTAGTAGGTCCGCATATCCTTGAGCAGGATGTTCCAGAAGGCGATCCAGGGTTTCATGGCTTGCCCCGCTCCCGCTGCATCACATCGGCCTCGATCCCGGTGACGCGAACGAATATCTCCTCAAGCGACGGCCGGATCCGGCGTGCCTCGGCCACCTCGATCCCCCGCTCTTCCAGGAAGCGGACGATGGCGCCCACCCGAACGGGTCCATCCGCCTCGACGCGGATCACGCCCGGCTCCGGGCAGGTGAATGCCCGGCCGGGAAAGGCGCCATCAAGTCCGTTCTCGATGCCGTTCAATGGCGTGTCGCAGGCAATCCGCACCACCTGTCTCGCCTGCAACGGCTTGAGCAGCTGCTCCAGCGTATCGATCCGCACGATACGCCCGGAGACAATGAAGGCGATGCGATCGCACAGCCGTTCCGCCTCCTCGATGTAATGGGTGGTGAGGAAAATGGTGGTGCCGCCGCGGTGCAGATCGGCAATGAGCTGGCGCACCTGCCGGGCACTGGCCACATCGATGCCGGTGGTGGGTTCATCCAGGAACAGGATGGCGGGCCGGTGGATGATCCCGGCGGCGATGGTGAGCTTGCGCTTCATGCCCTTGGACCAGCCGCCGAAGCGGCGCCCCGCCGCCTCACTCAGGCCGAATTCAGCGAGCAGCTCCCGCGCCCGGGCCTCCCGTTCACGTTTTGCCATCCCATAGAGCGCCGCGCAAAAGCAGAGGTTGTCGAAACCGCTCAGCTCTGGATAGAGATTGCTCTCGTCCGGCACCACGCCGATGAGATGCTGGGCGGCGCCGGTAAGATGCTGGGCGGCGCCGGGACGGTAGCGACAATCGATGCCGCCGATGCGGATGGCGCCCGCATCCGGACGGGCCAGGCCGGTGAGCAGGTTGATGGTGGTGCTCTTGCCCGAACCGTTGGGTCCGAGAAAACCGAACAGCTCGCCCTGGCGCACCCGGAAGGAGATCCCCGCGACCGCTTCAACCTCGGCGAAGCGTTTGGCGAGCCCTTCGACAATAATGGCGTCGCTCATCCGCGCCACCCTGTTCGCGCTACTCCCACTCCATCTCCTGGAAAACCTGCTGGGCGTTGCGTCCCTTGAGCAGCTCGTAGCCGGCCAGGTGGGCGAACGCCGACTGGTCGAGCCGGCCGATATCGGCAATGCCGCCCCCCGCCGCCATGAAGGCGCCGACCGCCTGGCGCAGGAAAACCAGATAGTCCCGGGTATCCCTGCCGGCCTGCGCCAGGTCGGTGGCCGGGCCGTGGCCGGGGATCACCACCCTGGGCTCCAGCGCGGCCATGGCGTCGAAGGCTGCGATCCAGCCGCGGCTGCTGGAGTGCTCCAGCACCCCGAGCATGCGCTCGACGAAGACCAGGTCACCGGCGAACACAATGCCCTCCCCGGGCAGCCAGACCAGGCTGTCGCCGGGGGTATGGGCGGGACCGGCAAGCTTGAGTTCGAAGGTGATGCCGCCCAGCTTGAAGCTCGTGTGCTCGGCGAAGGTCTCATCGGCGAAGACGGCCTGCGTGCCGGCCATTCCCTTTTCGCCCACCAGGTTGTCCAGCAGGAACAGCTGATCCCGCAGCCGTTTGCGTTGATCCGCCACCGCCGCCTCGCTGGCGATGATGCGCGCGCCGCGCTCCTTGAAGTAGCCGTTGCCGAGCCAGCGGTGATCCTGTCCGCCGCTGTTGATGACGATCCTGACCGGCTTGTCGGTCACCTGTTTGATCAGCGCGGCAATCGCCTGCGCGCCCCGATAGCTGCCACCCGGATCGATCAGCACCACGCCCTCATCGGTTACCACGAAACCGGAGGTGGAGTTGTTGCCGAGATTCTCCGCGGTGCGATTGCCCAGCGGGCCGACCACGGCATAGACGTGCCCGTCGACCTGTTGCAGTCGCGGCATCTCATCGGCTTGCGTAGCGTGGAGACCGGTCAGCAGGAGAGCCAGCAAGCCGACCAAAGATTTCAGGATGTAATTACTTCGCATGATCTTCCCATGGATTTGAATATGATTTGAATTCGGTCGCCCCGATGTTAGTCAGGAACGGGTGGGCGGGTTATGATTTGAGTCATATCCGAATGGCACTTACTTAAGCCAAGAACCACCGTCATCCCGGCGCAGGCCAGAGGAGTGGTGCAGGAGGAGTGGTACAGGGATGTACCGTTTACGGAGCCGAGGATGCCATGCACCGTTTACGGACCTAAGGATGGAATGACGAAAATCCTGCAATTCGCCTTAACTTAAGTAGTGTCCATCCAGCAACGCACGAAATTTAAATTGTCGTCACCCCGGCGAAGGCCGGGGTCCAGGGGATTCAACAAGTTACTGGATTCCGGCCTTCGCCGGAATGACGATTTCTGTAGTTTCTGGATAGGCACTAAGTAAGTGTCATTCGAGTCGTATCCAATCGTGACACGAGACGACTCTTACATAAGGAGAGCTAACGGCATGACGATTAACTGGGAAACAGTGGTCGGCGAACAGCCTGCCCTGGCAATACTCCCCACCCGGCTGCGCGAGATCGCCCGCCAGCGGCCGTTCGCCAAGGGAGAGACGCTTTTCCGGCAGGGGCAAAGGCCCGAGGTGATGTGGTGCGTACTGACGGGCGAGGTGCGTCTGGTCCGCCACTCGACGGAGGGCACCGAGATCATCCTGCAGCGTTGCTGCGGCGGTTTCATGGCGGAGGCGAGCCTGGATGCCGAGGCCTACCATTGCGATGCGATCGCCGCCGCCGACGGCCGGCTGCTCTGCTTTGCCCGGTCCGCCTTCCGTGCCGCGCTGGACGACGAACCGGTGTTCAATCGATCCTGGATCCAGTTGCTCGCCCGCGAGGTGCGCAGGCTGCGCGCCCGCAGTGAACGGCTCAGCCTGAACAGCGCCGCCGATCGGGTCCTGCACTATATCGAAGCGGAGGGCACTGACGGCGTGGTGGCATTGAACCAGCCGCGCAAGGTCTGGGCCGCGGAGCTGGGGCTCACCCACGAAACGCTCTACCGCACCCTGCGCCAGCTGCGGGAGGGTGGCTTTCTGGTGATCGACGAACAGCGGATCGCCCTATCCGCTCAAAAGAAATAGCGCGCCCGCAGTTCCACCCGCCAGTCGTTCTGGCGTTCGCCGAAGTCGCTGTTCCGCCCGCCGGTCAACAGGGCGGCCCGCCCGCGCAGCTCCAGGTTGTCGATCCCGGTGTAGCTGACCTCGGGGGTCAGGGAGGCGCTGTGGTCATGCGGATTGATAATTGCGGTGAGACCGGCGTTCCAATACAGGGCGTCGAAGGGCTCCTTCTGCGTCACCCGCAGATAGAGATAGTCGCGCATCGGTTGCGGCGTACCGAAGCCGGCCTTCTGGGCGGCTCCGGCGGCGGCGCGTAATGCCGGATCGCCGGCGGCCGCCCGCCCCAGATCATAAAAACCGCGCATCTCGCCGCCGCTGTAGCCGGCGCCGTTATGGTAGTACTCGACAATCCAGGTGGTCTCGTCCTCGGTGAGGTAGCGCAACCCGAGCAGCCAGTCCAGCGGCCGGGCGTCGCGCGTGCCGAGGCTGTTGTCGTCGTTCAGCACCGACACCGGGCGATCCTCGAACCAGGCAAGCTCGCCGTGAATCTCGAAGTTGCTGCTCAGGTTGCGCGAGAAGTCCAGGCCCAGGGCATCGGGGCGGCTGTCGCCGCTGCGCAGCAGGATGTCGATATCGGTGTCGCGGTAGAGCAGATAGAGTTTCAGGGCGATATTCAGGTCTTCGCGGCCGCCAAACTCATCATTGGTCTGGCCGTCGACCGGCAGCAGCACGGTGCTGAACGCCAGGGTCCTGAGCGCCCCGTCGAAGCTGCGCACGTAGTCCAGGCTGGCGAGGCTGAAGCCCTCCCGTGACAGGTCGGGATCGTTGGGGTCTTTCGGCCGTTCGAGAAAGGCCACCGGATTGAAGGCGTAGCCCTTGCCCCAGCGCAGGGCGCGCTTGCCGATCTCCAGGTTGCTGTACTCACCGGGCTGGGCCGCCAGATAGACCTCGTGGAAAGCGGCGTCATCTCGCGAAGAGATCACATCGTCAACGCTCTCCACCTGCAGCCGACCGTTCAGGCTGATCCGCTCCCAGCGGTAGAGCCCGGACAGCTCCAGCACGCCACGGTAGCGTTCGGCGGTGTCGGGGACACCGGCCGGGAAGCGCAGGGTGGCAAAGACCGCATCCCGATCCAGTCCCAGCCGTTCGGCGCCGAGCTCCAGGTAGCCGCTCAACTCCCAGGATTTCTTGCCGTACTGGCCGATGTCGAAGTCAAACTCCTCGGCCGCCAGCGGTGCGGCGGCCAGCAGCGCCGTCAGGCAGAGCGCCCTCCCCGGCCGCAGGATGTTCATTGGCGAAGCTCGCCCACCCGCGGCAGGAAGTTCAGGGTGAACACCTCGTCGGAAAATTCCCGCGGCTGGATACCGGAGAACAGCATCACCGACTGGTAGTCCTTGTAGAGCGGGCTGTCGGTAACCAGTTGCGCCGGGCGCACGATGCCGTTACCGAAATCCTGGAGCTTGCTGTAACGCAGGGTCTTGATCAGCAGGCCGCTGGCGGCGTAGGCCTCGATGGTCAGCGGCGTGCGGCTGGCCTTGTCCACCCACATCTTGAGTCGGTCATAAGCCACCGCCGTGCCGCGGGCCTTGAGCTCGAGGATGTACTGGTTATCCTCCTCACCGGCAGCACTCGCCGTGTATTCGGTGCTGAAGTCCAATTGCAGGATATCCGAGTTATTGAACACCCCGCCCACCACCGACTGCAGGCTGGTGATGCGGATCGGCTTGCCCACATTGGGGATGTAGAGCCACATGTTGTCGTCCAGGCGCAAGGTGGAGCGGCCCCGCTCGCTGGGTGGATCGAGAAACAGCGCAATCATCGCCGCCTCGCCCTTCTTGACCGTATAGAGCACGAACTCCTTGCGGCTGCCGTCCGGCTCGATATTGATCAGCTTGCGGTACATCTCGTAGGAGGCCGGCGCCATGCGCGAATCCACCTCGCGCAACACCTGTTCCGCGTCATAACTCCAGGCGGGCACAACCACGGCGCAGAGCGCGGTTAACAACAGCATCAGCGCGGCATTTTTTTTCATCATTCATCTCCGTTTTCAATCGAGAGGGGTCAGAGTCGAATGGCACTTACTTAACTCAAGAATCACCGTCATCCCGGCGCAGGCCGGGATCCAGACTGCTTAATGTTGGCAGTATTCCTGGATTCCGGCCTGCGCCGGAATGACGAAAATCCTGCAATTCGTCTTAAGTAAGTACCATTCTGGTCAGAGTCAAACCGGGTTAATTACTCAAGTTTCGGAGTTCATTTCACGAAGCCTGAATCGCTGAATCCTACAAGTACTACTCACCCAGTCTGTAAGTGATTGGTCTGCCTTGTTGGCCGATCTCGATGGCGCCTCGAATCCGGCCCCTTTTTCAGATTCAAGCCTGCCCTTGTTTGAGCGAAGCGAGTTTGGGCAGGCGCTGAAAATGGGGCCGGATTCGAGGAGACAAGCCATCGTGTGAGGCCGGCAAGGCAGAACAATCACCCCGCGAGTAATTACCTTGGCGCTTACTTCAGCCACCGTTTCAAACATGCCGCAGGGCGGTGATCGGGTCCATGCGCGAGGCCTTCCAGGCCGGTTGCAGGCTGGCGATCACCGCGACCAGCACCACGATAAGGCCGATCCACAGCACCTCGCCGACGGCGATGGCCGGGGCCAGCACCACCACCTCGCGGCCAAAGGCGAAACTCACCGGCCACAGGTTCAACGCATAGACCAGCAGCAGGCTCAGCGCGGTGCCGATCAGGGTGCCGACCAGGCCGAGCAGCAATCCCTCGGCGAGGAACAGCCCCAGGATGCGGTGTGGCGGCGTGCCGATGGCGGCAATGGTACCGATCTCGCGGATACGCTCGTACACCGCCATGATCATCACATTCATGATGGCAATCAGCACGATCCCCACCAGCATGATGCGGATGAACAGATCCAGCAGATCGATCATGCGCGCGATATTGGCGAACGGCGAGAGTTGGTCCCAGCTGTGTACGTCGAGCAGTGCCTGGCCCTGGGGATTGACCACCCCGGCCAGCGCGGCGCGCAGTTGCGCGGCGGTGCGCTGGAGGGTGTCGATATCCTTCAGCCGCACGGCGATCTCGTTGACCTCATTGTCCGCCAGGCGCAACAGGGTGCGGGCATCGTCCATGTGCAGATAGCCGTCGCGCCCGCCAGGGCCGGTCACCGCCTCCAGTATCCCCTGCACCACGAAAGTCTGCCCATTCACCGAGCCGTCGATATTGGTGGCGACCAGCACCACGGTATCCCCCGGATTGACCTTCATGCCCTTGGCCAGCAGTTCCGGGATCAGCAACTTGCCCGGCTCCACCAGGCCGTCGGCCATGCTGCCGGCCACCAGGCGCTCGGCCAGCAACGGCATCGCCGCCATCTCCCGTTCCGGAAGGATGCCATTCAGGCGGATGCTGGTGGTCTCGGTAAAGTTGCTGAACATGGCGCCGAACTTGAGCCGGGGCGAAACCGCCTCGACCTCGGGCAGGGCCTGGAGCGCCTGCTCTATCTTCTCCAGCGCCTTGGGCTTGATATTCAGATTGAGCGGCAGATTGTCAATGGAGGCGACGTAACCCTTGCGGTGCACCTGCAGATGGCCGAGCATCGAGTCGGTGATCTGACCCACCATGACCGCCTTGAAGGAACCGGACACCGAAACGAACAGCAGCACCGCGACAATGCCGAGGATAATCAGCCCGGAGGTAAGCAGGGTGCGGCGCCAGTAGCGCGCCAGATTGCGCGCGGCGAGTTTGAGTATCCGGTTCATCAGGCGTCTCCCCGGTGGTTGGTCAGGCGGCCGTCCTCGAGGGTAAACGTCACCTCGGCCTCGGCCATGATCTTGGGGTCGTGGGTGGAGAAGATAAAGGTGGTGCCGAATTCGTCGCGCATCCGCTTCATCAATTCGAGAATCCGGTAGGCGGTGTCGTGGTCCAGATTGGCGGTCGGCTCATCGGCCAATACCAGCTTGGCATGGGTGGCCAGCGCCCGTGCCACCGCCACCCGCTGTTTCTGTCCGCCGGAGAGCTGGTCGGGACGCTTGTCGGCCTGTTCGGTCATACCCACCGCTTCAAGCAGTTCGTCGACCCGCGCATGGCGTTTGTCGGCCGGCCACGCCTGCACCATCAACAACGGGTATTCGATATTTTCCGCCACCGAGAGCACCGGAATCAGGTTGAAGTCCTGGAAGATGAAGCCGATGTGTTCGCCACGAAAACGCGCCGCCGCGCGCCGGTCCAGACGGGCGATATCGGTGTCGAGTACCCGGAGGGTGCCGCCCGTGGGGTGGTCGAGACAGCCCACCATGTTGAGCAGCGTACTCTTGCCGCTGCCCGAGGGGCCGACAAAGGCGACCAGGGAGGCGGGCTCAATGGTAAAATCCACCCCCTTGATCGCCTGCACATCCACATCGCCGGCCCGATAGGTCTTGGTGAGATTTTCGGCATGCACCAGACTCATGATACTGCTCCCTTGATTGGTATATACCGCCGTTCAATTCACCGCCGATGCGCCGCCGCGTGCCATGATGACAGGTGAAAATTGCCACCTCCGAGTTTACACTCCTGGCTCTGGATTCCCTTGACCGGGATCATGACCCGAGCTGGTCCTACAGCTCACTACCGTTCTCCCGAACCATTAACTCAAGTTTCGGAGTTAAGTTCCATACGTCGGGCGGGCCACCCCCTTGCCGGGACACGCTGTAAATACGTCCCTGTAAGCTCGGCGTCGGCATCCCTGCCCCCGACGGTCCCGGCAAGGGCTAGCCCGCCCTGAACAACGCCTTTTGAACTCCGAAACTTTAGCATTAAGATTTGCTGTCTAGCGGTCGCCGGCACAAATCCCAATCAAGTTACCTCATGGTAACGCCGGCGTGCGTACTGTTAGTTCTCAATTACCGGCAGCGGGTGGCCGGCCTCGACAGCACTGTGATAACCTTGCCTCGTGGCCCATCTCAATCAGTCGTCCGCAGGAAAATTGAACCGCGAATGAAGGCGAACCCGCTGCGGCTCCGGTACCGGCAGAGCGTACACGCAGGACTGCCACCCAGCTTCACGGTGTTCGGCAGGGCATGCCTGGTAAAGAAGGAAACCTCTGACGCGGATATTGCTGAGGTAATAGGATGAACTGCACAGCGGATCAACAGGTCTGTACTTCAAACAGCGACAACGGAAAAATTACCATGGCAAGTTACAGTTTCAGCGAAGACCCAAAAGGCGGCGTGGGCCTGGAGGTCATCGCCCGGGATCATAACGAGATGTTCAATGCGGCCTCCGCCGCGCTCTGTCTCTACATGTGGGACCAGGAGACCGTGGAGGAGCGGGAGGAGATCCCGATCAGCTGGTATGGTTTCGATATACCGACCACCGTGGTCGGCCTGCTCTCGGAACTGCTGTTCCAGATGGACAACGGTTGGGTGTTCAAGCGCTTCGTCACCCAGTCGCTGGAGGAGGTCGACGACCTCGATGAACGCCATCGCAAAAAACAGTTGAAGATCAGCGGTGTCGCCTATGGCGAGCGCTTTCGCCCGGACCATCACCAGGCCCGTTTTCCGGTGCAGGCGGTGCTGCTGCCCCGGCTCAAGGTGAGGGAGATCGACGGCGGCGTAAGACTCTACTGCGTACTGGACGCCTGACGGGGTTGATTCAGGCTAAAGTTGCAGGGCAGTCGGACGCTGTAGTGGGCTAGATAGCATAATTGGATTTAGTTAGGCTGCGTTGGCGCCGCGGGAGGTCGCCAATGGCTCGACGCGGTGACCGTGCAGCGGAAGACCTGACTGGCGGCATGGAAACGAGATTCCTGTACGCCGGTCATAAGGGCAAAAAGCGTGGAGTGGGTATGCATCTGATCAAGAAATTCCTGAATACCATCACATCGCGATTGCTTGTGGATATATCCGGTAGCGACCTCTCGTTCCTTGTACGCACGTCCATGCATTCCCGCCTGCTGACCAGATATCGCGCGGGAATGATCATCTCGCGGGTGCGCCTGGTGTCGGCGATGTTTGCGGTGCTGACGCCGCTGTGGATCATAGTGGATTTCCTGGTGTTCGATGCTCCGCTGTCTGTGATGCTGGGCGGCGGACGGCTGGCCACCACGCTGGCCTTCGTGATGCTGGCATTGGCCTACGAGAGTTCTCCGTACATGAAGGATGCCTACCGTTCGCTTGCCATCATGTTCATTATCCCGACGGCATTCTTCATCTATTCCCACCTGCTGCTTGCCGATTTCGATAACGAAGGCGGGGCGGCCGTCATCGCCGCCGGTTATGCCTTCCTGCCGTTCGTGCTGGTGGCGGGGCTGAGCGTATTTCCGTTGACCGCGCTGGAAGGCATCGTGTTCTCCCTGCCGGTACTGCTTTCCTCGGCGCTGGTGGCGATAATGCAGATGGACCAGATCAACTGGAGCACGCACCTCGGCGCGTTCTGGCTGCTGCTGCTGATCGCCGCTACTGCGACGCTGGCCGGCATGAGCCAGTTGGCCTTCGTGTCGGCGCTGGTGCGCCAGGCCAACCATGACCCCCTCACTCACTGCTTCAACCGTGCCAGCGGGGAGGAACTGTTCAACCTTCAATTCAGCAATGCCGAGCGCAACGAATTACCGCTGACGGTGGTGTTCGCCGATCTTGACAATTTCAAGTCGATCAACGACGGCTATGGGCACGATACCGGTGACCGGGTGCTGATCGCCGCCGTGGAGGCGATACGCGGCACACTGCGCGGTGGTGACGCGCTGGTGCGCTGGGGCGGCGAAGAATTCCTGATCGTGCTGCCCAATACCGACTGCCTCTCCGCCGTCGCCATGCTGGCACGGCTGCGCGCCAACGGCCTGGGAGCGCGCCCGGACGGCAGCCCGGTGACGGCAAGCTACGGAATCGCGGAAAAGTCGGCGGATCGCGCCAGGGACAGCCGGCACCTGCTCGAGATAGCCGACCAGCGCATGTACCAGGTCAAGGCGAGCGGTAAAAACCGCTGGATGGGATGCGACCGGATCGAGTGTGACAGCGCGGACGTGCGCTGCCGCAATCCCGATGCGCAGGCGTTGTGATGCTCAAGGCATAGGACCCTGCTACGTAGTTGACGCCTGACGGCGTCTAATGTGCCCCGAGAGATTCAACCGCCCCGACAGTCTCCTACTCCGGCTGCGAGATCCCGTAGCGCTTCATCTTCTCCCACAGGTTCTTGCGGCTGATGCCAATACTCTCCGCGGTCTCGGCGATACGCCATTCATGGTGTTGCAGCGTCTCCCGCAGCAGGCGCGCTTCGTAATGCTCCATCGCCTCTTTCAGCGACAGCTGCTCCGAGGCCGGCAGCGACTCTTCGCCGGTGGCGCCAAACTCGCGCGGCCCCAACACCTCCTGCGGCGAGAGGATGCAGGCGCGTTCCACGGCATTGGCCAGTTCACGCAGGTTGCCGGGCCAGGGCTGGGCTTCGAGATAGCGTTCGGTCAGCGGCAGGATCAGGCGCCGCGCCTTGTGTTCACGGAAATAATTCTCCACGATGCGATGGGTGAGCCAGAGGATGTCCTCCTTGCGCTCGCGCAGGGGCGGGATGTGCACATGGGCCACGTTGACCCTGAAATAGAGGTCCTCGCGGAACTCACCCCGGTCGACCATCGCCTTCAGATCCCGGTTGGTCGCGTAGACCAGGCGCACATCCACCGGAATGATCTGCTCGCTGCCGATCGGCTGCACCACCCGTTCCTGGATGGTGCGCAGCAGCTTGGCCTGCATGCGCGGCGAGGTCTCCCCCACCTCGTCAAGAAACAGCACCCCGCCGCTGGCCTGCTCGAACATCCCGCGCCGGCTCCTGGTCGCCCCGGTGAAGGCGCCCTTCTCGTGGCCGAACAGCTCGGCCTCGAGCAGGTCCTCCGGCAGCGCGGCGCAGTTGATGGCGATGAAAGGCCCGGCGTCGCCCTTGTTGCAACGCCTGGCGAAATAGCGCGCAGCATACTCCTTGCCGACGCCGGATTCACCGGTAATCAACAGATCGACCCGGTGCGCCGCCAGCCGGTCGAGGGTATTTTTCAGCTGTCGCATCACTAACGACACACCCAGCTCGGCACTCCCCTCGTGCATATCCTCGAACAGGGAGGGCGAGACCTCGCGCAGCTTGAGCAGCAGATCGTCGAGATCAAAGGGCTTGGTGATGTAGTCGCTGGCCCCCAGCTTGAGCAGGCGCACCGCCTGGTCGATGGTCCCGTAACCGGTAATGAATATGGTCGGCGGCGGCAGCTGGCCGGCTTCGAGGAGCCGGGCATAGAGTTGCTCGCCACTCATGTCCGGGAGGCGGATATCGCTGATCAGCGCCGCGTAGTCGCGCTGCGCCAGCGCGTCCACCGCCTCGCCGGCGTGGATAAAGCAGTCACAGTCGATGCTCTCGAGCTTGAAGCGCTGACACAGCGAGGCGCGCATGATCGCATCATCTTCAACAAGGCACAGGCGCGGGGACTCGGTCATTGCGGTTCCTTTATCGGCAGTTCCACGGCGAATTGCGTCTTCCCATCCCGGGATTTTACCTCAATATTACCCTCCAGCTGATGCACCAGCTGATAGGTCACCCAAAGCCCCAGACCGTTGCCCGTGGCGTTCTCCGAGAAGGGTTCGAACAGGCTCAGCAGGCGCTCCCGGGAGATGGTCGGACCATCGTTGATCACACAGATGCGCAGCAGGCCCTGCTGGCTATCCACCGAACAGTGCACCGCGCCGCCATCGGGCGAGGCCTGCACCGCATTCAGCGACAGGTTGATCAGCACCTGCCGGATCGGCGTCGAGGGCAGTGCGATCTCCGCGTTCAGCCGGTTATGCCACACCAGGCTGATCTGTTTGCGGCTGACGTCCGCCAGCAGCAGCATGCGCACATCATTGATATCCTTGGGACTCAGGCTGTGGCTGCGCGGATTGGCCTCCACCAGCAGCGCGGAGACGGTTTCGCGTATCTGCTGCAGGCCGCGCTCGATGAGGTCGAAGGTCTCCCGGCCGAGTTCGTCCGTCTCGCTGTAGCGCCGAAAGGTATTGAGCGCATTGAGCATGCCGCCCAGGGGGTTGTTGATCTCGTGCGCCACCCCGGCGGCCAGCCGGCCCACGGCGGCCAGCCGCTCCGAGGCCAGCATGCCGGACTCCAGGCGCTCCTTTTCGTCCAGCTCCCTGAGCATCTGCTGGAAACTGATCCCCAGTTGGCCGATCTCGTCCTTGCCCTGGCGCAGGTCGCAGACGATCTCCTCGGAACTGCCACGCCCCACCTTGGACATGCAGCGGGCCAGGTGGCCGAGCGGTTTCACCATGCGATTGCCCAGATACCAGCCCAGCGGCAGCAGCAGCACCGTCACCAGCAGGGCGGAGAGCACCACCCGCTCGACAATGTCCGCAAATCGCGGCCAGAACAGCGCCCGGTCGTAACCGATCACCAGGGTGCCTATGGCGACACCGTCGCTCAGCATCGGCAGGATCACGTAGAGGCGCCGGTCATTAGGATACTCATAGGGTCGCGGATTCAGATTGCCGGTCAGTCGCAACACCTCCGCCTCGACCCGCGCCAGTTCCGCCCCGTGGACCCGCAGCGGCGTGGTCACCGCCAGCTCCTTGGGACTGTTGGAGACATAGATGCGGCCATCCCGGTCGAGCACCACCAGCAGCCGGCTGGAGGTCTCCCCGGACCACCCCTCGGCCGCCTGCACCAGCCGGTAGGCCCCCCACAGGTCGTCGTGCCGCATGGTATTGGGCAGGCTGTTGGAGAGCACGCTGCCGATCTCCACCGCATTATTGAACACCTCTTCGCGCAGCTCCTCGTAGGCGCGCCAGGTAAGTGCCAATGTCACCACGCTGGCGGTGATGAGGATCACCAGGGTGAACATCAGGGGCACCTTTAGGCGGTAGCTGATATCGCCGATCTTCATTCTATTCCATCCAGTATTCGCACCGACGCGGCCACGCCGTTGAACAGGGCATCCTCACCCTCACTGAAGCCGTCGAGGTTCAGCCGCTGCAACAGCCGTCTCCCTTCGCTATCGGATGACATGTGCAGCAGGGCGTTTCTCAAGGCGTAAAAGTGTTCCGGCAAGAAATCCTTGCGCACCACCAGGGGAGGAAAGCCAAACAGTGGCGACTTGCTCACCACCCGGGTGCCGGCGGTCAGTGCCGGTTCATGCCTGGACAGCGTCTCCCACACATAACCGTCCACCGAACCACCCTGCGCCACCCCGTCGGCCACCGCCTTGACCACATCCCGGTGCGCCCAGGTGAAGAAGCTCTTGGAGAAGAAGTGTCGCGGATCAATCCCCTCGCCGATCAGGCTGACCTGGGGATAGAGAAATCCGGAGTTGGAATCCGGGTCGGAGTAGGCGAATACCTTGCGCTTGAGATCGCCTATTTCCCGGGTCGAGGTATCCGTCGCGGGCACGATCAGGTAGGAACGATACAGCGGCGCACCGTTGAACAGGGGTACGCCGAGCAGTTTCAGTTGATCCCGGTGACGCACGTAGGGATAGCCGCAGGTCCAGGCCGCGTCCAGGTCACCGCTCAGCAGCAGCTCCGTCACCTCCTGATAGGTCTGGCGCTGGACGAACTGCACCGGGTGTTGCAACCGGTCGGAGAGATAATCCTGCCACTCTTTCAGGAACGAGGTCTGGTCGGTGAGGATCACCGCCGTCAGCCCGATGCGATAGGTCTTCGCCGCATCGGCCAGCAGGTTCCCCGCCAGCAGCAGGCAGGCGAGGAACAGAAAACCCCGTACTGTTTTTCGACTATTGGTCATCTTGCGATCAGCCTTGCCGCATGGGCACAAAAACCGTGTGCAGCCGTGGTACCTTTCGCGCCGGAGGCGCTCCTACAGTCACAACACCCACCCAGGAAGGCGCCTATGGCACCGTCCGGAATGCCAGCGGCCTAGTCTCGTCCACCAGCACCCGCTGATCGGGATCGGCCCTGTCCAGCCCGCCGGCCCGGAAGCGGTAGATCAGCTTAGCACGAATCACCCCGGCGGCTTCATGCAGCGGCACCTCGACCACCTTGCCGACGCCCGGCGGCAGGCTGTTCTCCCGCCATCCGGCCGTTGAGGAATGCAGCCAGCCAAAGCGGTATTGGCGCTCGGCCACCACCCGTCCCCCGGCATCGCGCTGCTCAACCAGCAGCCAGACCGCGCGCCCGGTGGTACCCCCCGGCAGGGCGTGGCCGGCCCGGTGGCGGATCCGCAGCAGTGCGGTATCGCCGGCCGGTTCGCGCCGGAAGGCGATGGTCAGGGTGGCGATCCCCTGCAGAAATCCGCGCCGCTTCGGCCCACGGAAATCGTGGCTGAACCCCTCGCCGGGCAGATGGCAGGAGAGGCAATCCTCGCCGCGGCGTGCCGCCGGCGAGTCGCGAAAGCTGCGCAGGGTGAGCTCGCCCGGGGCATCGTGGCAGGGTGCGCAAACCGCCGGCAGCGACAGCCTCGGATAGGGGTGACCGGCGGTGCCGTGACAATCGGTGCAGGCCACGCCCGCGCCGCGGCTGGGCGCGTGACAGGCGAAACAGGTATCCGGCCGCCCCTTGCGCCGCCACTCTTCGAGGAAGGCGGGCGCGCGCGCAGCCATGGCCATGTGGCTGCGCTGAAACTCGGCCTGTTGGCGGGGGTGGCAATCGCCACAGGGGGCCGTTTCATCACCGGGATAACCCGTCCCCCCCCAGGCCGGCAACGGGGCAATAAACAGTACGGCGACAAGCAGCGGGGTAACCATGTATGCAGGCGTGTTACCTCCCGCGGAGGGACGCCGTAAGCCCTTCCTTGGGCGGCCCTCCCTGGCCGCGGACACCCTCTGCAGCAGGTGACAGGCCCGCTTCCAGACTATTCCGGGGTAGTTAACCAGGCCTGGGAACGACATCATCAATCGAACACCTGTGAGGGTTCGCCCCCCTCGCACAGACCCCTCGGTATCAGGAACGGGACGCTGCCGGGCCGGGTATAGCTGAATTCCGGTACTTCCGTCGTACCGCCGGCCTCGATCCACGCCGCAAGCCCGCCCTCCAGTATCCACACCCGATGGCCGGCATTGGCGAGGCGCGCGAACCAGGCATCGGTGACCCGTTCGTCGGCACCCTCCGGCAACAACAGCACCAAGCGTCCGCCGTTGCCATCCGCCAGATAACCCCGGGGGTCCATGCCGCCATCCAGCGCCCCGGCAATGGTCCCGGCACGGTAGTCGGCGCGCCCACGTACATCCAGAATCAGCGGCGGATCGATCGCATCCAACCAGGCGCGCAACTGTTGCGCGCTAACGGTCGGCCAGCGCGCCGACACATCGCCTGATCCCAGTAGGGCGAGCAGCACGCCGATCAGGATAAGGAACCGCACAAGATTACGTTCCTGCATTCGGCCGCCCCTGGACCACGGAGTTATTCCTGCGCGAGCCCTAATCGTCAGCCTCACACCTGTCCTGCTTCGGCTTCCCTGGTTGCGATCTGAATCGGAAAATCCTGCAGGGGAACCGACGGTATCAGCGCCTGCCTCAGGCTCTCCACGCCGGATTCACGCACCAGCGTATCGGCCACCACCACCGCCGCCGCGCCGCCGGCCCTGGCCAGGTTGCGCAGGTAGCGCCGCTCGGGAACGCCGCCGGAGATCCAGATCTCCAGCGGACCGCCACGCGCCTTGTCCAGCATCTCCAGATCCAGCCCCTTGCCCCGGGTCTCGGCCTGCTCGGAATGGAGCCAGAGATTGGCAAAACCCAGTTCGGTGGCGAGGGTGATCGCCTCGGCCAGCGAACGATCCGCATCGGTCACCCGCCAGCCCTGGATCGCCGCCGTGTCCGGCATGTAGAAGGAGAACCCCTCACCGATCGCCGGACCAGAAAAGCGGTAGCTGGTGGCCGCCTTGAACACCGTCAGTTGCGGCACCCAGTTCAGCTCCGGCCAGCGCTCGCGCCGTCGGGCGGTCTCCGCCAGCCCCTCCGCGCAGACCCAGTAACAGTGGCCGTTTTCCAGCCAGCCCGCATCCCGCTCCGGATCACCACCCAGCAACAGGGCCGTCTCCACCGACAGTTCGGCGAAGCGATCCGGGGTGCAACCGCAGGGGTTTATCACCAGGGCATCGGCACCGGTCATCCAGGCGGGTGTCTCCTGTTGCGTATCCGCGCTTTCAGGTTGGTACTGTACAAACAGTTTGGTCTCTTCACTCATAACCCTACCTCTATCGATTATTCCGCGGTTTTCCCGGATTGGTGGATGCGCCTACCGGCTTATCCACCCTACCAAGCTACATCACCTATTTGCGTTTATTCCATCCTTAGTTCGTAGGTTAGGGTGAGCCTGCGAACCCCAACGGGTTTCCTGCGTACGCGCCATGATGTTGGGGTTCGTTCCTCACCCCAACCTACGAGCTATTTCCGTTTAGTAACTACTCATGGGGTGATTGGTTTGCCTTGTCGGGCGATCTGGATGGCGCCTCGAATCCGGCCCCTTTTTCAGATTCAAGCCTGCCCTTGTTTGAGCGCAGCGAGTTGGGGCAGGCGCTGAAAGAGGGGCCGGATTCGAGGAGACAAGCCATCCCGTGAGGCCGGCAAGGTAAACCAATCACTCGTAGACCGGGTGAGTAGTTACTGCGTTTATTCGCGTTCATTCCATCCTCAGGTCCGTAAACGGTGCATCCTTGCACCACTTCTCGTGGCTAAAACTCCTGCTTTCCCATATCAATCATCGAGCAGATTTTCCCAGAAGGCCTCATGCTCGGCGCGCATCTGTTCGTTGCTGTCCCGCGCCCGGAAGGCGCGCTCGCGCTCGACCGCACTCGCCAGCTCAGCCGCGACACCGACAAACAGCTGCGCGACCGTCCCTTGCGGACGGCTCACCACCAGTGGCGTACCGCTATCGGCGAGCAGCTGCCCTTCCGGGTCGAGCGGGATGCCGCCGAGGAACTTCACCGATTTGCGCTGCGCCAGCGACTCCGCCGCGCCGTCCGGAAACAGCGCCTGCGCCTCGCCACAACAGGGGCAGATATAGCTGTTCATGTTCTCCACCAGGCCGAACACCGGGATGTCGAGATCATGAAACATGGCGATGCCGCGGGCGGCGTCGACGATCGACAGTTTCTGCGGCGTGGTCACCAGCACCGCCCCGCTGACCGGAATCTGTTCCAGGATGGTCAGCGGCACATCGCCGGTGCCCGGCGGCAAGTCCACCAGCAGGATATCCAGCTCCGGCCAGGCGATATCGTGGAACATCTGGGTCAGGGCCTGGGTCACCAGCGGACCCTTCCACACCAGCGCCGCCTCGGGCGGCAGCACATTGCCCACCGACACCGTCCAGACGCCGTGATTCTCCACCGGCAGGGTGCGTCCCTCGTCATCGACCGGAAGCTCCCGGTCGGTACCCATCATGCGGGTGATCGACGGGCCGTACAGGTCGGCATCGAGTATGCCGACCCGTTTGCCGGCCTGGGCCAGGGCGCAGGCCAGGTTGACGGTGACAGTGGATTTACCCACCCCGCCCTTGCCGCTGGCCACCAGGACGATATCCTCGATCCCGGCGACCGCGGCCTGGGGTTCGGCATACCAGGCCGACTCATCCGCGGCGGACGCCGGATTGGCCTGTACCGGATTGACCTGTACAGGGATCGGAAATTCCGGCAAGCGGCTCATAGCACCACCTCCGTCTGTTGTTCCTGCACTTGTTCGAGTTTCAGGCCGGCGGCAATCCGCCCGGCCAGCTCATGAAACGGCGCCCCGACACCGGTGTGTTCCCGCGCCACCGGCGAGCCGTCATCCGAGCCCACCGCCACCCGCGGCATGAACGGCAGGCTGGCCAGCAGCGGCAGCCCGGTCAGGTCGGCGAGTTCCCTCGCCCCGCCCGCCCCGAACAACGCGCCCACATGTCCGCATTGGCGGCAGGCGACCCCGGCCATGTTTTCCACCAGCCCCAGGCAGGGGACCGCCAGATCGGCGAACATCTCCAGCCCGCGGCGCACATCGTCGATCGCCACCTGGCCGGGAGAGGTCACCGTGATCACCCCGGAGAGCGCCACGCTCTGCGCCACCGCGATATGCACATCGGAGGTCCCCGGCGGCAGATCCACCAGCAGGATATCCAGCTCGCCCCAGGCGACATCGTGGAACAGCTGCGGCAGCCCCTGGTCGATCAGGGAACCGCGCCAGATCAGCGCCTGCTCCTCGGGCAGCAGTAGTCCGATCGACATCATGCGCACGCCGAACGCCTCCCGGGGCTCGATCCGGTCACCCGCGGCCGTGGCCTCGGCGCGCCCGCTTACCCCCAGCAGGGTCGGTGCCGAGGGGCCGTAGACATCCGCGTCCAGCAATCCCACTGCGTAACCCTGTTGTGCCAGCGCCACGGCGAGATTGACCGTGAGGGTCGACTTACCCACCCCGCCCTTGCCGCTGTGCACCCCCACCACATGGCGGATGCCCGGCAGGGAGTCCCGCTGGGCGATGGAGCGCGGACGCGGCTTTACCACGGCACGCTCGACCCCCGGCAGGGATTCCACCAGCGGCGTGATCGCCTCGGCCAGCGCCTCCTGCTGATCCTCGGCAAGATGCTCCGGATCCAGCAGTATCCGCACCGCACCACCCGTGGCCACCACGTCATACACCTGGCCGGCACTTACCACGTCCGGCCCGCCATCGCTCAGGCAGACCCGGCTCAGGGCATCCAGAACCAACTCTTCGATACTCTGTATCGATTGATGGGATAGATTCATCGGCATTCAAACTCTTCCTTCATTTATCGGGTGGGGGTCGGAGTCGAATGGCGCTTACTTAAGCCAGAACCACCGTCATTCCGGCGCAGGCCGGAGGAGTGGTGCAGGGATGCACCGTTTTCGGACCTGAGGATGGAATCCAGGAATACTGCCACCATTGAGCGGTCTGGATCCCGGCCTGCGCCGGGATGACGAATATCCTGCAATTCACCTGAAGTAAGTGCCATTCGGGTCGGAGTCAATCTATGTAACGACCATGAGGTAAACGCTCGGGGTTGGATGGAGTGACTCCGACCCCGCTGCCTGGATTGATATGAATGGTGCCTGTTCATGGACATTGAAACTCTTCCTTCAGGTAGTGTTGTATCACCAGCGCCTCTGCTTCACTGACCACCTGATCCGCGCCATGTTCGCGGCGCATCACCTCGACGATGACGGGCCGCAACGCCGGCTCGAATTCACACAGGCGCTCGATCCGCAATTCGTGGCAGCTCGAACAGCGTGCCTTGAACAGCTCCTGCGGCGTGCGCGGCTGCATCCACCACCAGGCAAACGCCCCGGCCAGGAGGGTCAACAGCACGCCCGCCCCCGCCCCTGCCCAGCTAACCCGCATGGTCCATCATGGTGATGCTTCCAATCCCGGCTGGTGCGGTTCGTACCTCACCGGCACCCTACGATCGGTCTCGCCGCACCTGTAGGATGTGGTGAGTGAAACGAACCGCATCGATCGCACGCTGGACAGGCGCAGTCACTCCCTACCCGGACAGCATGTCGAGCCACTCGTCATCCAGCTCCTGTTCATTACCGCAGACCCGGCAGTTCTCCTCTGCCGGGTCTGCCGGAACAAAGGGGGTACCGCAGCGACCACAGGGCCGTTGCGGGAGGTGGAACAACAGCGAACGGCCCGCTTCCAGCTCATCCAGGGCGAGCGCGGAATGCGGCACTATCGCCCCTTCGGGGCAGATGCGCTCGCACAGCAGGCAGTCGGTGCAGAGCAGCGGGTCGAAGCTCAGCTCCCGCGCCTGGCCGCTCTCGCTGGCCTGCAGGGCACCCGTGGGGCAGCGTTCGCCGCACGCCAGACAGCCACTGCACAACGCATTGACCGAGCGCCGCTTCCAGGGCAGCGGCGCGCCATCACGCCAGGGCACCCGGCCGGCCCGGCTCGCCAGCACCTCCTGGTACTGGACCGTGCGTTGCGGAAACACACTGCTCTGGTAGAAAGGCAGGGCATCCGCGTCCGCCTCCTCCGGGCTGAGGCCGGGAACGATCCATTCCGCCGCCTGGGTCATCGCCTGGGCGCCGCCGAAGCGCAGGAAGGCGCGGCGACTCAGATGGGGTTGATCCTGGTATTCGCGCGCCGCCTTGCGCGCCCCGTCAGCAGGCGCCAGATCCAGCAGCGGCGCCGCCTCGCCCAGCCATTCGACCAGGGTTTCGGCGACCTGCCGGAGCGTGTCGCGGGCATCGCCGTAACGGCATCCGGCACAGTGATCCAGGCCATGCAGGGCCAGCGTCTCCACACCCTCGGCCCGGGCCGCGCTGATCAGCCGCGCATCGAGCACGCTGTGACAGGGGATGACCACGCCGCCGCCCGCCCCCGTGCTGGCGCGGCAGTGCAGATCGACCCGCTCCCGGCCCGCCAGGGCGGAGATGAAACGTTCCGGGACAAAGCCGCTGGAGCGCAGGGCGCCGGCCGGACAGCTCGGCAGGCAGCTGTTGCAACCGGTGCACTTCTGCTGGTCCAGATCCACGGCATCCGCCGACAGGCTGAGGGCGTCGGAGGGACAGACATCGCGGCAACGCGTGCAGTGCTCCAGGCGGCCGCGCAGATTGATACACAACTCCTCCTCGACGATCATTTCGGACAGCCGCAGGTAACCATCGGCCTGTTCGGAGGTGGTCAGTCGCATGCTGCGCTCTCCCTTGAATCGCCCGCCGCTGCCGGCGCGGCGATCTTGCGTCCCAGCCAGTAAGTCAGGGCGACGGCGCTGACCATGTTGGTCGCCAGGGGCACGTTGTTCAGATCGCAGGCGCGGTAGAAGGGGCTGATATCCGGCTCGTCGGCGGCCGGGTTCTCCGGGTCACGGATAAAGTAGACCGCCCGAATCGTGTTGGTGCAGACCAGGCCGCAGAGCTGGATCTCGCCGCCCTTTTTACCGGAAAACAGGTGTGTCACTTCCAGCGCCAGTTCGTGTTCGATCGCCTCGCCGGTCTCAGACGTCGCCAGCAGCCGGTATTCCTTGAATACCGGCTGCTGGATCTTCATCAGTTTGATCAGTTCCGGCAGCTTGCGCTCATGCGCAATCAGAATCACTGTCTGTCCCGCACCCGCCATCTTATGCACTCCTCAAGATTGTGTGGAAGTTTCGTAGGGTGGGTTAGCGGCGCACAGGCACCACCCTTCCCGACTACGACAACAGCCGGGCGCCGCGTAACCCACCGACTCCCCAACCGCCAAACGGTGGGTTACGGCGCGCGCACGGCGCAATGCAAACGGCCACCCCCTGTGCCAGGCGCGCCTAACCCACCCTACAAAACTTACGCTTCGTAGGTTGGGGTGAGCCTGCGAACCCCAACGGGGTTTCATGCGTGTGCGCCATGATGTTGGGGTTCGTTCCTCACCCCAACCTACGGGCTTCATAAGGCGCCTGGACCGCGAAAAAAAATGAAACGTCCCTGTCTCAAATGGGTACTGGAGTTCCGCAAAAGATCGGTTACGCATGGCTGATTCAGACCTCGGAAAGCGGTGCGAGAAAGGCCGGAAACCGATGCGCATCACTGCCCGGCAGGCATTCTTCACGGACTTTCAGGTAGAGCTGCCGGTGGCCCTCGGCGAGCCGGTCGATGGCCGCCAGGGGATCATCCATGGCCGCGAGATTGCCCCTCACCCCGGACAGCCAGTGGGTCTGCTTCAAGCGGCGCTCCATGGCCGCATGATCGTCATGGGAGAAGGTACAGCCGTGCACGTCCTCGCGAAAATCGGCGCCCTGCACCCGGTCGGAGCGCAGCACCGGCAGGCGCAACGCGGCGGCCAGATCAAGCAGCGGACTCTTGCACTGTTTGACATAGGGCATCAGCAGCAGGTCGGCATCCCGGAACAGGGCGGCCACCTCCCGGGGTGCCACATAGCGGTCGATCAGGGTGATGCGCGCGGCACGGCTGGCGGCATCAAGCAACCCGTCCGATATGCCGCTCAGCACCCCCTCGCCCGCCACCACCAGATGCATCGCCTCGGGCCAGTGGTTGCCGGCCACGGTTTCCAGCAGCCGGTCCAGCCCCTTGCGCCGGCAGCCGTGACCGAAAAACAGCAGTCGACGCTCACCCGCCACTTTTTTCGGAGCAGGTGAATCAGCCTGGCATTCCAGCGCCTGCAACGCCAGAAAGTTGGGACTGCCGGGCAGCAGCGTCAGCCGCTCCCCGGGGGTGTCCAGCAGCTCCTCCAGCGCCCAGGCCAGGTGCGCGTCACGCGCCACCACCCGGTCAATCATGCGATACAACAAGCGGTAGGCGGGCATCAGCAGCCAGCGCTTTTCGTGGGGCAGTATATTGTGCGGGGTATAGACCACCCGCACCCCCTGTTTGTGCGCCCAGCGCACGAAACGCAGGGCGCGGAAGGGATTGTCGACCCACTGCAGGTGGACGATGTCGGGGCGCTCTTCGGTAACCTGCCGGCGCACACAGCGCCAGCCGCGGCGGCCGCCGTCGAGGCAGGCCTGCTTGTGAAAGGGCACCGCCCAGCCTTCCAGCTCGTCGCGCCGGCCGGTCAGCAGCTGGGTCTCGATACCGGCCCGCTGCAGGCCGAGCGCCAGGGCGTGGCTGTAGTGGCTCAGGAAGCCGCGCCCGGAGCCCTCCACCAGCAGCACCCGTGGGGCACGCGTGTTCATAGCCCCGAGGCCTTACGGAAATCGGCGTCGTAATCCAGACGCTTGGGTTCACGCCGGTTCAGCTCCGCCAGTTCACGCAGGCGGCGCCGCTCAACCCGCTGTTCCAGCTCCGACCAGAGCGCCTGCTCGGCCATCCCCAGCAAGCGTTTGTAGAACGGCAACAGTGCGGCCTCGGCGGCGCGCTGGCACCAGCCCGGCGCCCACTCGGCCAGCTGCTCCAGCAGGAAGCTCTCGCGCTGTGTCTGGTACTGTTCGGCCCGTTCGCTATCCCCGGCAAGCCGCGCCGTCGCCTCGGCTTCGGCCAGCTTGGCATAAAAGCCCAGCATGGTGCCGATGTGGTCCGGGAACTCGCCGCTCAGGCGGTTGCGATAGTCCCAGCCCGCCTGGCGGTAGGCCGCGGCGGCACGATCCGCCGGCTCCTTGAACATGCAGCCGGTCTCGACCACCGAGGCATAGGGGCTGATGCAACCCGGTGCCACGAACAGTCCGGTGTATTCCTCGGCCAGGACCTCCACCAGGGTCGCGGTCGGGGTATGGTAAAACTCCTCGTCGAATCCGAGGCCGGCCGCGGCCAACGGCTCACGCAGTTCGCCGCGGATCAGATCGATCAGACCGGCGTCCGCCTCCTCTTCGATACAGCGGGACAGGAAGCCGAACAGCCCGGCCAGGGCCTGGGTCTCGGCTACCCGCTCATGTCCATGTTCAAAACCGTTTTCCATTATTGTTTCCGATGCCATAGTGGTTGTTGTCTGCATCTCTTCTCCTCCCAATCAACAAATACACCCCCGGCATCCAGGACACCGGGGGTGTGGCGGGTTAATGGCCGCCGCTGGGCAGCGCAGGTTCAGGGAGACTGTTCCAGTCGATATCCACCTCCTGGTGCTTGGAGCGGTGGATGTCGCCGGTGTAGGCGTAGCGCAGGGTCTCCTCGTAATCCTTCATCGAGGCCTCCAGGCTGACGTTGGTGTCGCCGTATTTATCCCCCGACTCCGCCTTGGAGACGGTGACCACCGTGTCATACCAGCCCTGGGAACCGCCGATGGGATCGACCGCCAGGCGAATGATCGGGTTGGGATGCACCCCCTTGTCATTCCACCAGACGTTGTTGGCGATATCCGCATCACCCCCCTGCACATAATCCGCCGCCTGCTCGCGCTGCTTGAGCTGGGCCAGCCGGCCGTAGGCGCTGTGGCCGCAGGCGGTGGAGATGGCCACCACATCCGGGTGGATCCCCTCGGTGACGTGGGCACGGGTCACGATGTAACCCAGCGAGGAGGTGACCCGGATCAGGTCCCCGTCGCTGAGCCCGCGCGCCGCCGCCGTCTTCGGATTGATCCAGGCCGGATTCTTGTGATAGAGCTCGGCCAGGTATTTCAGCGAGGCGGTGCGGCTCTGGGTGTGGACATTCACCTTGTAAGTGGTCAGTACCAGTTCATCCGCCTTCTTGTCCCGGGAGGGCAGGCGCTTGTAGACCGGTAACGGGTTGAAGCCGTACTTCCGGTAGCTCTCCTTGTAGAGCTCCATGCGCCGTGAGGGGGTGCCGAAGCCGACCATGTTCCGGCCATTGACCTGCACACCGATGGCCTGCCCATCCTTCTTGATGGTGCCATCATAATCGACCTCGGCACCGGCCATGTCGGACGCGGAAAGCTCCTTGGTGTAGAGGCCGTAATCGGGCTCCACCTCGTTACCGTTCTTGTCAACGAGCTTGGTGGTCTCCTTATCACACTCGCCATAGATCGGCCAGACACCCTTCTTCTTCATGAAGTCCCAGCCACCATCCTCCTTGAGGCCCGGGATCGCGTCGAAGTGGGCCCGCATCCAGTCTTCAACGCTGTTGAAGGCGAAATACTTCTTCATCCCCTTCGAACCATCCGGATCGACCTTGTGGACCACGTCGATCAGGGTCTGGCGGAACTCCTGGGTGCCGCCCAGGGGCTTGACCACCGGCTGGCGAATGGAGAGGCAGGGATAGAGCCCACCCGGCATCGACTCGGGATCGTGCCGTTCCAGGTAGGTGACATCGGGAATGATCAGGTCCGCCAGTTCGGTAGACTCCGACATGTAGGGACTGAAGGAGGCATAGAAGGGCACCGTTTTTTCGTCGCTCAGCATCTCCTTCCATACATGACTCGATGGATAGGTGTAGACCGGATTGTCGTAGTAGGTCATCCACACCGACACCTTGGCCTCGCCCTTCTTGATCATGTAGGGGGCGTGAGTCGATACATGGTGCGAGGCCAGAGGATAGAGCGGCGGCGCCGCGATCACGCTTGCGGTCTTGCCCTTGGGCGGCTCCGGCTGCGGCTGCGGCCAACCCATGCCCCGGGGCAGGCAGTAGCCGCCCTTCTTCTCCACGTTACCGGTGATGACGTTGAGCATGTTGATCGCCGCCTCCTGGTAGGAGCCCCAGACATGCTTGCAGGGTCCCCGGTAGGAGAAGGTGGTAGCCGGCTTGGTGGTGGCGAACTCACGGGCGATGCGGCGAATATCCTTCGCTGACATCCCCGACTCCTCCTCGGCGAACTCCGGCGTGTAGGGTTTCAGATGATCAATCAACTGCTTGGCGCTGACATTGGTCCAGTTGCTGATGAAGTCATCGTCGTACAACCCCTCGTTCATGATCACGTGGGCCATGGCCAGGGCGATGGCGCCGTCGGTACCCGGATAGGGGAAGAAGGCCTCATCGGCAAAGCCCGAGGTGTTGGACATACGCACATCGAAACTCACCAGCTTGGCCTTGTTGCCCACCACGCCGTCCACCAGGCGCTGGGCGTTGGGGTTCATGAAGTAGGCGGTCTCCAGGACATTGGAACCGAAGTTGAGGATGTACTTGGTATTGGCCCAGTCGCAGGACTCGATATCCGGCCCCCAGGTGGGCTCCAGCCCGACCTTCTTGGAGGACTCGCAGATATTGGTGTGGTTGAGCATGGCGTTGGAACCGAGGGCGTGCATGAAGCGGCCCACGGCGCCGCCGGTACGGTCGCGCCCCCACTTGAACACCATCTCGTTGAGGATTTCCGGCTTGTGCTCGGCATCGGCGCGATCGATCACCTCGCGCAGCTTGCTTGCCAACAGGGTGGTGGCCTCGTCATAAGAGATGCGTTTCCACTTGCCCTCGCCACGTTTGCCGGTGCGCAGCAGCGGCGTCATGATGCGGTCCGGATCGTAGACGTGGAGGAAGCCGGAATTACCCTTGGCGCACAGCTTGCCGCGGGTATTCGGATGATCCATGTTGCCTTCCAGCTTGACGATACGGCCGTTCTCCACGTAGGCGACACCGCCGTCCTCGATATTGCAGGCCATGCAGGTATAGGGCACCGCCTGGCGTTCCGCGCCGGTGGTCGGAGAATAGTCCTTGCCCCCCAGGTCCTGCTCCATGGCCACCAGGCGACTGCTGGCCAGGCCCAGGGCGCCGGCCGCGGTTCCCACCGCGCCGCCGAATTTCATAAAATCGCGGCGGGTGAATTTAATAGAGTCACTCATCTTTGTCTCCTCAGAAATTGATCTGGGTGAGCTGACCGGCATAGATCAGCACTTCCCTGAAGCTGTAGGCGCCCACCGCGCTCAGCACCGCCGCCAGGGTCAGGATTCTTGGATCACGCCCCAACTTGGGCATGGCCACCAGCACCAGGGGCGCCAGGATCCCGATCAGGAAGGTCATCCCCCAGTACTTGAAGCCGAACTGCTGGTTGATGATCTCCCAGGCCTGCTGTTTCTCACCGGTGCCGTAGTTGAGCACCACCCACTCGGCCAGGAACAGGGCGAAGGTGACCGCCAGGGCGAGATAGAGAAAGGCATGCAGAAACTCGACGGCCTGCGCATTGAGCTGGCCGCGCACCAGTTGGATGACCGCCACCACCGCGGTGCCGGAACTCATGGAGAGAATCACAAACAGCAGCGGGATGGTCGGGTTGCTCCACAACTCCCGGGTCTGGTTGACCATCAGGTCGAGCCCGGTATAGAGCGGCATGGAGAGCGCCAGCAGCGAGCCCAAAATACCCGTGACCCGCATCAGCCCCTGATTCCCCTTCACCAAGCCGAAGTAGAACCCGATGATGCAGAGGCCGAACAACGGCAGGAACAGCGACCCCCAGGAGAGCGGCGAGGTCCAGTGGAAATAGAGAATCGGATAGAGGAAGCGACTCGGCTGCCCCAGATCCATGATCAGCAGCGGTCCGCAGATAAGCAGCAGCACGAACGAAGCGATCAAGCCAACCTTCTGAAACGGCTCCATCGACTTCGCCACACCGCCGAAGACATTGCCGAACACCGCCGGCGCGGCGGCATAGACGAAGGTCATGGCGGCGACACCGATCAGGAAGAAGTAGATAACGATTTCGGCCCCCCAGGGGGCGATGTTGTATTCCATGTACTCAAACATGATGCATTCCCCTATAGGACACCGGAAAAGAACTTGCTGCCCCGATTGTGCCGGTAGAAAGCCTCGGCATCGGAACGGGCGGCATAGGAGTGCGGGGCACTGAACACCTGCTCGGTCTGGGCGCGGTCCGGCTTGATGTAGTACACCTGGGGACGCGTGCCCTTGTCGGGTTTCAACACCACCGTCTTGTGCCGCGCCACCAGGCGGGATACCTCGCTGTTGGGATCGTTCAGATCACCGAAGATGCGCGAACGGCCCAGACAGGTCTGCACGCAGGCGGGCTGCAGCCCCTTTTCCACCCGGTGGTTGCAGAAGGTACACTTGTCCACCACGCCACCGATCTTCACGCGGTCGCGATTCCTGGGCAGCACATGCCGGGCGTTGTAGGGACAGGCGGCGACACAGGTGCGGCAGGCGATACAGCGCTCATAGCGTTGCAGGACAAAGCCGTCCTCGTGCTTGTACGTGGCCTCGGTCGGACAGTTCCGAACACAGGGCGGGTTGTCGCAGTGATTGCACAAACGCGGCATGAAATGGCGTTTGGTATTGGGGTAGTGACCGGTGTCTTTGACCTTTACGATGGTACGCCATACGCCAAGCGGCACATCGTATTCAGCCTTGTCAGCACAAACGCAAGCCATACAGCCGATGCATCGACGCAAGTCGACCACCATGGCCCAACGTTTTTTACCGGGCACGCCCAGGGATGGTTCAGCCTGGAGACCAACGGGCATGGGGAATCCTCCTTATGATATTTATGTTGAAAGCGATTAAGGAACCTACAGCCGCCAGGAACGCCATGGCCATTTTTGGATATCTTTTTCGGCACCGTTCCTGAACGCCAATATCCAGAGCAGTTTTCATACCACAGTTTTTTTGTAGGTTTTCTATCTTGTTGTAATAACTGAATATTTTTCACATTGCGGGAGGGGGAACCGGGATTTAGCGGATCCACCGGCGCCGCTGGGTTACCCGATGGTAACCAGATCTCACCCGCAACAGGCTAACACGTTGTTTTATTTGGTTATTTCTAGACTCGACCGAAAAACATCCTGTGTTACGTCCCCGTAACCAAGGTCCGTCAGCCATCCCCGGACGGGGTCGTGAGGGCCGGCGCCACCGCCAAAGGCCGAACCGCCGGTACGGGCGAATCTCCACTCAACTCACTGACCATCGGCCCGATTCGAATCACCGGGTTACGGAATGGTAACTCCACCAGGGTTCAGCGCGACACGGGCCTACCTCCGCGCGCGGATCCGGGGTTTTTACAGCCCGGGGCGAGTACCTGGAAAAGTACCTCGACAAGGCCCTATACTGGTGGCAACCAGTGGCACAATACGGTTATCCGCCAGCACCCGAGGCCATCACAGCCCGGCATGGCGTTGTAAAAAATGGTCCGATGAGGGCCGTGGCGGGCCGGTGCCATCCGCGTCATTGAGAAACGTGCAGAGTAACTACTCACCCGGTCTGTGAGTGATTGGCCTGCCTTGTTGGCCGATCTTGATGGCGCCTCGAATCCGGCCCTTTTTTCAGATCAAGCCTGCCCTTGTTTGAGCGAAGCGAGTTTGGGCAGGCGCTGAAAATGGGGCCGGATTCGAGGAGACAAGCCATCGTGTGAGGCCGGCAAGGCAGGCCAATCACCCCGTGAGTATTTACCGTACAGGAACCTATGCAATGAAAACAAAGCCCTTCCGCCCCTTCTACCTGTTACTGGTACTGTTATTCTGTGTGGCGTCGCCACTACTGGCCGGCCAGCCGCTGGTGGATGGGGCCTGGCTGGCCGGCAATCTGGGCAAGCCGGATCTGCTGGTGCTGGATCTGCAAACACCGCCCGCCTACCAGAAATTCCATGTCCCCGGCGCCGTCCACAGCAATTACGCCGACTGGCGCAAACCCGATGCCAAGGGAACCCCGCAGATGCTGCCGCCGGTGGCGGAACTGGAACAGCTTATCGGCGGCCTGGGCATCGATAACCAAACCCAGGTGGTGCTGGTGGTGACCGGGCGTGGTGCCGGCGAACTGGCCTCCGCCACCCGGGTCTACTGGACGCTCAAGGCCCTGGGCCATGATGCCGTCTCCATCCTCGACGGCGGTCTCATCGCCTATGCCCAGGAGCGCGGCCACCCGCTGGAAAGCCGGCCCAATCCACCGGTTAAAAAAACCTTCAAGGCGCAACCCCGCACGGAGTACCTGGTCACGGCCGATCAGGTCAACGCCGCTCTGGGCAGCGTCACCCTGGTCGACAACCGCAGTGTCGGCGAGTACCTGGGGCTGCGCGGCGACCCCAAGGCACGCCCCGGCACCCTGCCCGGGGCGCTGAACCTGCCCTTCGACTGGCTCACCGTCAATGGCGGCGCGACCTTCCACAACCCGACAAACCTGCAACGCATCTATCAGGCCGCCGGGGTGCCGTTACAGGGTGAACAGATCTCCTTCTGCCATACCGGCCACCGCACCTCACTGGCCTGGTTCGTCTCCCATGAACTGCTGGGCAACGACCAGGCGCGTCTCTATGACGGCTCCGCCGCCGAGTGGGCGCTGAATCCGGCACTGCCGATGGAGCAGAAGATCAGGCTCGATTAGGCCCACTTTTTCAGATTGACTCGGACCGGCTTCCTCCCACCCGAAAGCTATCCGCCCCATATCGGAAACAGCACCAGAATCTGACAAAGTCGACAGGATAATCCGATGACCCAAACAGCCGATCTGAAGACCCTGTCACTCACCGCGCTGACCATGCTGGCCTTTGCCGCCAACTCCCTGTTATGCCGCCTGGCCCTGGGGGAACAGGCCATTGACGCGGCCAGCTTCACCACTGTCCGCCTGGCCTCAGGCGCGCTCATGCTGTGGCTGATCGTGCGGCTGCGCGGCGCCCTGCGGACCGATGCCGAGGCCGGGCCTCAGACCGATCCCCAGCACAGCGACTGGCTGGCCGCCGGCATGCTGTTCCTCTATGCGGCCGCCTTCTCCTTCGCCTACATCACCCTCAGCGCCGGCACCGGTGCGCTGATCCTGTTCGGCGTGGTGCAGCTAACCATGTTCTTCGCCGGCCTGCGCCGTGGCGAGCCGTTTTCCGGCCTCGCCTGGATCGGACTGACGCTGGCGATGGCCGGGCTGGTCTATCTGGTGTCGCCCGGGGTGACCGCGCCCGAGCCGGTCGGCGCCCTGCTGATGACTCTGGCGGGCCTCGGCTGGGGGATCTACTCGTTGCGCGGCCGCGGCGTCGCCAACCCGCTGCACTCCACCGCCCGCAACTTTCTGCTCACGCTACCCCTGGGGCTGCTGCTGAGCCTCGTCTTCCTCGACCACTTCCACTTCAATCCGCGCGGCCTGGCGATTGCCGTCACCTCGGGGGCCATCGCCTCGGGACTCGGCTATGTCCTCTGGTATGCCGCGCTACGCAGCCTGAGCGCGACCGGTGCCGCAACGGTGCAGCTGTCGGTGCCGGTGATCGCCGCCTTCGGCGGCGTGCTGCTGTTGTCCGAGGCGGTCACCCTGCGCCTGCTGGTTGCCTCCGTGGCCGTGCTCGGCGGCATTGCCATCGTGCTTACCCGGCGCCACCCCGCGCGGGCCTGAAGACCGGGGGCAGGCCTACCCCGCTCCCCTTGCAGTTTCCCGGGCCACTGCCTATACATTGACTAATGTCAGCTGCCGGTTTGCCATGATGGGCGAGCGCGAGACCCTCTTAGTCGTGGACGACGACACCCAGGTACGGGAGATGCTGGTCGACTATCTCTCCAGCCAGGGCTATCGGGTGCACGGGGCGGCCGATGGCGAGTCGATGCGCGCCCTGCTGCAGGCGGAGACCCCGGCCCTGGTGCTGCTGGATATCACCCTGCCCGGCGAGGATGGGCTCAGCCTGGCCCGCTACCTGCGCGAGCGTCACGATACCGGGATCATCATGGTCACCGCCTCGGGAGAGGTGATCGATCGCATCATCGGCCTGGAGATCGGTGCCGACGACTATGTCGCCAAACCGTTCGATACCCGGGAACTGCTGGCCCGCATCAAGAGTGTGTTGCGTCGCGCCCGGCCGGCCGTCGCCCCGACAGCACCGGCCGCTGAACCGGAGCAGATTCGCATTGGCCCCTGTCGCCTGCATCTCGACTCCCGGCGCCTGTTTGACGCAGACGGGATGGAGATCGCCCTCACCAGCATGGAGTTCGACCTGCTGAGGATATTCGGTACCCGACCCAACCGGGTGCTGAGCCGCGACCAGATACTGCAACTTACCCAGAACCGCGACTGGGATCCCTTCGACCGCAGTATCGACATCCGCATTGCACGGTTGCGCCGCAAGATCGAACCCGACCCGAGCAAACCCCAGGTGATTCGCACCGTGCGCGGCGCGGGCTATATGTTTGTTCCCACCGCTGCCGTTTGAATCTCTGGCATAAACGCCTTGCGCCAGGGTGACGCGGCCTTGGCCGGTCGTTGCCGACCGCCCAGGTTACCGTTGGGTTTCGATTGTTTCAGTTTTGTATCGGCGATCAGCGTCCGGATCGTTGCAGGCTAAACTTATCCGGAAACCGTCAGGTGCATTGAAGGAGACGCAGGTGGAATCCTATAAGATCGTGTATAGCGCCGCCGATCCGGCGTGCGAATCCTTTATCGTCCAGCTGCTTCGCAACTCCAACCTGATCATCGCCCTGCGCGACCCCCAGGGGTATTTCCTGCGGGTCAGCAAGCGGCTCGAACGTATCTTCGCCGCCACCGGCATCCAACCCCTGGGCAAGACGGTGTTTGAGGTGTTGCCGCCGGAGCTCGCCGAGCAGATCCATCTGCATGATCAACAGGTGCTGGCTAGCGGGCGACATTCCGAAACCGAGGAACAGCTGATTACCGGGGGGATACGGCGCACCTACCTCACCTCACGTATACCCCTGTTTGATGGCGACGGAAAAATCAATGCCCTCTGTACTATCGCCACCGACATCACCACCCGCAAGCGCACCGAGGACGCGTTGAGTAACGCCGCACTGGCGGTGTCGGGTGCCAAACGCAGCGAGGTCTTCGAACAGCTGGTGAAATATCTCGCCGTGACACTCGACACGGAATTTGCATTCATCGCCCGGTTGCACAGTGGGCGGCCGGGGAGCGCCCGCATTATCGCCGCCTATCTGCGCGGCGGTTTCTTCTATGATGTGGAGTATGCACTGGCCGGGACACCCTGTGAAAAGGTCTTCGGCAAGCATTTCGAGTTCATTCCCCGCGATCTGCAGCGACGGTTTCCCGCCGACCGGATGATGCGCGAATTCGACTTCGAGAGTTATGCCGCCTATCCCCTGTATGGCTCCGATGGCAGCCCGCTGGGACTGATCGGCGTGGCCCACGACAAGGCACTCAGCGACCGGCAGGTGACCGAGTCCATGTTACGGATCTACTCGGTACGGGCAGCGGCGGAGATCGAGCGCCAGCGCAGCGATCGGGCATTGCGCGTCTCGGAGGCCAACTATAGGGAGATTTTCGAAAACAGCGAAGACGCCATCTTCATTCATGATTTTGCTACCGGCGCCATTGTTGACGTCAATCCCAAGGCCTGCGCCAACTATGGTTACAGCCGCGAAGAGATGCGGCAGATCGATATCGGCATGCTCAGCTCCGGCGAGCCGCCGTATACCCCGGAAGATGCCCTGCGCCTGATTGAGTGCGCCAGACGGAATGAGACGGTACGTTTCGAATGGCACCGGCGCAACAAGGACGGCAGCCTGCACTGGGATGATGTGGTGCTGAAACCGGCGGTACTCGCCGGGCAGCAACGCATTCTCGCCTTCTCAAGGGATGTATCGGAACACAAGCAGGCACTGGAGGCGCTGCGCGCCAGCGAAGAGCAGTACCGCTCCATTTTCAATGCCTCGGTGGATGGGGTCACGCTGTGGAGCGCGGAGGGGCAGCTGGTGGATGTCAATACGGCCTTCATACGGATGTACGGCTATTCGAAAGAGGAACTGCTGGCGCTCGATCCACGCCTGCTGATTCATCCCGACCATCGCCAGGAGTTCGATCGATTCATCGAAACGGTAAAGGCCGACAAGCCATTTCATGTCGTCACCATCAACCGGCGTAAGAACGGCACGCTGTTTGACGTGGAGGTCAACGGTGTGCCGATGGAGTATCAAGGCCAACCGCATCTGCTGGCCTTTGTACGCGATATCTCGGAACGCAAGCTGCGCGAAAACGCGCTGCGCGCCAGCGAGGAGCAGTATCGCGCCATTTTCAAGGCGTCCGCTGACGGCATGGTGCTGTACAGTTCACAAGGCCGCATCGTCGACATCAATCCGGCCTTCATCAACCTCTACGGCTACTCCAAACAGGAGCTGCTCAATATGGATCCGCACCAGCGCTTTCACCCGGATGCCCACCCGGTACTGGAGCGTTTTATCAGCCGCGTGCGCAGCGGCTGGTACGCAGAACCGGCCAATGCCGGCAAGGACCATATTGAAGAGACCCGCGAGATCACCAAAGACGGACGGGGCCTGGACATGGAGGCCCATCTGGTGGCCATGGATTATCAAGGCACGCCCCATGTACTGGCGATCAAACGTGACATCACCGAGCGGAAACTGCGCGAGGCGGCAATACGCAAGAGTGAGGACCGGCTGCGCGCCACCGTGGAGGCGGCACTGGACTGCATCATCAGTATGGATTCCCAGGGCCGCATCATCGAGTTCAACCCGGCAGCGGAGCGCTGCTTCGGCCATCCGCGTGCGCAAGTCATTGGCAAACCGCTGGCGGAACTGCTGATCCCGCCGGCCCACCGCGAGGCGCACCAGCGGGGGCTGCAGCGCTACTGGGAATCCGGTGGCGGACCGTTTCTGGGTCGGCGTGTCGAGGTCAACGCGCTGCGCGCCGACGGCAGCGAATTCCCCGCCGAACTGGCCATCGCGGTCGCCCAGGGAGCGGATGGGGATATTTTCGTCATTCCGGCGCAGGCCGGACTAAAGCGCGAAGCGCGTTGAACGACTGAAAGTCGGCCCGAAGGGTGAGCGAAGCGAATAATCCAGGAATACCGCCACCATTAAGCACGTCTGGATGCCATCCTTTGGTCCGTAAACGGTGCATCCATGCACCACTCCTCCGGCCTGCGCCGGGATGACGGTGGTTCTTGGCTTAAGTAAGTGCCATTCCCCTCAGCCCATGATACCGGCCAACGCCTCGCCGATGCGTTGCATCTGCGCCTCGCTGATCAGGCTGCCCAGCCTGGCGGCGAATCGCGGATGCTGCACGCCGGAGACGATGTACTGCCAGCGGTACGCCTTGAGCACGGTATCCTCGATGCGTTGCCGCTGGTCAGTGCTGAACATACGACCGCTGACAGCGACAAAATATTCCGTGTCGGCCTTTGATTGCATCTGCAGGATGCCGTCCACGGCCCCCACCAGCGCGATCAGGCCGGTCACCGCCTGGTCACGCTCGGCCGCACTCAGCTTGTCATCCTCGCGTTGCCACTCCAGTTCATCGAGGGTCGCATGCTGGGCCTCCTCCATCCAGTGATAGCGGAACACATCCTTGAACAGGCCATCGACCTGGTGCACCGGATCGATGTTCTCCCGATAATGTGCCTGCACGAAGATTTCGATGTGGCAGGTGAGCGCCAGCACCGACCAGGTGGACTTGCTCAGCACCGCCCCGGCGACATCGTTCGGTTGTGGCCGGTAGGAGTAGCCCGCAGGCATGCCCTGCCCCACCATCCGTTCGATGCGGCGGAACAGCTCCTGGTGCTTCAGCTCCTCATTGCTAAAACGGACCAGCGCCTCCAGCGCGGTCTGGTCACCCAGCCAGTGATCACGGCTGACCTCCAGTACCTTGGCGCTGATGAAGCGTTCCACCAGGCCGAAGGTGTTGGCATAGGTGCGCCCCTGCACCTGGGTCATGAAGCGCTTCTCGTCCTCGCCCAGAAATTCCAGCTCATCGACCTTCGACAGGGTATCCGGCAGGAAGCGTTTGGAAAAATCGAATTCGCGTCCGCGAATCACATCCTTATCGATATCCCAATAGACCTTCTTCGATGCCGCGATACACTGTGCATAACGCCCGTTTTCAATCTGTTCTGCCACTGCGGTTTCCATGATGGATCTCCTCGTCACTCGATTATGGGCCTTCGCCCGTTTACAGATTCAGCGAGGAACAGGTTAACGCCGTGACGTTTCCGGCCGGTTGATATTGAGTTGTCGCTTTGTATCATTATGTTTCCGGCATGGCGCTCCGGTCAGCGGCGCCGATGGCCTGGATCCCTACACTCTGTTGCCTCATTGGCTGCACCCGCGATAACGGTTTGATCGGCCCATAACCGGACTATCGGTTTCGGCTCAGAAGCCGGGTGTAGAGGAATCGTATTGCTCGATGAAGCGCTCGATCATCCGCGCGGAGACCGCACCGGCCTGCCTGGCAACCACCTTGCCCCGGGGCGAGATCAGGAACGAAGTGGGGAATCCGGACAGCGGGCCCAACGCGGTCCGGGGTGAAGGGGTCGAGGTCCAGACGGGATAATTGATGCCCTGCTCGCGCATGAAGGTGGCCAGGGTCTCCGGGTCAAACCCCTCCAGGTTGACGCCGACGACCAGCGCATCCTTGTCCTGGTGTCGCGCATGGAAGCGGGCCAGCTCGGGGATCTCCTCCATGCAGGGCGCGCACCAGGTGGCCCAGTAGTTGACCAGCACCCACTTGTCCCGGAATTCGCCAAAATGGCGCTCGTTTCCCTGCAGGTCGTGGAGCGCCGGCTCCGCCGCCTGGCCGGCGTTCGCCAACACCAGGCCGGCCAACAGCAGGATGGTACAGCGGAAAATAGCTCGGACAGGTCTCATCACATAAACCTCGATCGGTTGAGACGCACGGGTGATACCGCGCGGCCTCTACCGGTCATAGCGACAATGCATACTGCAGGTTGAAACTCAGCCGCACCGGCAGCGCCAGGGCCGCCGGCAACTCGGGCAGCGGCAGCGCCTGCTGCAGGGCGCGCCGGGTCGCCTTGTTGAGCAGGTTGTGCCCGCCCTCAACCCGCAGGTCATCGATCCGGCCATTCGCCGACAGGGTGAAACTCACCTGGACCAGCCCCTCGATACCGCGCTTCCGCGCCGGCAGCGGATAGTGTTTGTATTTCTCAATATGCCGCAACAGCCGGGCGATGTAGTGCTCCCGCAACGCGGACGGATCGGGCCGGTCCGCGGCGGTCGGTGCCGGCGGCGCGGACCGGGCGGGCGGCGCCGCGTCCGCTGGGACACTCTCGACCAGCCGTGCCCGTTCCGCTGGCGGCTCCGGCTCCGCTTCAGGTTTGGGCTTCGGCTTCGGTTTTGGCTTCGGTTTTGGCTTCGGTTTTGGCTTCGGCTTCGGCTCGGGTTTTGGCTCGGGTTTTGGCTCGGGTTTCGGCTCGGGTTTCGGTTCTGGTTCTGGCTCGGGCTCTGGCTCTGGCTCTGGCTCGGCCGCCACCGGTTCCACAGCCGACTCCGCTGAGGCGAAACGGATTTTGACCGTGGTGGGCTCGGGCAGCGCGGACTTCTCCGGGGCGCTGATCACCTGGCTCCGCCACAGATCCCCAAACACCAGAAAATGGATCAGCAGGGAACCGGCAATAGCCAGCAACCGCCAGTTGACATCCCCCGCGATCACGGCTTCTCGGTCTGGATGTCCAGGGCCTCCGCCCCGGCCAGGCGGGCGGCATCGATAATCCCAACCGCCTGGCCGAAATCCGCCCGCCGGTCCCCCTTCAGCCGCACAAACTGCTTCCCCGGTGCGTGCAACGCCCCCCGCAGCACCTCCGTAAGCCCTGACATGTCGGTTGCGGTCCCATCCACCAGCAGTTGCCCGTCCGGCGCCAAGGTCACCGTCACGTAGCGCTCATCCGGCAGCGGATCGCTGCTGCTCGCTTGCGGCAAGCGGATATCGATTCGCTCCTCCTCGATGAAGTGGGCGGTCAGCATGAAGAACACCAGCAGCAGGAACACGATATCGATCAGCGGGGTCAGGTTGAGCACACCGCTGGAGTGGCGCCGCGGCTCATACGCCATCGGTGATGCCTTCCCAGTGATGCGGCTGTTCGCTGCTGGTTGCACCCGGCAACGCCTCTCCGCGGCGCTCCAGCAGCAGCGCGATGACTCGCTCCATGGACTGGTTGCGTCGCTCCACCGCGCCTTCCAGGAAATGTAGCAGGATCAGCAGCGGTATCGCCACCGCCAGCCCCACGCCGGTGGTGATCATCGCCTCCCAGATGCCCCCGGCCAGCGCCTGTGCATCCACCTTGCCGCCCGCCTGCTCGATCACCATGAAGGCCTTGATCATGCCGGTGATGGTACCGAGCAGTCCGAGCAGAGGCGCCGTGTTGCTGAGGATGCCCAGGGTGCGCAGGCCGAACTCCATCCGCTGCAACTCCTGGCCGCGTACGCGATTGCCGACGCTGCGCAGGTCGTCCACACCCTGGGCGTCGGCGAGCACGACCGCCTCGACGATCCGCGACTCAGGCCCTTGTCCGGCATCCGCGGCCACCCGATTCGCCACCAGTTCCGCCGGCTGTTCGAGCAGCCGTGGCAGCCGCTCCCGCAGCGGCCGCGGCAGGCCGCGCTGGCGCAGGAACAGCAGCGTCCGTTCCAGCACGATGGCCAGTCCAACGGCCGAGTAGGCGACCAGCACCCAGACCACCGGCCCGCCTCGGGTTAACAGTTCAGCCATGTTCATGGTGCGATCCACCCCAATGCCGTGCCCATGCCCATCAACAACAGCAGGCCGACGCTGGCATGCTCCAGCGCGCTGCCCCAGCGATTCATGTGCTGTGTCAGCTGTTGTCCGAAATGCGCCACCCCGAGGGCAAAGACCAGGGTGGGCACCAGTACCGCGCCGCTGCCGAAACCGAAGCCGAGCAGCAGGCCGGCCGACGCGCTGCCGCTGGTCGCCGCCGCCAGGATGACGGTAGTCAGCGGCGCGCAGGGATTGAGCGCCATGCCCGCCCCCATGAGGAACAGCCCGCCGGGAAGCAACGCCTGCGCCTGTCCGGATGTCGCCCCGGGGGACGCCCCGGTTGCCACCCCGTTTGTCATCCGGATTTCCGGCGGTGCGACCCGGGTCGGGGTGGCGCTCGCCGGGTCGGTGACGCACCCTCCCCCGCGGTGCCGGCGGCGCCACAACAGGGAGAGCGCCACCACCACGGTGGCCGCCCCCAGCAACCAGCGCACCCAGGGGGCGGCGATCCACTCCTGCACGATCAGGCCGAGCAGGCCCGCGCCTGTCCCCAGCAGGGTGTAGCCGGTGAGGCGCCCGGCGGTGAACGGCAGCAGGATACGCCAGGCGTTGCGCGGCCCGCTGCCGGTGGCCACGAACACCGGCCCCAGGTAGGGCAGACAGGCGATATTGCACGGCCCCGAGCCAAATCCCAGGCCGAGCAACAGCACCGCGCCAAAACTGAGCACCACCGGCTCCAGGGGCATCATGAGCCGCTCTCCCGGCGCGGTTTTTTCGCCGCCAGCAGGGCGCGCAGGTTGCCCTTCTCCCAGGCACCCTGCACCTTCTTGCGCTGCTTGAAGTAGTGCGGATCGGCGCGGAACAGCGGGATCCCGGCATACTTGAGTTGCAGCACCCCCCTGTCGGGGCAGAACTCCACGCAACGGCCGCACAGAGTGCAATCCTCGAAGGTGACGTCCCGCTTCTCCATCTCGGTGTGTATCTCGCGGATATCCATTGGACAGGCCTTGGCGCAGAGCCCGCATTTGCCGCAGCGTGGCGAGGCCTGCTTGACCAGCCGTAGCAGGCCGAGCTTCCTGAACACGGCATGCAGCGCCAGCATGGGGCAGACACGGCAAAACGGCTGGCGCAACGTCAGCGCCAGGGCCACCATCAGCCCGAACAGGAAGTCCGCGATCAGCGAGAGGATGAGGGTCGTGGTGCTCGCCGTATCCACCACCAGTTCGCTGGTGTCGCCGTTGGCCAGGGTGGTGAGGAGGCGGCTGGGGCAGATCCTGCAGTAGGGGTCTCCCAGGTCGTGGTTGAGATATCCCAGACCGGTCAGCAGCGGAAAGCCGAACACCAGCAGCCCGAGGATGGCCCATTTCACCGGTCGCATGCGCTGCACCACGCCGGGTGCCAGCGACTCGCTGCGGCGCAGCCCCAGTTTCTGTCCGGCGATCTGCAGCAGTTCCTGAAAGGTGCCGAGCGGACAGATCCAGCCGCAGAACGCCTTGTTCAGCACCACGAAAAAGATCAGGAAGGTACCCAGGGTGATCAGCGTCGGCAGCAGCCCCTGGAGAATCTCCCCGCCCTCGCTGATCACCGGCCCGAGGCGATGGTCCATCTGGTGCTGAAACGGGATCAGGGCGCAGATATCGGCACCGTTCATGTCGAAGGCGCAGCTCAGGGCCGGCAGCGCGCCGCTGAGCTTGTCGGCCAGGTAGAAGGTGCCCAGGGTACTGCCGTAGACCAGCAGCAGGAAGGCGCCGAGCTGGACCAGCTTGCGAATCACCGAGACATTTTTCAGCGGATTCATTTCGCACCCCCTTTCCGGTCACGCGTGAGCCGGCCGCTCAGCAGGCCGCCGAAGGCAAAACCGACACCAGCCACGGCAAGGCCCCAGCCCTGCGACTGCCAGTGCTCGGGCGAGACCCGGTACGCCGCGGTCAGGGCGCTTTGGTAGCGGACGCCCCCGGTCTGGTACTCCGTGGCAATGCTGAGTTCGGCGCTACGTCGATCCCGCTCACCGGGGACAATGTCGGGAAAATCGTCGGGTATGCGCAACACCACGCGTCCGTCGCCATCGGAAACCCCGTGCAGGGAGGTGCCGTTGCTGGTGGTCAGCTCGACCGTATGGCCGGGCAGCACCCGGTCCTGGTAACGCACGATGAATCCCGCCTCGGCCCGGGCGTAGTAGCGATGATGTTCCCGGGGTATCGGATCCGGCACGATCTCCAGCGGGGTCTTGACGGCCGCGGCAAGCTTGCCCGGGCTCTCCCCGCTGGGCTTGCCTCGCAGGTACTCGTAGCGCACGATGGCCTCGCGCACGTTGCCCCAGTCACGTTCCACCACGACGGCGTGGTAGTTGTCCACCCCGGTTGGCGGAATGCTGACCATGCCCATCTTCGGCACCAGTTCACGCCGGCTTAGATCGGGCTTCCAGAGGGTGACCAGCGCGCCCTCCGCGTTGGACAGCGCGAGTTTTTTGGGTCCGCGCCCGTGTTGCATGGCAGGAGCCGCTGGCTTGTTCGCTTCGACACCGGTCCGAGCTCTGGCCGGATCGCCGGTCTGCGCGCCGGCCAGCGCGGTAGCCGTGGCGCCTAACAGCAGCAGCGAACAGAGCCAGACACCCGGACGACGATAGAAACTGATCATGGACGCCCCTGCTCAAAAGCTGTAGGTGTAGGTCAGCATGGCGGCGCGTGGCGCCCCGGCGTAATAGGTCTTGGTGCCGCTGGTGTCCTTCTTCACCTCGGTGGCGTAACGCTTGTCGAACAGGTTGTCCACGTTCAGCGAGACGCTGTGGGGGCCGGATGCGTAGCCCAGCATCAGGCTGGTGAGGAAGTCGTAGCCGTCATACTTCTCCGTGTTGGCGTTGTCCATGTAATAACTTCCCCAGCTGTCGGCCTGCAGGCGCGCCCGGAAGCCCGAGGGGTGGTCGTAGTCCAGGCTCAGGCTGAACTGGTGATTGGGCACGAAGGGGGTCTGGTTGCCCGAACGGTCCACCGCGGTCAGGGTGGCACCGCTGCGCACCAGCTCCTCGAACTCCTCGAACCGGTAGTCGCTGTAGGCGTAGTTGGCGCCCAGCCAGAGGCGCCGGCCCAGGGCCACCTTGCCGCTCAGTTCGAGGCCCTTTTTCAGCGTCTCTCCCGCATTCTGAAATTCACTCTCGCCGCTGGGCTGGAGCACCGAGACGATCTCGTCGCTGACGCGGGTTTGGTAGAGCGACAGGTCGAGACTCCACTCCCGGGCCCGCGCCTTGAGCCCCACCTCCAGGTTGCGGGCGTTGGCCGCGTCCAGCTCCGGATTGCTCTGGATCTCCGATTCCGACGGCACCTGGCCGGACTGCGCCAGCATGCCGTAGAGGCTGAAGGTGTCGTTCAGGGCATAGCTGAGCCCGAGCTTGGGGGAAAACAGATCGAAGGTGGTATCGGTGCGGGTGGTGACCGGGGCCGCAAAGGTGTCGTAGCTCCTGGTGCCCCAGTCGTATTCTCCATAGGCAATCTCTTCGATATCGAAATTCATCCGGTCGAAGCGGAAGCCGGCGTCGATGGTCAGCCGATCGTTCGGTCGCAGCGTCTCCTGCAGGAACAGTCCGTACAGGGTGTTGGCGGCGTCCTCGGTGGAGAGCAGGTCGCCCTTGCGGTCGGAGAGGGTACGCACGATCCGGTTGACCGGCGGCGTGGGTCCGGGGGGATCAAACAGGGTCGTGGTGAGATCCGCGTATTGGTACTTTTCCGCCCCGTCGGTCTTGTCCAGGCGCGCGGTCACGCCACCCACCAGGGTACTGTCGCCCCACAGCCGGTGGCTGTAGGCGAATTCCAGGTCGCTGCCGAACACGTTGGTGCCGGGATTGTCGTTGATCGCGCCGGTGACCGGATGGTAGTGATCCCAGCGGTTGAAGTAGACGCGCGGCTTGAACACCAGGTCGCCGAACGCCTGCTCATAGCGGCTGTTGAAGAACCAGATGGTCGAGTAGCGCCCGCTGTGCTGCCACTGGCTGCTGGTATCGCGCTGCTTGCCGCTGTCGCGGTACGCCTCGAACTCGCTCTCGGTCAACGAGGCGGGCAGTTGCAGGTCCGCCCGGGAGTAGCTCAGCTCGGTCTCCAGCGTCGCGCCGCCATCCAGCAACAGACCGTGCTTCAGGCTCAGTTGCTGGGTATCGAATTCGTTCCATTCGCGCCAGCTGTTCTTGGCGGCCCGATGGGAGCCGGTCAGCAGCACGCTGTTGCTGTCGTTCAACTCCTGGCTGTAGCGGAAATGCAGATTCTCCTGCCCCTGTTCGCCGACGCCAACCTTGACCCGGTTGCCGTCCACATCGAATACCGACTTGGAGATGATCTGGATAGTGCCGCCGGCCGAACCGCTGCCATACAGCGACCCGGGCCCCTTGGTAATCTCGATACGCTCGATATCCTGGGTGTCGATGAAGTCGAAGCGCGAAAAACTGTCGGGGTCGGTCATGGGCACGCCATCGCGCAGGACCATGATCTCCCGCACCCCGTAGTTGGCCTTCTGTCCGGCGCCGCGGATGATCAGGCGCGCGTCATAACCGCCGTTTTTCGATTCGATCAGTACCCCGGGGGTGCCCCTGACCGCATCCTTGATGTTCTGCATTTTTTCGCTATCGATACGCTTGGCGTCGATCACGCTGATCGCCGCCGGCACCTCCCGGGTGCCGCGGGCGATACGCGAGGCGGTGACGCTGATGGTGTCGACCGGCTCGGCGGACACCGGCTCCGCCTCGCTGGCCGCGGGATCCGCCGCCAGCAGGCCGGGGCTGAAAATTAACAGGGAGGTGGTGAGGGTTGATCTGAGGGTACTGTTATATTTATTGAGATGCATAACTGCTTTGCAACCTGTCAGTCTGGGTAAAAGGAGAGGCCGGCAAGACATTCACCCCCGGCACATCAAAAGCCGCGAAACGGCGCTGGCGAAATTCCCTTTCAGATTGAGTGGTGAAATGGTATTCCCCGGCGCTGCGAATGTTCAGAGGCATGTGGATGCACAACCAGGGAATTAAGGTATTTATTACTTGATATTCATCAACTTACCCTAAAAGAGAGTGACCAGATCCACGCCCAGGCCGGGTTAAACACCACAATCAGTGTGTTAATTGACCCAAAAAATCGGCTATTGCCGCTGGCCCACCACATCGGTTCGTGGGGGGGCGGCCAGTGTTTCCCTGCGGGAAGCTGACCCATGCCTTCGAGCGGATCGGCGGCTTCCTGCCCTCCGGGTGACCGGCCTATACCCACAGGGTCCGCAGCTTGTTATCATCTCCGGGTCATCCAAGCCCTGGTCGAGATTGACAGCCAGGTCTGGCAACTTACCGCCCACCATCAATTGCAGCCATGAAGCCGTTACTCATCGTCAGCCACGTCGCCTGCAGTCGCCCCGGTTATCTGTGTGACTACCTGGACCGGCAGTCCGTGACCTATCGGCGCTTCAGCATCGAATCCGGCGAAGCGCTGCCCCCTGCCGACGAACTGTCCGGACTGGTGCTGCTGGGCGCCCCGGTCAGCGTCAACAGCGCGCAGGTGTGGATCGAACAGGAGATGGCGCTGGTGCGCGACTGCGCCGAGCGGGAGATACCGGTGTTCGGCATCTGCTTTGGCGGCCAGTTGATCAGCAAGGCGTTTGGCGGCGAGGTGTACGCCGCCCCCTCGATGCAGATCGGCTGGCACCCGATCACCATCACCGAGCAGACCCGGCGGTTGTTCAACGGCAACCCGGTGCCGGAACACTTCAGCGCCTTCGAGTGGCATGGTGAGACCTTCACCCTGCCCGCTGGCGCCGTACCCCTGTTCAACGGCGACTGCATCGGCAACCAGGGCTTCCTGCACCGGGGCTGCCTGGCGGTCCAGTTCCACCCGGAGGTCACCGAGGAGATCATCCGCGAGTGGGTGGCCCGCTACGAGGCCTGCGTCGACAAGCCGACCGTCTGCGTCCAGGACCACCACGAGATTCTGCTGGACGTGCCGCTGAAACTCGCCGCCATGCGCCACATGGCGGACAACCTGTTCGACTGGTGGCTCGGCCAGGTGGAACCGGTGAACACTCCCCGATAAGCTCCACGGACACTTTTTCCCGACGGGGCACACCGTAACGACGGTTTCGGTTAGAATGCGGCTTTGCCGCGCCGCCGCGTCTGCGAATCGGGATACCATCCCGGCGCCGGCCTACCCGATCACGTGATAACCACGCAGGACTACAGCTATGCAATTTCGCCCCTTCAACCCTCCCGTTCGCACCCTGATGGGCCCCGGCCCCTCCGATGTCCACCCGCGCATCCTGGAGGCCATGTCCCGGCCCACCATCGGCCACCTGGATCCCGCCTTCGTGCAGATGATGGAGGAGGTGAAGGCACTGCTGCAGTACGCCTTCCAGACCAAAAACGAGCTCACCATGCCGGTCTCCGCCCCCGGCTCCGCCGGTATGGAGACCTGCTTCGCCAACCTGGTGGAACCGGGTGACCAGGTAATCGTCTGCCAGAACGGCGTCTTCGGTGGGCGCATGAAGGAGAACGTGGAGCGCTGCGGCGGCAGCGCGATCATGGTGGAGGACACCTGGGGCGAGGCGATCGATCCGAACAAGCTGGAGGAGGCCCTGAAGGCCAACCCGGAGGCGCGCATCGTCGCCTTCGTCCAGGCCGAGACCTCCACCGGCGCCCAGTCGGACGCCGAAACCCTGGTGAAACTGGCCCACCAGTACGACTGCCTCACCATCGTCGACGCCGTCACCTCGCTCGGCGGCACCCCGGTGAAGGTGGATGAGTGGGGTATCGACGCCATCTACTCCGGCACCCAGAAGTGTCTCTCCTGCACCCCGGGTCTGTCGCCGGTCAGCTTCGGCGAGCGCGCCCTGGAGAAGATTCGCAACCGCAAGCAGAAGGTACAGAGCTGGTTCATGGACCTGAACCTGGTGATGGGCTACTGGGGCAGCCGCGCCAAGCGCGCCTACCACCACACCGCGCCGATCAACGCCCTGTACGGTCTGCACGAGGCGCTGCTGATGCTCAAGGAGGAGGGACTGGAGAATGCCTGGCAGCGGCACATGAACAACCACCTGGCGCTGCGCGCCCGTCTGGAAGCGCTGGGCCTGACCTTCATCGTCAAGGAGGCGGACCGCCTGCCCCAGCTCAACGCCGTCTCCATTCCGGCGGGCGTCGATGACGCCGAGGTGCGCAACCGCCTGCTCAACGAGTACAACCTGGAGATCGGCGCCGGCCTCGGTGCCCTGGCGGGCAAGGTGTGGCGCATCGGCCTGATGGGTCACGCCAGCCGCGCCGAGAACATCCTGCTCTGCGCCGGCGCCCTGGAGACCATCCTCTCCGACCTGGGCGCCGACACTGGCCGGGTGGCCCCCCAGGCCGCCCTGGAGGAGGCGCTGGCCTGACCACCACGCCCGTTGCTGCGGTTCGCTACGCCCACCACATCCCATAAAGTAGGGTGCTGGTGAGCCTGCGAACCGCACCAACCGCACCATGTAGGGTGCCGGTGAGCTTGCGAACCGCACCAATAATCAAGATACAGGGAGTATCAACCGATGACGGAATATCGAAGAGCGACTGTCGCTGGCGGAACCTATTTTTTCACGCTCAACTGCCTGCTACGCCAGCATAACCATCTGCTGACTGACCATATCGATACCCTGCGCAATGCCTTTCAATATGTGAAACAAAAACATCCATTCGATATGCCGGCCGTCGTCATTCTGCCGGATCACCTGCATTGCATCTGGCAATTACCCGACGGCGATATGGACTATAAAACCCGTTGGTCCCTGGTGAAGTCTCACTTTTCACGCTCCATCCCAATGGGCGAACAGCGCTCATTGAGTCGGCTCAAGCGAGGTGAACGGGGAATATGGCAAAGGCGTTACTGGGAACATCTGATACGGGACGAAATGGACTACGCCCATCACACCGACTATATCCATTGGAACCCGGTAAAACATGGCTGGGTACCACGGGTTTCCGATTGGCCATACTCGAGCTTCCACCGCCATGTCGAGAAAGGAGTGTATCTCATCGACTGGGCGGGCAGTTCATCGGAAGAAATGGAGACAGGGGAAGCTCATGAATGATGCGGTTCGCACCACTCACCGCATCCTACGACATCGGCGGTGATACGGCACAAACCACACCCCGATGCAGGGTGCCGGTGAGCCTGCGAACCGCACCAAGTAGGGTGCCGGCAAACCTCAAGCCGTGGCCGTGCTCTTCTCGAACGCGTCGCGATACTGGTTGATAAAGCGGATATCCTGGGAATAGGGGAACACATCGGCATGGATGCCGCGGCCGATATCCTGCTGCTGTTCGCGCCAGTAGCGGGCATCGAACAGCTCCGGATGCAGCTCCAGCAGGGTCTTGCGGATCAGCGGGCTGGCGCTGAGGAAGGTGAGGAACTCCTCGGGAAACACATCGTCATCGGCCACCGAGTACCAGGGCTCGCTGCTCATCTCATCCTCAGGGGTGCGCGGTGGCGGGATCTGGCGGAAGTTGCACTCGGTCATCTTGCAGATCTCGTCATAGTCATAGAACACCACCTTGCCCTGGTGGGTGACGCCGAAGTTCTTGAACAGCAGGTCGCCGGGGAAGATATTCGCCGCCATCAGCTGTTTGATCGCCAGCCCCCAGTCATCCAGCATGGTCCGCACCGTCTCCGGAGCGGCCTGCGCCAGACAGATATCCAGCGGCGTCATGCGGTGCTCTATGTAGAGGTGGTTGATAACCAGCTTGTCCCCGTCCCGCTCCAGCTGGGACGGAATCGCCTCCTCCAGCTCCGCCATCAGCTCGGGGGCGATGCGGTGGCGCGGGAAGGCGGTCTTGGAGAACTCCAGGGTGTCCGCCATGCGCCCCACCCGGTCGTGCAGCTTGACCTGCAGGTAGCGCTGCTTCACCTGGGCATGGGTGATGTTTTTCTGCGGCGCGAACTGGTCGCGGATCACCTTGAAGACGAACGGGTAGGAGGGGAGCGTGAATACCATCATCACCAGCCCGCGCACGCCCGGTGCCACGATAAAGCGATCATTGCTGTTGTTCAGGTGGCGCAGCAGGTCGCGGTAGAACTCGTTCTTCGCCTGCTTGTGGAAACCGATACTCATATAGAGCTCGGCGAGCGGCTTGTTGGGCATGATGCTCTGCAGAAAACTGACCGTGGCCGCCGGAATCGAGTTATTGGCCATGAAATAGGCGCGGGCGAAACTGAACAGCGCCTCCACCTCCTCGTGGCTGGTGAGCAGGCTGTCGACAAAGATGGTGCCGCGATAGTTCAGCAGCGGCAGCACCAGCGGCCGCACCCCCTCGTCGCTCACCACCCGGCCGATCAGGTAGGCTGCCTTGTTGCGATAGAAGGGCGCCTCCAGCACATCGATGCGCAGCTCGTCATCCGCCAGCCGGCCGAACGGGGAACGGGTGCGGAAGGCGTGGGCGACATGCCGGATATCGCGCTCCATATCCTGATAGGGGATTCGGAAATAGAAGCCCGACAGGATCTCCCGCAGACAGGTCTCCAGGCCGCCGTCCTTGAGATGAAAGGACATGAACACCCGGTCGCGCCGGGTCAGCTCCTCCCGATCCACCCCGGATTCGATAAAGATCTTGTCATTATCGAAATACTGGCGGGCGAACATCTTGCAGAAGACCGAGTTGTAGAAGGTCTCGGCCAGTTCCGGGCGCCGGTAGTTGACCAGATACTGCTGGTACTGCGCCTTCACCCGCTGCCACAGGGCATCATCCACCTGGGAGACATCAAAGGTGGAGCGGACCTTGTCGATCGCCTCCTGCACCCGTCGGTCGTAGAAACTGATCCGGTCTACCGAGGCCTGCCGGATCGCCTCCCAGTCAGCCTGCTCGTAACTCTGGCGCACCTGGCGGGTGATCTCCTGAAAAAAGGAGAAGTGACGTTCGAAGCCGGTAAAAATGGTGCGGGCAAGCTGCTGTGCCAGATCTGTCATGTACCCTTACTCCTGGAAACGCGGTCTCGGATCAATCTGATATAAATATAGCTTTCAAATTCAACACATTAACCTATCACCCCCCCGGTCCATGAAAAAACCGTGGCTCCAGGGGTAGCGCCCGGACGCCCATCCGGCTCGGTCAAGCCCGCCAGACTCCCTGGTAAATCACTGGATTGCCGATCTGAAAGAGAGATTGCACGGTGGTTACGGTTTTATTACTACCGCATTTTCTTCCGCATCGCAGCATAAATAATTTCAATACAAACTATTAAAGTATTTATGGTTCTTAATAGTTCACAATTGCGTATGCTCTATGCCGTTATAACCATCTATTTGCTTGTTATTTCTAAGGTTTTACCCGATTCCTCGGGTATTTCCCTAATAAGCATCCGGGGAGATACCACCATGACAGCCGTTCAGCTCAGCACCCAGACAACCGGTCAACGCATCAGAGTGAACGCCCCACTGGCCGAGGGCCACGAGCGGATTCTGCTCCCGGAGGCCCTCCAGTTGGTCGCCGACCTGGAGCGCCGCTTCGGCAAGCGACGCAAACAGCTGCTGGGGCTGCGCGCGGATCGGCAACGCCGGCTCAACGCCGGCGAGCTGCCCGGTTTCCGGGTGGAGACCGCGGAGCTGCGGGCAAGCGAATGGCGCGTAAAGCAGGCGCCGGCCGATCTGCAGGACCGCCGCGTGGAGATCACCGGAGCGGTGGAGCGCAAGTTGGTGCTCGACGCCCTCAACTCCGGGGCCAACTGTTTCATGGCCGATTTCGAGGATGCCCACTCCCCCACCTGGCGCGGCACGGTCGAGGGCCAGCTCAACCTGCACCAGGCGGTGCGTGGCAGCCTCGGCTACCCTGAGCCGGACCAGGAGCCGGACGGGCATCACTACCGGCTGGAGGAGCGGCGCGCCACCCTGATGGTGCGCCCCCGGGGCTGGCACCTGGAGGAGAAACACCTGGAGGTGGATGGCCAGCCGGTCTCCGCCAGCCTGTTCGACTTCGGCCTGTTCATGTTCCATAACGGCCTGCAACTGCTGGAACAGGGCAGCGGCCCCTATTTCTACCTGCCCAAGCTGGAGGGCTACATCGAGGCCCAGCTGTGGGCCGATGTCTTCGCCTATGCCGAAGAGAGCCTGGGCCTGAATCACGGCAGCATCTGCTGCACCCTGCTGATTGAGACCCTCCCGGCGGCCTTCGAGATGGAGGAGATGCTCTACACCTTGCGGGATTACGCGGTCGGGCTGGCCACCGGCCCCCGGGACTACCTGTTCAGCTGCATCAAACGACTCCACGCCCACCCCGAGTGGGTACTCCCGGAGCGCAGCCAGATCACCCTGGAATCGGACTTTTTGCGGGCCTGTTCGCAGCTGTTGATCAAGACCTGCCATCGCCGCGGCGCCCATGCCATCGGCGGCATGGCCGCCCGGATTCCGCTCAAGGATGACCCGGGTGCCGATGCCGAGGCCCGGAACCAGGCCAGCGCCGACACGGCGCGCGAGGCGAACGACGGCCACGACGGCATCCGGGTGGCCCACCCCGCCCTGGTCCTGCTGGCGAAGGCGGTATTCGACCGGATCATGCCGCGGGCGAATCAGCTGGACCGGCAGCTGCATGAACTGAGCGTCAGCGAAGCCGACCTGCTGGAGCCGCCGACGGGCCGCATCACCGCGGCGGGTCTTGACTACAATATCAGTGCTGGCCTGCGTTACCTGGCCGCCTGGCTGGACGGACGGGGTACCTTACCGCTCCACAATCTAATGGAAGACGCCGCCACCGCCGAGCTTGCCAGAGCCCAGATCTGGCAGTGGATACGCTACCCCAAAGGGATCCTGGAAGATGGACGCAACATCACCCTCGAGCTGTTTAACGAGGGCGTTGCGCAAGAACTGGAACAGATCCGCCAGGAGGTGGGGCCGGCGGCCTTTGCGGCCGGCCACTACCAGGCGGCAGCCAAGCTGTTCAGCGAGCTTATCGCCAATGATCGCTTTGTTGAGTTCCTTACACTGCCCGCATACCAAACGCTGGCCTGAGATAACCGTATAGCCAAAACCGTTGGTCCCCGGCCACCCGGCGGGAGGATTGAACGGAGGAGGTTCGATGAGAGCAATACTGAAGGAGTTTGTTATATGAACCGTAAACAACAGATAGAAGCCTTGGAAAAAGACTGGGCAGAGAATCCCCGCTGGGAAACCGTCAAGCGCGGCTACTCGGCGGAGGACGTGGTCCGTCTGCGTGGCTCGGTGCAGCCGGAATACACCTACGCCAAGCGTGGCGCCGACAAGCTGTGGGACCTGGTCCACGGCAGCGCCAAGAAAGGCTACGTCAACTGCATGGGCGCCATCACCGGCGGCCAGGCGATGCAGCAGGCTAAAGCGGGCATTGAAGCAATCTACCTCTCTGGCTGGCAGGTGGCCGCCGACGGCAATACCTCCGAGACCATGTACCCCGACCAGTCGCTGTACGCCTACGACTCGGTGCCCACCATGGTGCGGCGCATCAACAACGCCTTCAAGCGGGCCGACGAGATCCAGTGGTCGCGTGGCATCGGGCCGGAGGAGCAGGGCTATATCGACTACTTCCTGCCCGTCGTGGCTGATGCCGAGGCCGGTTTCGGCGGCGTACTCAACGCCTTCGAGCTGATGAAGAACATGATCACCAGTGGCGCCGCCGGCGTGCACTTTGAAGACCAGCTGGCGGCAGTGAAGAAGTGCGGCCACATGGGCGGCAAGGTACTGGTACCGACCCAGGAAGCTGTACAGAAGCTGATTGCCGCGCGTCTGGCGGCCGACGTCTGCGGTGTGCCCACCCTGCTGCTGGCACGTACCGATGCCGAGGCGGCCACCCTGCTGACCTCCGACTTCGATCCCAACGACAAGCCGTTCGTCACCGGCGAGCGCACCCCCGAAGGCTTCTACAACGTGAAGAACGGCCTGGAGCAGGCCATCTCCCGCGGTATCGCCTACGCCCCCTATGCCGACCTGGTATGGTGCGAGACCGGTACCCCGGATCTCGGTTTTGCCCGCGAGTTCGCCGAGGCGGTACTGGAAGCCAACCCCGGCAAGCTGCTGGCCTACAACTGTTCGCCCTCCTTCAACTGGAAGAAAAACCTGGACGACGCCACCATCGCCAAGTTCCAGGACGAGCTGTCCGACATGGGCTACAAGTACCAGTTCATCACTTTGGCCGGTATCCACAACATGTGGTACAACATGTTCGACCTGGCCTATGACTACGCCCGCGGCGAAGGCATGAAGCACTATGTCGAAAAGGTACAGGAACCCGAATTCGCGGCCCGCGAAAAGGGTTACACCTTCGTCTCCCATCAGCAGGAGGTGGGCGTCGGCTACTTCGACGACGTCACCACCACCATCCAGGGTGGCGCCTCCTCGGTGACCGCCCTCACCGGCTCCACCGAAGAGGAGCAGTTTGAAGGTTAAGCGACTTTCATGACCGCGCGACCGGCCACGCCCGCAAGGGTGTGGCCGTTTTTACTTAGGAATTGGGTAACTACTCACGAGGTGATTGGCCTGCTTTGTTGGCCGATCTTGATGGCGCCTCGAATCCGGCCCCTTTTTCAGATTCAAGCCTGCCCTTGTTTGAGCGAAGCGAGTTTGGGCAGGCGCTGAAAAAGGGGCCGGATTCGAGGACACAAGCCATCATGTGAGGCCGGCAAGGCAGGACAATCACTTACAGACCGAGTGAGTAATTACCAGGAGGAGAAAAACATGACTCAAGCGCCTACCACCTTGGAAAAAACCGCCGACATCTACGACCAGTTCGAGCAGCAGATACAGGTTTGCGAACCGATCTTCCGGGATTACGGCGGCAAGCGTCGCTTCAGCGGCCCAATCGCCACCCTCAAATGCCATGAGGACAACTCATTGGTCGGGCAGCGGCTGGGCGAGGCCGGCAACGGCCGGATACTGGTGGTCGATGCCGGCGGCTCGCTGCGCTGCGCCATGCTGGGCGATATCCTGGCGCAAAAAGGGGTCGATAATGGCTGGAACGGGGTGGTGATGTACGGTTGTATCCGCGATGCATGCGATATTGCCGAGATGTCCCTGGGGGTCAAGGCGCTGGCCACCCTACCGAAAAAGAGCGTGAAGCGAGGCGCCGGCGAGGCCGACATCCCCGTCACCTTCGCCCAGGTCACCTTCAACCCCGGCGACTGGCTGTATGCCGATGAAGACGGGGTGGTGGTACTGCCGGCCGGGGTGTGACCCGGCCACCGGTTCAGATTTTGGGTCAGTGTAAAAATTAACTTCTCGCCATGGAACCACCATGCGATGTTCGACCAGGTTGCCAAGCAGTAACGGACACCCATGTATGTACTCTGCTGCCCAGGTTTTCTGTTCACGTGTAGCAAGGGTCATAGATCGAACTGCTGGCGATCTCTCAGTCTACTGTATATCCACACCCAAGACGAAATCCGGGGAGTTATCCCAAACCCCGGATTCCATTACACTCCATACGGGCTGGCTGCGTAAGCGAGCGGCGTGTCCGTCAAGATTTATAATTCCATTATAGATGCGCTGTCGCTTGCCCCCCTCTAAGACGTAGATTTTGCTACAGCCTCGTTATCTGGATTGTGGATTGCGTGATGAACGAAGAAGAAATTGTTATTCGGAAAGGAACTATCGCCGATGCAAATGCGGTGCATGATTTTGCTTTTCCAATTATGCAGTCGTTCGGTTTAATGCTTGACCCCGATGGCATGGACTTTGAGCTATGTCACTTTGGTGAACATCGAACTGGAACCATCACCCAGCTCGTTGCTTGTCGTGGAGGTGATGTCATAGGTTGTGTTTCTTTAATAAGGAAAACTGATTCTGTAGCTAAGTTGACGGGGTTTTATGTAAGCCCGGAACACCGAGGTTTAGGGGCGGGTAATAGACTATTACAGCATACGATAATGAGTGCATATCGGGCTGGCATGGCGGGCATATACCTGGAGACATGGGATGCGATGGTTTCGGCCGTTAATCTCTACAAATCGTTTGGTTGGGACTATCTTTCGTGTCTGCCAGAGGGTAGCGGAGCTCAAAGCAGCTATTACTTGAATCTTCATGCCTGCGGATAAACAAGTCCAGACGATTGAAGAGGAAGGCGAGGATTCTACTGATCCTCCATCGACAGGTACACCTGGGCTTGATTCAACAGCTGATAGGCGATTTCACCGAAGGTGAATGGGCCGGTGATATCCGCCGTCCGTTTCCCTTCCAGTCCCAGGTGGAGAAAGTTGAGTATGTGGCCAGGTAGCATGCCTACCCTGCCACAAGACTGGCATATAGAGCGGTCACCGACAGCCACAATATCACCCAAAAGGAGCAATCCGGATGTTGTCCTTTTGAGTGCGCAGCCTCTGGGATTAACCAGTATCCGCCAGTCAGCGGATTGGGCTGATCAGATCGGCATCAACCATTAACTCCCGTATCCTGCTGGCGGCATAGTCTCCACCACCGCAGGCCTGCCATTCGATATAGCGGGAACAGACGGCGGCCACTTCGACTTTGCCGTTCAATGCACGCAAGTCCTCCGCATTGCGGACGCCAAAACCGACTGCCAGCGGCAGCGTGCAATGCTGGCGAATCCGTCGAAGGTACTGGTCGAACTCCTGGTTCCACAGGGTCTGGTGGCCAGTAACGCCAAGTCGGGCCACCACATACAGCAGGCGCCGGCTGGCCTGACAGATACGTTTCAGGCGTACATCGCCGATGTTGGGTGCCACCATCAGTATCGGCGCCAGTTCCAGCTCATCCAGCAGGGGCAGACAGGGCTCAACCTGTTCCACCAGCCAGTCCGGAATAATCAGGCCTTTGATTCCGGCGTCGGCGGCGTCCCGGAATAGTGTTTCCAGGCCATATTGATAAAGTGGATTCAGATAGCTCATCAGGATGAAAGTGGTCTGTGGATGACGGGCGCTGACCTCCCGGGCCAGTGCCAGCGTGGCTCTGACCGAGCCACCGTTGGCCAGCCCCTGGTAACAGGCGTTGACCAGGGTGGGGCCGTCCGCCACCGGATCGGTGAAGGGGACCTGCAGTTCGATGAGATTGACCCCCGCCGCGACCAGGCCGTTAATAGCGCCCAGGTTTTCCTCCAGGCTGGGAAACCCGATCACGGCATGGGACATGACCTGTAAAGGCGCTTCAGACGGCTTCATGGCTGCTCTCCCCGGCTGGCGAAGTTGACTCAGGTTGACGTTCCAGTTCCCGGCGTAAAAAAGCGGTCCACTCCGGCTGGGGAAAGGCCCGGGCAACATTGAAGATATCCTTGTCACCGCGGCCGCTGAGGTTGATCACCAGATTTTGGTCAGGATTCATCCGGGCGGCATGGCGGAACCCGCCGGCCAGGGCATGCGAGGATTCCAGCGCAGGAATAATGCCTTCCGTCTGCAACAGGCGTCTGAAGGCCGCCAGCACTTCCTCGTCGGTGGCTGAATCGGCGGTCAGGCGACCACTTTGGCTCAGGTGGGCAATGATCGGAGAGACGCCCACATAATCCAGACCGGCGGCGATACTATGGGTATGCCCCAGCTGTCCATCGGCATTCTGCAGAAACAGGGTCTTGAAGCCCTGGGCGATGCCGGCATGAGCAATACCCGCTTTAAGCCGAACCGAATGTTCGCCTGCTTCAAGGCTGTGCCCGCCGGCTTCCACGCCGATCAGTTTGACTTCGGTGCAATCGATATAGGGCGCAAAAACCCCCATCGCATTACTGCCGCCGCCGACACAAGCGACAATGGCGTCAGGATCGTGGCCGAAGGCGGCCCTGGCCTGGGCCCGCAACTCCTGGCCGATCACGCTCTGGAAATAGGTTACCAGTTCCGGGAACGGTGCCGGGCCGCAAGCCGTACCCAGCACGTAGTGGGTGTTCTCCGAGTTGGCCGCCCAGTCCCGTAGCGCCTCATCCATGGCTTCCTTGAGGGTCCGCGCACCGGTACTGACCGGGACCACGTCCGCCCCCAGCTGGCGCATCCAAAACACATTGCTGTATTGCCGCTCGATATCGTCGGCGCCCATGTAGATGGTGGCCCGCAGTCCCAGGCGGGCGGCCATGATGGCGGTGGCCAGGCCGTGCTGGCCGGCACCGGTTTCGGCGATTACCCGCTTTTTGCCCATCCGCTGTACCAGCAACCCCTGGCCCAGCACGTTATTGATTTTGTGGGCGCCGGAATGGTTGAGATCTTCCCGTTTGAGCCAGATGCGGGCTCCGCCGATCTGGCCACTGAGGCGATGGCAGGGTGTCAACGGAGTCGGACGCCCGCTGAACTGCTGGGTGAGGGTGAGGTACTCCTGCCAGAAGGCACCGTCCTCACGCAGGGTCATAAACGTCTCCTCCAACTCCAGCAACGTGGGGAGCAGGATTTCCGGGACGAAACGACCACCGAATTTGCCGAACAGGCCTTGTTGGCTGCGGATCATGGCTATTGCCTCCATTCTCTTGGATAATGCAGGTTGGATTTCAATATAAACTAAACGGTATAGTATAATTACAGCGAACCAGTTGAAATGGCAAGAGCATCGAAAAAAGATTTTATTGTCGAGACAGCCACTGGGGTGTTTCTGGCGAACGGCTATAAGGGAACCTCCATCGATAGGGTGGTAGCGGCCTGTCAGGTCTCCAAACCGACCGTTTACAACCATTTTCCAGACAAATCCGTGCTGATCGCCGCGGTGATGACAAATTGGCTGGCCAGTCATGCGGTGCCGGCTATTGGGGTCAGCGACGAAGACGCTTTCTGGGCGTTCCTGGTGCGCCATTGGTGGACGCCGGAAACGGTGGCGATGTACCGGATGGTGATCGGCGAGGGCAAGCGTTTTGCCGAGTCGGCACAGCAGTTTTGGCGGCAGTTCGATGAACAATGGCGGTCTGAAGCATTGACCGCTTATGCCTGTCTTCAGTTAAGCACGCTTGATAGCGATGGTATCAATGCCATGATCAGTCATCGGTTGTGGTTGAGTGTGCGTGGGTAGTGCATGTTTGGATCGTGACGCAGCCAGCCATGCCGGGGATTGTCTCGCCCCGACCCTTTGGGACCATTGAGGTGCCCCTGCTGCTACGTCATCTGCTCGACGCCGTCTCCGGCGGGAGGCAGCCCGCAGGCTAGTCCTCTTCGCGAAGCCAGGCAGGGATGTCTCTCTGGTCATGCAGCACGCGCCAGACATCGATGTGGTCGTCCTTATCGACGTAGAACAGCAGATAGGGGTAGCGCTTGACCGGCCATGACCGAAGGCCTGGCAGATCCAACGCGTGGACATGGCGCGTGGAGCCCGACGCGGGGTGACTAGCGACGTGCAGGAACGCCCGCTCCAGCGCATCGACAAACGCCAATGCGACTCTCTCGCCTGCCTCGCGCAGGTAGTAATCGACGGCTTCCCGGACGTCCTGATCGGCCCTCGTACGCAAGATGACCGGTTTGCGCTTCACCTCTACGGGTGCTGGTGGATATGCGTGCGCAGACCGTCGAAGTACGCCGCGTCCGCCTCACCGGCCGGAGCGGAAACCGCGCCCTCCAGCAGCAGCTCGCGCAGTCGCATGCGGTCCTGATCCTTGCGAATCAACTCGCGTACATACTCGCTGTTGGTGCCGTACCCGCGCGCGGACACCTGCTCGTCCACAAAGGACTTGAGTGAATCGGGGAGGGAAATGTTCATCGTGCTCATAACCTGATACTAGTCATCTTGGCAAAATTTGGCAAGATGCACCTATCCATGGGTCTGTCTCGATTGATATTCCGGGAGGCATCACCCAGCTTTTAGTGATGGAGGCGATACCATCATCCGGGGCAAATATCACATCCCGGTTGTTGCGGCTTGGTTACAGGACCCATTATTTTCATCATTACCGCCGCGAATTCGTGAAGACCCCCTTGTTGGAGAAAAACCCGCCAAGCTCGGTCAGGGCCCGATCTGGGACATCGGCCATCGGACAACCCTGTAGCAACTTCAACCCCGGCACACTACACTTGCCCTACCTGTTCAATAGCCAGACTGCCACAGCGGTCCGCTAACCTATCGCAAGAGATCCGCAATGCCGCGACACCCCAGGGCGCTGAAGGGAATTCAGGCCATTGCACTGGCCTTCTCGCTTTATCCCCTGACCGGCGGGAGCGCCCCCGCCGCCGCGACAGAACACGACCGGCGGAGCCTGTCCGACAGCCCGACCATTACCCTGGTAACGGCCCACCTGCTACCCTACAGCATCCAGGAGGGGCGGGAGCAAGGCTTCATGGTGGAGCTGGTGCGGGAGATCGAGCGGCGCCTGGGCAGCAACCGGCCGGTGCGCTTCCTGCCCTGGTCACGGGCGATCCGCAACACCCGGCTGTCTCCGAATCACGTCATCTTCCCCCTTACCCGCACCCCCGAACGGGAACCCCATTTCGACTGGGCCATTGAGGTGGCCCCGGTTCACCTGGTATTCGTCACCCTGAACGGCCGGCGCCTGGACCTGGCCCAAGCGCGCCGGCTCAGCGCCATCGCCGTGCAGCAGGACACCCCGTTCGAGCAGTATCTGCGGCAGCAGGGTTTCACCAACCTGGTGGTCACTTCCAGCGCCGCGCCGATCCCGATCCGCATGCTGCGGGCCGGCCGGGTGGAGGCCTGGTTCACCGCCCGTGACCTGGCCGCCTATTCGCTGCGCGAGCAGTTCGTCACGGAACCTGTCAGCTACAGCGACCCCATCACCTCGGGCAGCGTCTATATCGCCCTCTCCCGGGAGTTCCCGGCCGCGCTCCGGCGGGCCTACCGGGACACCTTCAGCGCCATGCGGCAGGAAGGCACCTACCAGCGCATCATGGATCGTTACCTGCGCAACTGATTCCCATCCGATAATCGCACCATCGGCGTTTCTTTACGCCGAAACCGCTTTTTTTACACCAAACCCCCGATTCAACTCCCGCAGCACCCACCACCGGCCCGGCCCGCGGCAATTTATCGTCGGCATATCATCGACTTACCGATAATACGCCAAGATCTGCCGCAACCAACCCGATTTGGCACAACCCTTGTAACCATTAAGGTGATAAACCGGTCACCCCTGCCGCGGGTGGAATAACACCTACACTCCACAGATCGGAAGTCTATCCCTATTCAGTGACGGAGAGATGCAATGCCGCTTGAACTCGATTTGGAACTCGATTTGCCCGGGACCTTCAATGCCGCGGACTATTTTGTGGACAGAAATGTACGCGAGGGCCACGGCGACAAGGTCGCTGTGCTCTGCGGCGACAGCCGCCTCAGCTATGCCGACATCCAGGCGGGGGTCAACCGCTTCGGCAACACCCTGGGAAGCCTCGGGGTGCGCATGGAGGAGCGCGTTGCCCTGCTGATGCTGGACACCGGCCTCTATCCCCAGGCGTTCTTCGGCACGATCAAGCTGGGCGCCGTTCCGGTCTGCCTCAACACCCTGATGCGCCCCAAGGATTACGAATACTTCCTCAACGACAGCCGCGCCCGGGTGCTGGTGATCGACGCCCACCTGTTGCCGAGCCTGGAGCCGATCCGCGGCAAGCTGCGCTTCGTGCAGCACGTCATCGTGGTCAACGGCGAGGCGCCGGCCGGGGACTTGGCCCTGGACGACCTGTGGGCGAACCAGCCGGAGCAGCTGGAGGCCGCCCCCACCACCCCGGACGACGCCTGTTTCTGGCTCTACAGCTCCGGCTCCACCGGACAGCCCAAGGGCACCGTGCACCTGCAGCGCGACATGGTCTACTCCTGCGAAACCTACGGCAAGCAGGTGCTGGGGGTGAAGGAGGGGGATGTCTGTTTCTCCGCCGCCAAGCTGTTCTTCGCCTACGGCCTGGGCAACGGACTCTACTTCCCGTTCAGCGTCGGCGCCACTGCGATCTATCTCCCGGAGCGTCCGACCCCGGAGGCGGTCTACCGGACCATCCAGGAACAGCAGCCGACCATTTTCTACGGTGTGCCCACCCTGTACGCCTCGATGCTGGAGGCCGAGGGGTCGCTGGAAGGGGTGCGCATCTGCGTCTCCGCCGGCGAGGCGCTGCCGGCCGACATCCTGAAACGCTGGCGCGAACGCTTCGGCGTCGACATCCTCGACGGTATCGGCTCCACCGAGCTGGTGCACATCTTCATCTCCAATTACCCGGACGATATCAACCCCGGCAGTACCGGGCGGCTGGTGCCCGGCCATGAAGCGAAGATCGTTGATGAAAACATGCAGGAGGTGCCTCAGGGCGAGGTCGGCACCCTGCTGGTGAACAGCGGCAGCGCCGCCGCCTATTACTGGAACAAGCGGGAGAAGACCCGCCAGACCATGCTCGGCCCCTGGCTCAACACCGGCGACAAGTTCTTCATGGATGAGAACGGGCTGTTCTTCTATGCCGGGCGCACCGACGACATGCTCAAGGTGGGCGGCATCTGGCTCTCGCCGATCGAGGTCGAGGCCTGCATCATCTCCCACCCGGCGGTGCTGGAGTGTGCCGTGGTGGCCGCCACCGACGTGGAGAACCTGGTCAAGCCCAAGGCCTACGTGGTGCTCAAGAGCGGCCAGCAGGAGAGCGACCAGCTGGCCGAGGAGATCAAGCTGTACGTGAAGAACACCCTGGCACCGTACAAATATCCCCGCTGGCTGGAGTTCATCGACGAACTGCCCAAGACCGCCACCGGCAAGATCAAACGCTTCGAACTGAGGAAGCTGGGGGACTCGTAACTTACCGATGATTTCGTAGGCAACTTGTAGGATGCCGGTGAGCTTGCGAACCGCATCGATCCGAAGGCCGGAGAACGATGCGGTTCGTACCTCACTGGCATCCTACCCCAGAAAACTAGGGGTAGGGGTCGGAGTCAAGCCATGCCATGGCAGAGTAAAAGGGTAAATGGCCGAGTGGCTTGACTCCGACCCCTGTAGATTAAACAGGCACTGAACACCCCGCGTGAGCGGACGTTTCCGGAACCACTCCGGTACGCCAACCACAGCACAAGGTAGCTTTTGCGCTGATGATAATCATAGAGAGGAGAAGCAGATGAGCGATCAGAAAAAACCCGGCATCAGCCGGCGCGACATTATCAAGGGCGGCGCGGCGGCCGCCGGGCTGGTGACGGCCTCCAGTCTCATCCCCACCCGCTTTGCCATCGGCAACACCGCCAAGGTGAAGGTCGGCATCCTGCTGCCCTATACCGGCACCTACGCCAAGCTCGGCAGCAATATCAAGGATGCCCTGCAGTTGCGCATCAACGAGGCTGGCGGCAAGCTGGGCGGACGCGAGGTGGAGTACATCAATATCGACAGCGAGGCGTCGCCCCCCAAGGCCCCCGAGCTGACCAACAAACTGCTGAAGAAGGAGCAGGTGGACTTCCTCATCGGCCCGGTCCACTCGGTGGTGGGCATGGCGATGGTCAAGCTGGCGCGCAACGCCGACGTGATCGCGGTGATCCCCAACGCCGGAGCCAACGGCCTGACCGGCTCGCTGTGCGCGCCCAACATCTTCCGCACCTCCTTCTCCAGCTACCAGCCCGGCTTCCCGGGCGGCACGGCGATGCTGGAGGACGGTCACAAGAACGTGGTGCTGATGTACTGGAACTACGGCTTCGGCAAGGAGACCGCGGCGGCCTTCAAGGAGTCGTTCCTGGCCGGCGGCGGCAACATCGTCAGGGAGATCCCCACCCCCTTCCCCAAGGTGGAGTTCCAGGCCTACCTGACCGAGGTGGCGGCGCTGAAACCGGATGCGGTGTTCACCTTCTACGCCGGCGGCGGCGCGGTGAAATTCGTCAAGGACTACGCCGCGGCGGGCCTGCACAAGAACATCCCGCTGTACGGGGCCGGCTTCCTCACCGAGGGGGTGACCGGCGCCCAGGGCGAGGCCGCCGAGGGCGTCCGCACCACCCTGCACTATGCCGACACCCTGGATCTGCCGGCCAACATCCGCTTCCGCGAGGCGTTCCTCAAGGCCACCGGTAGCCAGGCGGACGTGTACGCGGTGCAGGGCTACGACGCCGGCGATCTGCTGGTGCAGGGCATGGCCGCGGTGGAGGGCGATGTCCGCGCCAAGGCGGAGATGATCAAGGCGATGGAGAGCGCCACCATCGACAGCCCGCGCGGCAAGTTCACCTTCTCCAAGGCACACAACCCGATCCAGGACATCTACCTGCGGGAAGTGGTCAACGGCCAGAACCAGGTGATCCGTACCGTGCAGAAGGCGGTGGAGGACCCGGCCGAAGGGTGCAAGATGGGCTGATACCCGAATGGCACTTACTTAAGGCGAATTACAGGATTTTTTGTCATCCCGGCGCAGGCCGGAGGAGTGGTGCAGGAGGAGTGGTACAGGGATGTACCGTTTACGGACCTAAGGATGGCATCCAGACTGCTTAATGGTGGCGGTATTCCTGGATTCCGGCCTGCGCCGGAATGACGGTGGTTCTTGGCTTAAGTTAAGTACCATTCGGCTAATCTACGGCCGGTTTCATGATCCACCCAATACTTGGCGGCATGGCCGCCAGGCATGTTCCCCTTCACAACCACCAGAGGCCCCATGGAGATCTCTTTCTATCTCATCCAGCTGCTGAACGGGATTCAGTACGGCTTCCTGCTGTTTCTCATGGCCAGCGGGCTGACCCTGATCTTCGGTATCATGGGGATCATCAACCTGGCCCACGGCGCCTTCTACATGATCGGCGCCTATCTCTGTTACTGGCTGACCGGCATTACCGGCAACCTGTTCACCGGCATCCTGCTGGCGATCCCGGTGAGCATCCTGTTCGGTTACGCGGTTGAACGACTGGCCATCTCCTATCTGTACCAGCGCGACCACCTCTACCAGGTGCTGCTCACTTACGCGCTGATCCTGATCGCCAATGAGCTGCAGAGCATCTTCTGGGGCAACGACGTGCACAGCGTGCCGATCCCCGAGCTGCTGCGCGGCTCGATCCAGCTGACCGCGAACCAGGCCTACCCGGTCTACCGACTGTTCATCTCCGGCGCCTGCATCACCCTGGCGGTGGCCATGTACTGGGTGATCCAGAAGACCCGCCTGGGCATGACCATCCGCGCCGGTGCCAGCAACCGCGAGATGGTGCAGGCCCTGGGCATCAACATCAACTGGCTGTTCGCCATTGTCTTCAGCCTGGGCGCCACCCTGGCCGCCTTTGCCGGCATGCTGGCGGCGCCGGTAAACAGCGTCTATCCGGGCATCGGCGACAACATCCTGATCATCTCCTTCGTGGTGGTGGTGATCGGCGGTATCGGCTCGATCAAGGGGGCGTTTATCGGCGCCCTGCTGATCGGACTGGCCGACACCTTCGGCAAGGTGCTGTTACCTGATATGGCGAGCATGGTGGTCTACGCCCTGATGGCCGCGGTTCTGTTCTGGCGCCCGCAGGGGCTGTTCGGCAAGGTTTAGTGCTCCGTCAACGAGGTCATCCATGCATACCGTTACCCGCCCCATTATTGTTTTTCTCTGCCTCGGTCTGCTGCTGTTGCTGCTGTTTCCCGTGGTCGGCAGCTCGTTCTACACCGGCCTGGTGACCAAGATCATGATCCTCTCGATCTTCACCATCAGCCTGGATCTGCTGATCGGTTTCACCGGCCTGGTCAGTTTCGGCCACGCCGCCTTTTTCGGCATCGGCGCCTATCTGCTGGCGATCCTGTTCGGCGACCTGGAGCAGATCAACTACTGGTGGTCCCTGACCCTGACCCTGTCGCTGACCGGACTGGCCGCCCTGCTGGTGGGCTGGCTCTGCATCCGCACCTCCGGCATCTACTTCATCATGCTGACCCTGGCCTTCGCCCAGATGTTCTTCTACTTCTTCTTCGAGTCGCCGCACTTCGGCGGCGACGACGGCATCTTCATGATGAACAAGCCGCAGATTAACCTGGCCACCCGGCAACTGGTGGATCTGGACAACGAGCACCACTTCTACTACTTCGTGCTGGCCTGGCTGGTGGGGGTCTACCTGTTCCTCAGCATGATCCTGCGCGCCCCGTTCGGCCATGTGCTGATCGCCATCAAGGCCAACGAGCAGCGGGTGCGGGCGCTCGGCTACTCCACACCCCACTACAAACTGGTCAGCTTCGTCATCGCCGGCACCATCGCCGGGCTGGCTGGTTTCCTGGAGGCGGCGCACACCAGCTTCATCACCCCCGCCTACCTGGGCTGGCACGAGTCGGGCATGGCCATCATGATGGTCATCCTCGGCGGCATGGGGACCCTGTTCGGGCCGGTGATCGGCACCTTTATCGTGGTGCTGCTGCAGGATTTCCTGCCCGAGTTCACCGAACACTGGAAGCTGATCATGGGCGCCATCATCATCTTTGTGGTGCTGTTCCTGCCCAACGGCATCGCCGGACTCATCTACAGCATCAGCAACCGCTTCTCCTCCAGAGAGCCCGGCGGGAGGGAGGGATAACCATGCCTGAGATCATTCTGCGCACCGAGCACCTGTGCAAAAATTTCGGCGGCCTCAAGGCGACCGACGACGTCTCGCTGGAGTTCGAGCGCGGCAAGGTGCACGCCATTCTCGGTCCCAACGGTGCCGGCAAAACCACCCTGATCAACCTGCTCTCCGGCGAGCTGCAGCCGAGCAGCGGGCGCATCAGTTTCAAGGGCTATGACATCACCGATGCACGGCCGGAGAAAATCTCCCGGATCGGCATCGGCCGCAGCTTCCAGAAGACCAATATCCTGACGGGGTTCACCTGCTTCCAGAACTGCTGGATCGGCGCCCAGTCCTGCCTGATCACCTCGATGCGTTTCTTCCGTCCGGCCAGGCACCTGCGCAGGGTGCACCGGCGGGCCGATCACGCGCTGCAGCTGTGCGGCCTCGCCGCCAAGCGCAACCAGATCGCCGGCACCATGAGTTACGGCGAGCAGCGCCAGCTGGAGATCGCCATGATGCTGGCCACCGAGCCGGAACTGCTGCTGCTGGACGAACCGCTGGCCGGCATGGGCGCTGAGGAGTCGCAACAGGTCACCGCGCTGCTCAGGGAGCTGGCCAGGGAGCAGACCCTGATCCTGATCGAGCACGACATGGACGCGGTGTTCTCGCTGGCCGACCGGATCACGGTGATGGTGGACGGGGCCGAACTGGAGACCGGCAGCGTCGAACAGATACGCAACAGCCAGGCGGTGCAGGATGCCTACCTCGGCCATGACGATGAGGAGGACGCGGCATGACCATGGATTCCGCGGCACCCCTGCTGCAGGCCGAGGGGCTGCACACCTATTACGGCGACAGCCACATCCTGCGCGGTATCGATCTCACCATCGCGGCGGGGGAGACCATCAGCCTGATGGGCCGCAACGGCATGGGCAAGACCACCACCCTGCGCTCGCTGATCGGCCTGACGCCGCCGCGCGAGGGACGCATCCGCATCCGCGGCCGGGAGGCGACCGGACTCAAGCCGCACCAGATCATCCGCCAGGGGATCGCCTTCGTACCCGAGGACCGCGGTATCTTCCCCAACCTGAGCGTGCTGGAGAACCTCACCATGGCGGCGCGCACCGGCCCGGACGGCCGCGACGAATGGACCCTGAAGCGGGTCCTGGAGCTGTTTCCACGTCTCGGCCAACGGCTCACCCACATGGGCAACCAGCTCTCCGGCGGCGAGCAGCAGATGCTGACCATCGCCCGCGCCCTGATGACCAACCCGGACCTGATCATCCTGGACGAGGCCACCGAGGGACTGGCGCCGCTGATCCGCCTGGAGATCTGGGTGGTGATCCGCCACATCAAGTCGACCGGGATCGCCTCCATCATCGTCGACAAGGACATCAACGCCCTGCTGCCGATCTGCGACCGCAACTACATCATCAGCAAGGGCGAGGTGGTGTATCACGGCCGCTCGCGGGAGCTGATGGAGAATCCCGAGCTGCACAAGCAGTACCTGGGGGTGTGATCCAAGGGCCGGCGGCGCGTGTGATGCGGTTCGCAAGCTCACCGGCATCCTGTTTTCGATGTAGGATGCGGTGAGTGAAACGAACCGCATCGTTCGCGAAAGATGGGCACGCAAGCTTCGGCCCCGCTGCCGGTGGCGCGGCAAAAAAAAACCTGTGTAGAATGGCGGTACCGCTATGCACCCGATCAGCCGACTCTTCTCCACCATCACCCTGCGCAAGCCGTTCTGGCTGTGGGTGGCCATCTGCCTGCTGGTGGGGGTCAGCACCGCCGCCCTGATCGGCATCCTGCAGACCACCAATGCGGTCCGCCAGGAGGCGCAGCAGCGCTTCTTCGAACAGTACAACCACCAGCAGCTGATCCTGGCCGAGCAGGCGGCCCACTCCATCGAGGAGACCTTCGCCACCTTCCGCCGCAACCTGAGCCTGGTGGCCAGCCTGTTCGAGGAGGACGGGGTCACCCGGGAGCGGGCGCAACTGCTGAGTGGCAGCCTGCAGCGGATGTACGAGAGCCTGCAGGAGACCGACATCATCGACCTGGTGGTGTTTGACGAGTCGGGAACGGTGATCGCCATCCGCCCCGCCGATGAATACACCCTGGGGCGCAACTACGCCTGGCGCGACTACTTCCGCTGGGCGCGGGACGAGGGCCGGCCGGGCAAGATGTACCTGTCGCCCTTCATGCGCCTGGAAGGGGGGCAGAACCGGGGCGACAAGGCGCTGATCGTGGCCCAGGGGATCTTCAGCAGCCGCGGCACCTTCAACGGCGTGGCCATGTTCACCCTGAACTTCGACAAGCTGGCCCAGCGCCAGGTGCTGTCGGTCACCATCGGCGAGCACGGCTTTGCCTGGCTGGTGGACAATAATCAGCAGACGGTGCTGGTGGACCCGCTGGGCCGGGTCACCGACAAGGGCTTCGAGGAGACCTTCCTGCCGCGCTGGCCGAAACTCTACAACCTGCTGCTCTCCATGCAGGATGGCCAACCGGGGACCGGCAGCTACGATTTCGTCGACCCGGTGGATCCCGACAAGTCGGTCAGCAAACTGGTGGGCTACCAGCCGGTGCGCATCGAGGACCGGCTCTGGACCCTCGGCGTGGCCACTCCGACCCGGGAGGTGGAGTCCCTGCTCTCCTCCTTCATGCAGCAGCAGGAGCGCTACTCCGGTACCCTGGTGGTGATCATATTCACCGGCACCTTCATCCTGCTCAGTGCCCTGCTCTCGTGGAACCACATCCTGGCGATCCAGGTGGACCGCCGCACCCAGGACCTGGCCGACGCGCGCGGACGGCTGGAGTCGACCTTCGACGAACTGCTCTCGTCGCAGAAACTGGCCGCGGTCGGCCACCTGGCGCTCGGCCTGGCCCACGAGATCCGCAATCCCCTCTCGGCCATCCGCATGAATATCCAGATGATTCGCAAGCGCACCCGGCCGGAGGGGCCGCTGCAGGAGCATTTCAGCATTATCGAGGAGGAGATCCTGCGTCTCAACCGGCTGGTCAACGACGTCATGGATTTCGCCCGCGCCCGCCCCCTGCGGCTGGAACATACCAGCCTCAACCCGATCATCCAGCGGGTGATGCAGCTGTTCGCCCAGCGCTTCGAGGAGGCCGGGATCCACACCGAGCTGCAGCTCAGGGAGGAACTCACCGTGGTCTGTGACCCGGAGCAGATCGAGCAGGTGATCCTGAACCTGGTCTCCAATGCCATCGAGGCGCTGGAGGAGTGTGACGGTTTCCGCGAACTGACCCTGATCCTGCGCCGCCACCGCCCCTTCCTGTCATTGCAGGTGATCGATAACGGCCAGGGGATCGCCGCCGCCGACGTGGACAAGATTTTCGACCCCTTCTACACCACCAAGGTCTCCGGTGGCGGCCTGGGGCTGCCGACCCTGCAGGGGATCGTGCTGCGCCACCAGGGGACCATCACCGTGGACAGCGCGCCCGGCGAGAAGACCTGCTTTACCCTGTTGTTGCCCCTGGAAGGCCCACATGAGCGTGGTCCACACGAGCATGACCCACGCGAACGAGACGAGACAGCGAGATGAAAAAAGCCCTGATAGTGGACGATGACCGCGCCATCCGCCGCACCCTGGAACTGCACCTGATCGAGGAGGGTTTCGAGGTGCTGACGGCGGAGGATGGTCTGCGCGGCGTGGAGCTGGCGCTGCAGGAACCGGTGGATATGGTGCTGCTGGACCTGCGGCTGCCGAAACTGGACGGTTTCGAGGCGCTGCAGCGGATCAAGCGCAAAAAGCCGGGCCTGCCGGTGGTGATGATCACCGCCTATGACGATATGCATACCGCCATCGAGGCGATCCGGCTGGGGGCCATCGATCACCTGGGCAAACCGCTGGATCTGGACCAACTGGACGAGGTGATCACCAAGATCAGCGACATGGCCAGCCTGGCGAAGAGCGGCATTCCCTTCTGCGACACCACTGAGTGCACCTTTCAGCCCAACGTCATCGTCGGCCGCAGCAAGAGCATGAAGGCGGTCTACAAGACCATCGGCGCGGTGGCCGACAACCGCGCCTCGGTACTGCTCTATGGCGAGAGCGGCACCGGCAAGGAGATGGTGGCCCGGGCGATCCATTTCAACGGCCAGTACCGCAACCACCCGTTCATCCCCCTGGTCTGCTCCTCGCTCGCCCCCAACGTCCTGGAGAGCGAGCTGTTCGGGCACGAGAAGGGGGCCTTTACCGGCGCCATCAAACAGAAGCTGGGCAAGTTCGAACTGGCCCAGGGCGGCACCCTGTTCCTGGACGAGATCTCGGAGATCTCGCCGGATATCCAGCTCAAGCTGCTGCGCTTCCTGCAGGAGCGTGAATTCGAACGGGTGGGCGGCAACGAGACCATCAAGGCCGATGTGCGCATCATCACCGCCACCAACAAGGACCTGGCGACCCTGGTCAGTGAGGGCGCATTCCGCCAGGACCTCTACTACCGGCTCAAGGTGGTGACCATCGAGCTGCCCACCCTGCGCGAGCGCCAGGAGGATATCCCGCTGCTGGTGCAGTATTTTCTGGAGAAGATCCGCCGCGAGCTGGGGCGCTCGGTGGAGATGATCCCGGAAGAGACCATGCAGCAGTTGAAACGTTACCCCTGGCCGGGCAACGTCCGCGAGCTGGAGAATGCCCTGCGCCGGGCGGTGCTGCTGTCGCCCAGCGACATCCTGCTGCCGGAGACCCTGCAGCTGGAGGAGAGTTCACCGCAGAAACGGCTGCCGCTGCTGATCAAGAGTATCCAGGAGGTGGAGAAGGAGCACATCGAAAACATCCTCCACTTTACCGGTTATGAAAAGAAACGGGCGGCACAGATCCTGAATATATCCCGGCCCACACTGAATGCCCGGATCCGAAGTTATGGTATCGATGTGCCCTAGGAGTGAACCACGGATGGACACGGATAAACACGGATTTCCGGTTGAGTTTCGTGGGGTGGATAAGCCGGTAGGCGCATCCACCGTTGCTTTGCCAGGGATGGACTTATGCTGCGGAGGCTAAGGATGGCCGGGAGCGGCTCACCGCCGCCCCGTGCCGGCGATGTTCGGGAGCATAGGGCGGGCCGTGCCCGCCGACGGCGCCCACGGGACGCCCTATGACCGGTTTTCGGGGTAGGATGCTGGTGAGCTTGCGAACCGCATCATTGGCTGGCCGCCGGACCGATGCGGTTCGTTTTACTCACCGCATCCTACGGGTTGTAGTTTTGAGCCGCGGCCATGGAAGGCCGGGAGCGGTCGCGGAGGATGCGCTGTCGCTTACCCTTCACCCGACAAAAGTACGTTATCAAATTCAAATAGTACTCCGGACCGCCCGCAGCTCATCGCTCAGTTGCCGTTCATCGAGCTGCCGGTAATGCGCCTCGCCCAGCGGCACACAGCCGCCGGCCATCTCGTACCAGCCATAGCCGCCGCTCCATTCCGGCAGCTCCCTGCTGCCCTGGGAGGCGCGCGGCAGGCAGTAGAGCGTACCGGGATAGGCGATCAGGTTGTAGGGGACCTTGCGCCCGTGCAGCTCCCGAATATAGCGCCACGCCTCCTGCAGGTCATCGAACCGGGCGCAGGTCGCCGGATAGTCCTCCTGGCCACCGTTATGCGACCAGTGAGCGGCCGCGATCGGCAACGCCTCGTCGCGCACGAACAGGTGAAAATGGAGATGGTTGACCGAGGCGCAGGCACCGTAACTGTTGTAGCCGACCCCGACCCCGGGTAGCCCCGGCCGCAGCGCGGCCGCCACCCGCCAGATATATTCATGGTCGGCCTGCTGCAGGAACTGCGGCCGCCCCGCACGCGCCTCCGGTACCAACAGGCCCAGCAGCCGGACAAAGGGGAATTTGTTGTAAAGCAGTGACACATCCCGCCCCTCCAACGCACCGCGCCAGAAGATCTCCTTGCGCAGAAAGGGTTTGGCGAAATGGAACTCATCGGGATTGAATGGGGCGGAGAGCCCCGACACCCGACGCTCTGTCATACGCGGCGGGCGCAGCGCACGCAGCGGATTGAGCTGCAGCTCCCAGGGCCCCTCGCGGCGCAGCCGGATCGGCGTTATCGCATCGAACCCGATCTCCATCAACCGGGAAAACACCCGCCGGTCATCCTTCGCATCATCCAGGAAGCCCCCCTGCCGGGAATCGACATGCAGGGCGGAGAGCCGTTCAAACTTCTGTCGCAGCGGCCCGGACAACTCGTCCCAGATCAGCGGATCGATCATGGCATTGGCCAGCACCAGGATGAACACACCCAGTTCATCATAGCCGCTCAGCATCTCCCGCAGTCCGCTGCTGAAGGCCGCCTGGTAGTCCCGGGACGTGGCAAAAAAAGCGTTATTCATGAGGCTCGATAGGATTTGAGTAGAGTGTTAAGGGTTGCGTCCGGCTAACCGCAGCAGCTGCCGTCTTCCCGCACCTTGCCGCGCACCAGGTAACGGCGTAGCGGACGGATCGACAGCACCAGCAGAATCAGCAGACTCGGCATGGAGAGGGCCAGCGGAACGGTATCTTCGCCCTCACCCACCCGCGCGAGTCCGGAGAGCAGATCGACCCCCAGCCCGGCCACCGCCGCATCCAGCGTCAGCCCGAGCAGGATGCTGATACCGCCGATCCCGAACAGGTAGGCCGCCAGGGCCTTGCCGCCCAGCTCACGCCGCACCAGCACCAGTCCGGCTATATTACTGGCCGGCCCGGCCAACAGGAACACCAGCACGGTACCGGGGGAGCCCCCGGCGAACAGCATGGCGTGGGCCAGCGGGGTACTGGCGGTGGCGCAGACATACATCGGCACCGAGATCAGCAGGATCAGCAGCATGGCGAACAAGCCGCTGCCCCATCCGCTCAACAGATTGGGAGGCACCAGGGTCACCACCAGGGCGGCCGCCAGCAGCCCGAGCAACAGCCACAGCGCCAGATCGTCCAGCAGGTCGGTGAAGGCGTAGCGCAAGCCCTCAAGGGTCCGCCGCCAGGCCCCATCCCGCGGTGGCGTGAGCGCTTCCCCGGCCGCGTCCGGTTCAACGCTGCAGCCGCAGCAGGCGGGCGCCGCCGGGGCGGGCGGGATTGGCGGCTGGCTGTCCGCGCCCTCCAGACGACCCACCAGCAGTCCGGCGGTCACCGCCGAGACAATCGCCGCCAGCGGCCGGATGATCGCCAGCACGGGTCCGAGCAGCACCCAGGAGAGGGCCACCGAATCGACACCCGTCTCGGGGGTGGCGATGAGAAAGGAGGTGGTGGATGCCTTGGACGCACCGGCCCGGCGCAGCGACATCGCCGCCGGCAGGGTACTGCAGGAACAGAGGGGTAAGGGGGCACCCACCAGGGCCGCGCGCAGCACCGGGGCAAGCCCCCGGCCGCCCAACACCCGCCCCGCCAGATGCACCGGCAGCCAGGCACGAATCAACCCGGCAGCAATCAGGCCGAACAGGAGCCAGGGGGCTGACTCCAGGGCCAGGGCCAGGCTGTTATCGAAAAAGCTACTCATTACGCTGGATTATAACCCCGTTGCCCGCCCGGAACAGCACCAGAGTAACACCCCGCCCGCTGTTACCTTAGGTAACAAGTAACACCCCAAACACCACGCCGGAACGCTACCTGAGGTAACAGTAAGCCGCCTTTCAAGCGCCTCACCAATTACCCTGCCGTCACTATCCAATTGATAGAAATGGAAATTGTATTTTCTGGCTTGAATCATGCAGCATGAAGCGCGGTCGCCAGGGGAGGATTCCCAAATCTGTAAATCAGATGGAATTCGACCCATCGTGCCACGGTCAGGATGCATCCGTAGTTGACCGGGTCATGGGGGTCGAGCGAGCGCGTACTAAATTAATAATCCGGAGGACTTAAACAATGAGTACAGAAACCACGTCTGGCATGGCCTACTGGAAGGCCAACGTCAGACTCATCTCGATCTCTCTGGTGATCTGGGCCGTATGTTCGTACGGTTTCGGCATCATCCTTCGCCCCGCACTGTCCGGCATCAAGATCGGTGGCACTGACATTGGATTCTGGTTCGCACAACAGGGTTCCATGATCGTATTCCTGGTGTTGATCTTCTTCTACGCCTACAAAATGAATCAGCTGGACCGTCAGTTTGACGTTCACGAAGACTAATAAGGGGTTCGATTAATGGAACTGCAAACATTAACTTTTATCGTCGTCGGTCTGACCTTCGCGCTCTATATCGGCATCGCCATATGGGCCCGCGCAAGTACAACCGGTGAATTCTACGCGGCCGGCCGCGGCGTCCACCCGGTCGCCAACGGCATGGCCACCGCCGCGGACTGGATGTCGGCCGCCTCGTTCATCTCCATGGCGGGACTGATCGCCTTCCAGGGCTATGACGCCTCCCTGTTCCTCATGGGCTGGACCGGTGGCTACGTGCTGCTGGCCATGCTGCTGGCCCCCTACCTGCGTAAGTTCGGCAAGTTCACCGTGCCGGAGTTCATCGGTGACCGCTACTACTCCCAGACCGCGCGCATCGTGGCGGTGATCTGTCTGATCGTGGCTTCACTGACCTACGTAATCGGCCAGATGAAGGGTATCGGCGTGGCCTTCTCCCGCTTCCTCGAAGTGGACTTCGCCACCGGCCTGTTCACGGGTATGGCGATCGTCTTCTTCTACGCCGTACTTGGCGGCATGAAGGGTATCACCTACACCCAGATCGCCCAGTACTGCGTGCTGATCATGGCCTACACCATCCCGGCCATCTTCATCTCCCTGCACTTGACCGGTAACCCGATTCCGCAGTTGGGCATGTTCAGCAGCACCGTGGCCGACGGTACCCCGTTGCTGATGAAGCTGGACCAGACCATCGTGGACCTCGGCTTTACGCAATACACCGCGCAGAAGACCAATACCCTGAACATGGCGCTCTACACCTTCTCCCTGATGATCGGTACCGCGGGTCTGCCCCACGTCATTATCCGCTTCTTCACCGTACCCCGAGTCAAGGATGCCCGCTCATCCGCCGGCTGGGCGCTGGTGTTCATCAGCCTGCTCTATACCACCGCTCCGGCGGTCGGTTCCATGGCCATGCTGAACCTGGCCAACACGGTACAGCCCGGCCCGGTGGCGGCGGCTGACGGCTCCCTGGAGTACGAGAAGCGTCCACAGTGGTTCAAGAACTGGGAGAAGACCGGCTTGCTGAAGTTCGAGGACAAGAACAGCAACGGCCGCGTCGAGTATCGTGGTCCCAAGTTTGCGGGTACCGCAAACGAGCTGACGGTTGACCGCGACATTATGGTACTGGCCAACCCCGAGATCGCTGGTCTGCCGAACTGGGTAATCGCCCTGGTGGCAGCCGGTGGTCTGGCGGCGGCGCTCTCCACCGCGGCCGGCCTGCTGCTGGCCATCGCCTCCTCCATCTCCCATGACCTGTTGAAGGGTATTTTCAACCCCAACATCACGGAGAAGGGCGAGTTGATGGCGGCGCGTATCGCGATGGCGGGCGCCATCGGCGTGGCCGGTTACTTCGGCCTGCACCCCCCCGGCTTCGCGGCCCAGGTGGTGGCACTGGCCTTCGGTCTGGCCGCCTCGTCGATCTTCCCGGCGTTGATGATGGGTATCTTCAACAAGCGCGTCAATAACACCGGCGCGGTCACGGGCATGCTGGTCGGTCTGGGTAGCACGCTGCTCTACATCTTCTGGTTCAAGGGCTGGTTCTTCATCCCGGGCACCGCCATGGCGGCCAACACCGCGGACAACTGGTTCCTGGGCATCTCTCCGGAGGCGTTCGGCGCCGTCGGTGCCATGCTGAACTTCGCCTCGGCGATCCTGGTATCCAAGGTGACCGCGGAGCCACCCGAGCATATCCAGCACATGGTCGAGGACATCCGTACCCCCCGGGGTGCAGGTGCCGCTACTGACCACTAATCACATAAGTTAAATGTGATGTAAGATAGGGCCTGCCTCGTGCAGGCCCTTTTTTTTGTCCAGGGATGGATGTAGGGGCAACCCCCCGTGGTTGCCCGGAGAACAGTTTGCCGATGGAAAAGGGCAGGCACAGGGGCCTGCCCCTGCGTCGACAAGACAGGGTGGATAAGCGCAAACGCATCCACCAGTATTCGCTGACAATCTCCGCCAACCGAGATTGTGGAACGGGAGTAAACATGGAAATCGAACTGATAGAGATACGGGACTTCCTCTCCGCCCATCACCCCTTCAACCAACTGCCGGAACAGGCGATCAACCAGGTGCCGGCGCTGCTGCAGGTGCGTTATTTCCGGCGCGGCACCACCATCCCCGACTCCGGCAGTATCGATGATTTTCTCTACCTGGTGCGTAGCGGCGCGGTGGAGATCCACAACACCCAGGACGAACTGCTGGCCCGGCTGGGTGAAGGCGACCTGTTCGGTTACCGCGCCTCGCACATGGAGGGGCATGCGGAGTTCCAGGGCACCGCCATGGAGGACAGCCTGGTCTATCTGCTGCCGGCCGCGGAGGTGGACCGGTTCTGCAAGGAGCAGCCGCAGTTCTCCTACTTCTTCGAGCCGGCCGGCGGCGGCCGCCTGCGCGATGCCATCAGCAACACCGGTGAGGACGGCAGCTCCCACCTCGGCCTGATGACCACCCAGATCGGCGACATGATCAGCCGTGCGCCGATCAGCATGCCGCCCGACGCATCGATCCAGGATACCGCCACGGTGATGTCCGATGAACGGGTCTCCTCGATCCTGATCACCGAGGGGGAGCGGCTGGTGGGCATCGTCACCGACCGCGACCTGCGACGCCGCGTGGTGGCCAAGGGCCTCGACACCAGCCTGCCGATCAGCCACATCATGACCGCCGATCCGCATACCCTGGAGGCGAACAATTACGCCTTTGAGGCCATGCTGCACATGGCCCGGGACAACTTCCATCACCTGCCAATACTGCGGCAGGGCAAGGTGGCCGGCATGCTGACCGCCACCGATTTTGCCGAGCGTCATACCACCTCGGCGGTCTATCTGGTCAGCTCCGTCTACAAGCAGCATGAGGTGCAGGGACTGGCCTCCATCAGTAGCCGAATCCCCCAACTGCTGCAGAATCTCGCCGCCGCCGATGCCACCGCCAACAGCATCGGCCACGTCATCACTGCGGTGGTCGACGCCATCACCGTGCGTCTGCTGCAGCTGGCGGAGGAGCGGTTCGGCCCGCCGCCGGTACCCTATGCCTGGATCGCCGCCGGTTCCCAGGCGCGCAGCGAGCAGACCGCGAAATCCGACCAGGACAACTGCCTGGTGATGGATGACGCCTATGATCCGAAGGCACACGGCGAGTATTTCAAGGCGCTGACCGGCTTCGTCTGCGATGGCCTCAACGCCTGCGGCTATGTCTACTGCCCGGGGGAGATGATGGCCACCACCGACAAGTGGCGCCAGCCCCTGGCCGGCTGGAAGCGTTACTTCAACCACTGGATCGAGCAGCCGGAACCGAAGGCGCTGATGCTGACCTGCGTCTTTTTCGACCTGCGCTGCATCCATGGTGAAAAAAATCTGTTCCGTCAACTGCGCGAATACCTGCTCGCCAAGACCCGGGGCAACCAGATCTTCCTGGCCTACATGGCCGGCAACGCCCTGAGCTTCAAGCCACCCCTGGGATTCTTCCGCAATTTTGTCCTGATCAGTGGCGGCGAACATGACCACACCTTCGACCTGAAACACAACGGCATCGTACCCATTGTCGATCTGGCCCGGGTCTACGCCCTGGCGGCCGGCAGCCACGCCATCAACACCCAGGACCGGCTCAAGGAGGTCGCCAGCGGCGGCGAGGTCTCCCACGGCGGGGCCCATGACCTGCGCGATGCCCTGGAGTTCGTCGGCTCCCTGCGGATCCGTCATCAGGCCCGGCAGATCAAGGCGGGCGAGGCCCCCAACAACTACATGTCACCCGATGACCTCTCGCACTTCGAGCGCAGCCATCTGAAGGACGCCTTTTCGGTCGTCCGCACCATGCAGAATGTCCTCAGCCAGCGATACCTGAGGTAGTCGGTGTCGATCTGGAAGTACCTCTTCAACCTGGAGGAGCGCAGAAACTGGTGGACCCGCAAGATGCCGGATGGCCCGTTGCGCGACTACTACGCAACCCCCTTCCCCGACCGGGAGATCGACTGGCGCCAGGCGGACTACCTGGCGATCGATTTCGAAACCACCGGACTGGAGGCCAGCCAGGACCAGATCCTGAGTGTCGGCTACGCCACCGTCAGGGGCGACCGCCTGGTGTTGGGCGATGCCACACACATCCTGATCAGACCCACCGTGGACATCCCCGAGGCCTCGGCCGTGGTGCACGGCATCCTCGACGACGAGGCGGCCGAGGCCCAGCCGCTGGAGGAGGTGCTGCCGGTGATTCTGAACGCGCTCAAGGGCAAGGCGCTGCTGGCCCATCACGCCGCCATTGAGTATGAGTTCCTCAATCACGCCTGCCGCAATCTTTATGGGTACCCGTTTCTCTGCCCGGTGGTGGATACCCTGGCACTGGAGGTGCGGCAGTTCAGGATGCGCGACCAGGCGATCCGCTCAGGCGACCTGCGCCTGGCCAAGGCGCGGGCCCGCTACGGGCTGCCGCGCTATCCCGCGCATAACGCCCTGACCGACGCCCTGGCGGCGGGGGAGCTGTTTCTGGCCCAGGTGGCCTATCGCAGCAGCAGCAAACCGCCGCGCCTGAAGGATCTGATCGTAGTTAGCTAGGTCTACCCATTACTCATAAGTGGGCCGGACTGCATCCTGCACACGTCCCGGTCCCGGCCCGGGAAAGGTTCATTACTCTCGCCAAGACGCCAAGCACGCCAGGGTCAATCAGGACTCGGAATTTCGGATGGACGGACAATGTCAAGAAAGGCGTAGGGGCAACCCCCCGTGGTTGCCCGGATCGACGGGCCGCCGATCAGCCAAGGCAGGCACAGGGGCCTGCCCCTACGGCTGGCCATAGCAAGGTCATCAATTACGCCCCTTCCCCAGCGGCTTGCCGCGTTCCTCCTCCATCCCCAACTCCACGGCCAGCACGTTATCGACCATGCGGAACCCGGTACGCCGCGCGGCAAACAGCAGAAACAGGGTCTGGGTGCCGTACAGGAACAGGTAGATGCCGACGATCTGAAACGGGACACCTATGTTGATGATCCAGCCGATCAGGAAGAAGCCGAGGAAATAGAGGCTGAGGATATAGAGGTCCCGCAGCATGTCCCAATGAATCCGGGTATTCAGCACCACCGGCTTGGCGTTATGCCGCCGGTAGGTCTCGAACCACACTTCGGTCTGCACCTTACGGCTGAAGCCGGAATCCTTGACCCGCGGAAACCTGGCCTGCAGATCGTGTGACTCAAAGGGCTGCTTCCGGCTGGTCAGAAAGGCGTCGCTGGCAGGATGGGGATAGAGCTTGCGCGCATACAGCAGGCGATTCTTCCACACCTCCGGCAGGCGTTGCACCAGTACCGCCCCGACCACCGCGAGCAACACACAGACGACCGCCACATAACTGGCAGGAATGCGTACACTTCCAATATCCAAACTTATCTTATCCCAGAGCCCCAGGCTCTTGAGGAATACATCCGCCCCAAAGGGCAGCGTCAACACGAACAGATACAGGATAATGCCGTTAAGCGTGGCGAAAATAATCACCAGTGCAATATGGAACATGGAGAGAAATTTCATGAAGAGGAATTGTCCGCTGAATTTTATCGATATGTGGATCGGCCAAGCAGGCTATTTCACGTGATTTACCCGCAAATGGCAACCATTGGATCAATAACGACATATTAGAATCCACTGCTATTTTGATTGTGGTTCACAAGCGCGGATTTTTCGTTAGTATTGTTAGTGAATCGTGTCGAGACAACCATCACCGGAACCCCAACCGATAACCGGCACGATTTCAGAATGGGTGTAAACCGATGCGCGAGCACAGTTCTCACGGCGGCGGGGAGCCCGACGGGTACGCGATGCCTCAGGAGTAGCGGCATCAGACAATCTATATAGTATCGACAAGGAGTAGATCATGGGGCGAGTAGCATTGGTAACAGGCGGTACCAGGGGCATAGGTGAGGCAATCTGTGTCGCCATGAAAGAGAACGGCTACCAGGTGGTGGCCAACTATGGCGGCAACGAGCAGGCCGCCGCCGATTTCACCGAGCGTACCGGCATACCGGCCTTCAAATTCGATGTGAGCGACTTCGATCAGGTGGCCAGCGGTATCCGTGCGATCGAATCCTCGACCGGACCGGTCGAGGTGCTGGTCAACAACGCGGGCATTACCCGTGACGGCACCTTGCACAAGATGAGCTTTGAGCAGTGGGACAAGGTGGTACAGACCAATCTCGCCTCCTGTTTCAACACTTGCCGCTGTGTGATTGAAGGCATGCGCCAGCGCAATTTCGGACGCATTGTCAATATCGGCTCGGTGAACGGCCAGGCGGGCCAGTACGGACAGGTCAACTATGCCGCCGCCAAATCCGGCATCCACGGCTTCACCAAGGCGCTGGCCCTGGAGGGTGCGACCAAGGGGATTACCGTCAATGCCATCGCACCCGGCTACGTCGAGACCGACATGGTCCGGGCCGTGCCGGAAGAGGTACTGCAGAAGATCATCCGCACCATCCCGGTCGGCCGTCTGGGGCAGCCGGAAGATATCTCACGCGCGGTACTGTTCCTGGTCTCGGACGCCGCCGGTTTCGTCACCGGCTCGACCCTCTCCATCAATGGCGGCCAGCACATGTACTGACCTCCGGGAGTCTCCCACGGGCGCCTGGTGGTTCCAGACGCCCGTGGACACACCCTCCGCTACGGCGACCTGGTGTGATCGATGATCTCATGCACGGCCTGCTCCAACACCGGTGAGGGTGTGACCGTGATCTTGCGTTTGCCCACCTTGGCGCTGTAACGGCGTGCCTCAGCGGCACGCTCGTAGGCATCCCGGAGCTCTTCGATCAGCTGCTCGCTCTTTTCCGGTGTCAGGTGCCGTTCTTCGACCAGATTCTGAAAACTGCTCACCTTGCCGTCATGAATCCAGGCGATTCCGAAGCGCTTCGGCGGCTTGCCGATAAATACGAATGCCTCATGGTCAGCCGGAACCACCTCAAGCGGGTCCCGCACTTCGCCGACCAGCCCCTCCAGTTGCGGACTGATCTCCTCCAGGTGGTGTTGTGCCTCACTGTCCGCGGCCAGCGGCGGGTACTCCTTCATCCCGCCAAACCATCTATCCAACATACCCATATTCATCACTCCTGTGAGGAACCGGTACCTGAACCCGGACCCCACTCCAGTAATTCAGCATACACAGGTTACCCAAGCATAGACCAAACCAGTAAAACCGCGGTGGAACGCCTCCCCACAACAGCATATAAAGGAAAATGAGATGATTAGTACAAACATCCAATTATATTCGCGGATTTTTTCTTTTGCACCGCACAAAGCACGCATTTTCTGCTATGATCCGCGCACACCGCAGTTGTTACCAGGCAGTAAACTCTTCTTTTATCTAAAAAAACGGACTCCTAGAGACGGGGTAGAAATATGAGCTTGAACGCAAGTGAGCAGTACCTGAATGAGTGGAAGGAGCGCCAGAATCTGGCCGAGCAGATGATTCCACTAGTGGGGAAACTGTATCGTGACCAGGGTCTGGTGATCCTGATGTACGGCCGGCGTCTGATGAACGCCACCACCATCGACATCCTCAAGGCGCATCGCTACGCCCGCCAGATGGTCGGCGCGGAGCTGGACATCGCCAAGTCCTTCGAAATGCTCGAAGCGATCGCCGGCATGGACCTGGCACCGGCCCGCCTGGACCTCGGCAAACTCTGCAGCGCCTACCTGGAACACGCGGACCGCCTCGGCATGTCGGCGTTCCTTGAGCAGCAGCTGAGCGACATCAACACCGGCAGGAAGAGCCCCCTGCCCGGCCCCCAGGACGTGGTGCTGTACGGTTTCGGCCGCATCGGCCGGCTACTCGCCCGCCTGCTGATCGAACGCACCGGCGCCGGCAACAAGATGCGCCTGCGCGCCATCGTGGTACGCGGCGGCCGCGAGGGCGACTTGAAGAAACGCGCCAGCCTGCTGCGCCGCGACTCGGTACACGGCCCGTTCAACGGCTCCATCGTCATCGACGAAGAGCACAACGCGATCATCGCCAACGGCAACTACATCCAGGTGATCTACGCCGACTCTCCCGATTCCATCGACTACACCCGCTATGGCATCAACAACGCCCTGGTGGTCGACAACACCGGCATCTGGAAGGACGAGGCCGGCCTGGGGCTGCACCTCAAATCGAAAGGCACCGCCAAGGTGCTGCTGACCGCACCGGCCAAAGGCGAGATCAAAAACATCGTCTACGGTGTAAACCACGACGGGATCAGCCCGGACGACAAAATTCTCTGCGCCGCCTCCTGTACCACCAACGCCATCGTGCCGGTGCTCAAGGTGCTCAACGACACTCTGGGCATCAACAACGGCCACCTGGAAACCATCCACGCCTACACCAACGACCAGAACCTGATCGACAACTACCACAAGGCGGAGCGGCGCGGTCGCAGCGCCCCGCTCAACATGGTGATCACCTCCACCGGTGCCGCCAAGGCGGTAGCCAAGGCGCTGCCGGAGCTGTCTGGCAAGCTGACCGGCAACGCCATCCGCGTGCCCACACCCAACGTCTCCATGGCGCTGATGAACCTGAACCTGGGCCGCGAGACCAGTGTGGAAGAGCTGAACGGCCTGCTGCGGGATGCCTCGCTGAACTCGGCGCTGCGCGAGCAGATCGGCTTCACCACCTCCACCGAACTGGTCTCCAGTGACCTGGTCGGCTCCACCGAGGCCGGTATCGTCGACTCCGCCGCCACCATCGTGGAAGGCAACCGCGCGGTGCTCTATGTCTGGTACGACAACGAGGCCGGCTACAGCAACCAGGTAATCCGTGTGATGCAGGAGATGACCGGACTCAAGCTGATCAATTTACCCGCCTGATCCCCCGCTTCAGGCAACCCTGAGCCGGCCCCCGTGGCCGGCTTTTTTTGTCCAGGGAAGCAGTTATGCTGCGGAGGCCGGGAATGACCGGGAGCGGCTTTGTCCAGGAATGGAGGAGGTAGAGCGAGGCAGAAAGCCGGGGCGAGGGATGGCGGAAATGGCTCTGTCCAGGAATCGACTTATGCCACAATGCAGGAGCCCCACCCCGGGCCGAAATGCATTTGCGACGAAGGCGCAGTCCCTACGGAAAAACTCAATTTGCACAGACTCCTAGCGGTCAGTGGCGCCAACACTGATCTGCTGACATTGATCCCGTACGCGATTTGACGCCAGCCTGGTTGACACGCAGTGAACCGCAGCCATCACCGGCCATCGCGTTTTTCGGCACCGCCTCGAGTGTATAGGTGGTCGTGGTAGCGGTCCCGGCCACGAACTGGAGATCGTAATACTTCGTGCCACCGTCCTTGGGCGACTCAGTAAATGGCAACACCACCTGACTGTTGTCGGTGTTGACAAACCGTGAATTCACGGTAAAGAAGCGTTCCATAAACTGCGTGAGTTCAAGAAGAGCCGCCTGCGCATCGGCGCGCCGTGCCTTGCGCACATACTCCTGGTACGAAGGATAAGCAATAGCCGCGAGAATGCCGATGACCGCAACTACGATCATCAGTTCGATGAGAGTAAAACCACGCGGCAACCACCTTCGTATACTCATATTAAACACCCATGCAACCACTCCCGATCCTGCAACGTTCCGACAATTTCCGGTTTATCGTGGGGTTGCGCGACCATACAGGAGGCGCAGTCCAGCGGCGTTGTTCCCGTCATCGCGCTGACACCAGAACGCTTCCACATCATGACCACTGCCACTATCTTAACTGCCGCCACGACTGGCGACCGGCGGGACCGGAGGCATTGAGTCCGGAACCGATCCTGTCCTGACCGTCGTACATATGGTCCGAGTTCTGATCTTGGTCGCGAATGATGGTCAGCTCCTCACCACTTCCGCCGCTCCGGCCATTGATAATGACCACCCCGTTGACTCTGTCACTGGAGTCAAACTGCCCATCGGAATTGAGATCGAATACCGATTGACTGGTCCGCCCACCCGAACCCAGCAGAATATCCATGATAAAACCTGTACGGCCGGTCCCACAGGGATCATCCTCCGGGATCAGCGTGGTAAAGCGAACCCGATCCTGTATCGGCCCCGAGGGGAAGGTGGGGCTGCTGACCACCCGTTCACCCGCGGCATTGCCCCCGTAGATGAGGTCCAGATACCAACCCTTCTCATTATTGGTTCCGATAGCATTGTCGGAGATTTCGCGCAGAGTGAAGGTCTCTGTACCAAAGGCGTGCTGTCCCTGCCAGGTGATGGTTTGTTCCACCAGCACGACACTACGATCCCCGGTCACCGCCGTGCCATTGGCATCGATGATGCCGTAGAGGCTTTGCACCTGTTTGTTGCCACCGTCCGAACTCCTGAAGTAACTGCCGGTGCCGAACAGCACCATCAGACTGCCGGGATCATTGGGATTGATCGCCACTTCCGGACGGGCGGTAATGGGTTGCGGATCATCGTTTGGATCGCGTGCGGCAAACAAAACGACCCGATTACCGGCGTTGCCCCATTGGCTCGCGTTGCCGGAGGAGACGTCGAATCGCCACAAGTTCCCCTGCAGATCGCCAGCATAGATGGTGCGCGCCATCAGGTCGAGTGCAGGCCAATCGGTCACCTTGGGCACCCCCAGACCGTTTTCCACCGACGCATCGCCGACCCCGGTATCGATCTTGGCCAGCAGCGCGCCATCGCTCAATCGAACGATGAACAGCACCGCATGATGATTGTTGCTGTTATAGCCGTTGCCGAACACCGCAGCCCAATCACCGTTACGCATGCGCACGATAGCAGGCTGGTCAACGCCATAACCCAGATCATCATCGGTAAACTCCCACAGCACTTTACCAGCACCGAAGTTCTGCGGCGCGGTCACGTCCAGTGCAAACACAGTACGCCCGCCGGCGCCCATGGTGCCCACCAGAACTGATTTCCAGCCACTGGTGCTGTCTGCCCAGCTGTTGGCATGAGCATCGCCCACCGTCGCCGTACCATCCACAAAGTAGCGGTGGTAGTAGTCCTGCTGCATCAACCGGTTGACCGGAGCGAAGTCGCTGCCCGCCTCGGGCAACAGTAACTCACTGGGCATGTAAGCAAAGATCTCCGAACCCGTGTCGGCATTGAAGGCGTGTAGCATACCGTCGTTGGCGCCGAGATAAATCATGTCGGGTCGCAATTGATAATCAGAGCCGCTGGTGGTACGGAAGGTGGTATAGCTTGACCCCAGAGTGCTCAGCAGACTGTAGCCGAAGTCCCGTTTGCCCACGAATTGGGGGTTGGAGTTGACGATATCGCCCAGCAGTCGCGAAGTGCCACTGCCCGAGCGGCTGCGGAACGATGCATGCGCCGACTCATCTCCGCGCAACCATCCTATGCGGTTACTTCCGAGCGCGTCGTTGCTGCCGTCTGGGTGGTAATCGAGCGCGCCCTGCTGGGCCGGGCTCAGATCGCTTAACACCAGTGCCACGCCGTTGCCCGTCACACTGTTGCGGGTATAAATATTGCGAGAGGCGGGCGTCCGGGTGTTCAGCTCTGTCTCCGCGTTCCAGGCAGTGGCACCCACTGTTCCATCAGCATTCACATGCTTGGCGGTCAGCATGCCCGACCAGTCGCCGCTGCGGAAGCCCGAGGTAAAGAGCTTTGTATCGGTCTGCAACACCGCCGAACTGGTCGCCGCCGCTGTCGCGGAACTCTCCACCTGCGCCACGATGGCATCAAGGATATCCTGGAACGCGGACGCCAGCTGCGCCTCATTGCCCGCGACCAGGAACTTCCCGCCACTCTGATCCGCAGTATCCTGCATCAGGGGGTCGCTCTTAACCTGATCATCGGCGAAGCCGATCAAGTAGGTAGCGACATTGTTGATCGCCCCTTGCGGGTCGACCAAATCCGGCCGCAGGTCGATTTCATACAGCGCCTGGGCGACATCATCCAGATAGTCACTTCCTGATGACTCGTAATCCCTATTCGATTTCCGGTCGTAGGTAAGACATGCCGGACTGGCCCCATCGCAATCCCCGTCATAATCTGCCAGATGGTTACTGATATTGCGATCACTCTGCGGCCGCCCATCGGTCAGTAGCACGGCAAAACTCTTCTGGCAGGAGTATTGAATGGGGCTCGCAATGGTCTGGCCGCTGTTATTGGCGAAACTGTGATTATTGAACACCTGCGCTACTGTTGCCGTGCTCGGGGATGCCTGGTCAGGATGGAGCGTCAGATTGCCGGTATAGCCGGTGGCGAAATAATGGCCGATGTCGGATAGGGTTTCGGCCAGCGGAGTCGCCCCCGTTGCGGACAAGGCATCGATCTTGGCCTTGATATCCGTCTTCTTCGACGCGGTCAGCTCACCGAGGATCTCACGTAGTGAACCACCATTGCCGCTGTTGTAGCTGGACAATCCGACACGCATCCCACTGCCCATGGAATCGACCAGGCTCTTGCCCGCCGTTTGCGCGATCATCATGCGACTCTCGGTGCAGGGCTTCCTGCCGGAAGACCAGGTGTTGGTACATCCGCCGGGATCCGTTGCTGTTTTGAAATACCAGTTGAGATAGTTACCCGTGTATTGCGCCGCCAGATAGCTGCTGGTGCTGCCGCCGTTCGCGCCGTCGGCGTAGAGCTTGGCCTTGTAATCGGTTGAGGAGACGAAACAACGCTGCCCACTGTTGGTGCCAAACGCGTAATTAGTACCGCTGTAGCGGATCCGGGGATTACCGCTGACGATGCGGGTCTCTACCTGGGTACTGGCGGTCACTCGATTGGAAAAAGGACAACTGGCCAGATAGGTCGTATCGGGATCATAGGGTGAGTCGGGTACGATGTTCTGCATCGAACCCGAGTTGTCGAGCATGAGCATGACATTGGGTGATACGTTCGCCGTGACGAACAAGGGCAAATTGGCGATATCCACGCTGGCGTGGACAGTCGTGCCGACGCTCAGGCCCAGAACGAGGCCAAGGACCAACTCCTTTAGGCGGGATGGTGCGACTAAACCGGCCTGACCGGTGCGGTGGTTAGCTGTGGCATTCATGGCCTTATTCCTCGAAGCCTGGCAATACTCTGTTCCTTACCGGGGCATACCCCCCACATCAAGGCTCGAACATGGACTGGACGACCGTCACCGTCGTGCTCGTGCCGCCTACCCCACGCGCGGTGACCGGATAGATATAGCGAAACTCCGGCGGCGACAAGCCAATGCCGATACGCACCCGCTGGGGAGGGCCGACGTGATACACCGGATCGGAAGCCAGCGGCGGAGAAAAACCGGTCACCGAAGTCCCACCGGAACCATCCCAACCGGCCGGATCGGCCAATTCACTGGCCGCCTCCGCGGTGGCCGTATTGGCAGGCAGCCAGGCTTCCCCTCCGCGCAGTGCCGCCTCGGAGGCCTGAAAGGCGAGATTGAGATCACGCATATTACCGGCCATGCGTTCCTGTAGCAGGGTGGTCTGCATGGCGCTCACGCCAAGTATGGTAAGCAGGATAAGAAAGATCAGGCTGACCAGCAGCACGGCGCCGCCCTGCTGCGTATATTTGTAATGTATAGCCATGGCAAGCGTCCTCATGGCAACCGGTTGCGTAGGCTGACGATGGTGGTGAATACCTGGCGCAGTCGGCGGTCGGCGCCAGCACCGGAGTTGATCACCTCCCCGTCGAAGGTGATCTGCCGCGGGCCATCGGTCACATTATTCTCGATACTGCGCAGCAGCAGACTGACTCGCACGCTGACCACTTCGCCCCAGCGACTGGCCGCCTCGACCTGGCTACCGGACAAGTAGACATCGGTGACGCGATCACCGCTGGTGTCAACACCGTAGGCAAAGCGCATCCGCTCGATCCCCTCCACCAGCTCCTCGGCCGCGGCCAGGTTAACGCGGCGAAACAGCGCCGGCCCACCCCCCACGCCGTTGGCGATGAAGTAGGAACGGGTAGAGACACGCATCACGTCCGCGCCGACAAAATCGCGGCCCAGGGCTCGAGTAGCGTTGCCAGGGGTCCCCACGCCGGTATTGTGGGCCAGCGATCCCGAAGTGTCCGGGTTTGCCGTGGAGACCTGAAATACCGCCGCCGAGGTGCAATCGGCAACCGCCAGAATGTCGAATTGGTCCACGCCGTTGCCGGAGGAAACGCCTAAGGCCGCCGAACCCGGAGGGTTGCCACCAGGGTGGCTCGTAACCTTGACCACCCCCCCATCCATGCCACGCAGGGTTATGACATCACTTCCGCTCAATGCCGCGGCAAGCGCCGTGGGCAACGCGGGCGTCCAACCACTGCCGTTCCATTGATAACCCTGCAACCCGCTACCGAAGTCCCATTCATAGTTGCTGGAGTTATTCAGTGTCACCCGGAAGTAACCGGGCGCCAGATTACCGGTTCCCGTCGGGTTTTCCCGTTGCAGATTCCCGACACAACCCATATTGCCGGCCATGCGGATATCGCGGTTGAGGGCTTCGACCAGATAACGGCCGTTCTCCTGCACCCGGGAATACGCCTCTTGAAAGCGGTAGGTTTGCTTGCTGCCGACGAAGAGCTGGATTATTCCGGCTGTCAGCATCAGACCGAGGACCAGGGCCACCATCAGCTCGACCAGCGAGAGGCCCGCTTGGTGGAAGCATGAGGCACCCGTCGGGCGGCGGCGTTGACGGAAGGATGGCATGGAAGTCCCCAATAACCCGCGCCTGCGTACCGGGACGCTTACCTTTTTATTGGCTCGATTCATAGCTTGGTCGCCACGCAAAAGTCCTGCGGCGTCTCCACACCCCGGCTGTCATCCCAGCGCACGGTGACGGCCAGGATCCCGGCTACATCATTTTGCAGGCAATCCTTATTGATCTGTATGCGGGTATCCGCAGCAGGAAGCAGCCCAATCAAGCGATTACGCCAGGCACTCAGATCGGCCTGCGCGATGCTATCACTTACCGACGGCGCGGTACTCCAGGCAAGAGCGTATCCGCCCGCCAGCGCCACGTCGCGATTGGCGCGCATCGCATCGTCAATCTCATAGGCCAGATAGGTGGCTTGGGTGCGCAGGTAGGCGCTGTGGTTGTTGCGTACCGATACGCCCTGCAAGCCCGCCAGCCCGAGTAGCCCGATCGACAGCACCAGCACGGTGACAAGTACCTCGATCAGGGAGAAGCCACGGCAGGCGGAACACCCCTGCAACCGGGCATTACCGATGTCGAAGGTGCGCTGCGGGATTGTCATGTGCAATTCCCAGCCGTAACACTGGCGCGGCCGGTATTGGCGATATTGATGGTGCGCAGGCGATCCGCGGTGCCCGCCGAGCACCCATCCGGCTGGAGATCAATATTGACTACGCCGTTGGGGACACTCTTGCTACCCCGCGCATCGAAGGTAACGACCGTCACACCACCCGAATCGACGCTGATCTGGTTCATGGCCTCGAATTGCCGCAGGATATCGGTTCCGGCACAGGAGGCTCCCAGATGCACACACCAGCCATCCTCGAAACTGCTCCCCCCGGCCCGCAGAGTAGTGCTGACACCCCTCTTGATCGCCTCGCTGCGCGCCAGGTTTATGGCCGTGACCAACGCATTGGCCTGGGTCGTTAGCCGATTGGCCTGAAAGGCTGATTGGAAAGACGGCACCGCGATAGAGAGCGCGACCACCGCAACGGCCAGGGTGATCATCAGTTCCACCAGGGTGAATCCGTGTAGCAAGATAGTGCGCGTTTTCATGAGCAGGTCAATCCCTTCCCCCTTACCTCATCAGAAACACCGGCAACGATTCTGAAATTTATCCTTCCACTTCATCATTCGGATTAAGCTCCAAACTCTCTATTAAGCGGCATCGAGTCTGAAATCTTGAGGCAAATAAGTTTCCCCTGAAACAATCTTGCCCTTCAGATAAAAACCACCCTCTGTGGCATCCTGTATCCCGGCTAGTGCGAATACCCCAACAGACGAATGAGCGCGCGCCTGATACCGCTTCAAGTAATTACGGGATCAATGACAGCATCGTCCGATTCACAAAATGATAACGTTCGCTTGTTTCCCCAGAATCCTGATACATGTTCTTTGCGCATACAGGTTTTCTTTCGTACCTGATTCGCCGTTGCCGCGCGGACACATCAGAAGAACGATCCTACGTGAAAATGCCATATTCACACAGAATAATCAAGGATATATCTTCCCGGGCAGGAGAATTTGGCTATTCGTGCACAAAATTGAGATATGCCTCACGGCCATACGACGCCCCGGCCTTATTCGACGGCCTTGCAACCACAGACACAACGGTATATCGCCGTTATCTGATATACGCCGTGAACACGGGGATAAAGGGGATAGAGCGGAGCGGGAGCCAGAGCCGAGGATGGCCGAGAGCGGTTTTGTCCAGGGAAGCAGTTATGCCGCGGAGGTTGGGGATGGAAAAATATAAGCCACGAGGAGTGATGCAAGAGGAGTGGTACAGGGATGTACCGTTTACGGACCTAAGGATGGAATGAACGCAAATGAACGCGGATAATTCAATATACCCCCGGTCCGCAGATCCGCCAGGGCAGGCACTGGGGCCTGCCGCTACGACTGGCCATTCAAAATTCCGGGTGGACGGGCAATGCCGGGACGGGCGTAGGGGCAACCCCCCGTGGTTGCCCGGATCGACGGGCCGCCGATCGGTATCAGTGCTTGTGCCGGCACTCCGAGCCGGGCACCGGATCGTAGCCCCCCTCGTGGAACGGGTGGCAGCGCAGGATGCGCCGGGTGCCCAGCCACAGGCCGCGCAGCACGCCGTGGATCTCCACCGCCTCGCGGGTGTAGGCCGAGCAACTGGGGTAGTAGCGGCAGTTGTTGCCCAGCAGCGGACTGATCAGATAGCTGTAGCCCTTGAGCAGTTGCAGCACCAGGCGCTTCAACCTAAAAACCTCGGTTGGATGCGGCGGAGTGTGCGTTTTTTGCGGTGCAGGGCAAGGCGTGAAACGAGGCCAATGGCGCGCCCTTGGTGAGTTTCACAACGCGGCCATGTGCCGCAAAAAATGTGCAATCCGCTGCATAGCGTACTCACCATCAAGGTGAAGCGGGATGTGACTGGAAGTGCGGTCAAAAACATGCGCTTTGATCCTGTGCGTAGCGGTCAACCGAGGTTTTTAGGTTCACGGTGTCTCCTGCTCGCTGCAGCGCAGACAGCGACCGGTCACCTCGACCACCCGGGAGTCGGCCTTGAAACCGCACGCCCGCAGGGCGCTTCCCAGGGTGCGCTCGACACTCTGGCTCTCCAGCTCCCGCACCTCGCCACAGTCACGGCAGATCAGAAACTGGCTGGCGTGGGGATGGTCCGGATGCACGCAGCCGACATAGGCGTTGAGCGATTCGATGCGGTGCACCAGGCCCTGTTGCAACAGGAACTCCAGCGCCCGGTAGACCGTCGGTGGTTTGGCGGCCGGCACACCCTGCTTCAACAGATCCAGGATATCGTAGGCCCCCAGCGGTTTCGGGCTGGCGCAGAGGATCTCCAGGACCTGGCGGCGCTGCGGCGTCAGGCGCGCTCCACGCCCCTCGCAGAGCCGCTCGGCCAGGTGCAGCACCTGTTGACACTCTGTATGACATGAACCCGGTTTCATTGCATCGCCCGTAGCAGCTGTCTGCGCAGCTCCCTGCGCTTCCTGGCCGTGGTAAACAGCAGCGAGACCAGATAGCTGGTCCCGGCCACCAGGATAATCGTCGCGCCGGCCGGCAGATCCGGCGCATAGGAGATGCCCAGGCCCAGCACGGTGAACAGGGCGCCCAGCAGGGTTGCCAACAGCATCATTTTACCGAGGCTGCGCACATAATGCGCGGCAATCGCCGCCGGCAGCGTCAACAGCGCGATCACCAGGATCAGCCCCACCACCTGAATCAGCAGCACCACGGTCACCGCCACCATGCAGAGCAGCAGCAGATAGAAAAAGGTGACCGGCACGCCGCGCAGCCGGGCAAACTCTTCATCGAAGGAGACGGCGAGAAACTGCTGATAGCAGAGCGCAACCGTCAGCAGAATAAGCAGATCGATGCCCGCCATCATCCAGATATCGGCCGGATTCACCATCAGGATATTACCAAAAAGATAGCTCATCAGGCTGACGCTGTAGCCCGGCGTCTTGGAGATGAACAGGATACCGATCGCCATGCCGACCGCCCACAGGGCACCGATCAGGGTATCTTCCTGTTCATGCCAGGTGAGCCGCACCCAGCCGATCAGCAGCGCCGCGACCACGGCAGCGACCAGCGCCCCACCCAGCGGGCTCATGCCGAGGAAAAAGGCGGCCCCCATGCCGCCCAGGACGCTGTGGGAAATCCCCCCCGCCAGGAAACCGATCCGTTTGACCACCACGTAGCTGCCGATGACGCCGCAACCGATGCTCGCCAGCAGGCCACCGATCAGCGCGTGCTGCAGAAAGGGGTGTTCCCAGAGTGCGCTAAAAAATTCCATTATGAGTCGCCCCCTTCAGTGCCGGTGCTCCACCATCTTCACATCGGCATCGTAGAGCGAGCGGATGGTGTCACCGTCGATGGCGGCGGTGTGGTGGCAGATCAGGGTACGGTTGAGGCAGGCGACCCGGTTCACGTAGCCGGAGATGAAACCGATATCATGGGAGACCACGATAATGGTCATGCGCTTGTTGAAGCGCTTCAGCAGGTCGAAAATCTCGGTCTCGACGCGCATATCGATATTCGCCGTCGGCTCATCCAGCATCAGGATGCGCGGTTCACAGGCCAGGGCGCGCGCCACCAGCACCCGCTGCAACTGCCCTCCCGACAAGGTGCAGAGCTGCCGGGCGGCCAGATCCAGCACCTCGGTCTCGGCCATCGCCTGGCGCGCCACCGCGCGATCGCGGCGGCGGTAGTTGCCGAACAGGCCCGACATACCCAACCGGCCCATCATCACAGTCTGTTCCACGGTGATCGGGAAGTCGCGGCTGAACTGCGGGTACTGGGGCACATAGCCGACCTGGGTGCGGCTGCGCTGGGGCGGCTCACCCAGTATCCGTACCTCGCCCCTGAGCGGTTCCAGTAGACCCAGCATCAGTTTCAGCAGGGTGCTCTTGCCTCCCGCGTTGGGGCCGACGATGCCGAGAAACTCATGTTCCTCCACCTCCAGGTTCACTCCGTCCAGCACGCGGGGCCCCCCGTAGGAGAACGAGACATTGCGTAGCGATACCACAGACGGGGCGCTCATCGATAGGCCTCTTCGATGGCCCTGGCGACCTGCCGCAGGTTATCCAGATAGGGCTCGGCCAGCGGATCCAGAGTCACCAGCCGCCCGCCGATGGCGGCGGCCAGCGCCGCGGCCTGACTCTGGGCGAACTGCTCCTGGACAAAGATCACCTTGATTCCCTCGGCCCTGGCCTGGTCGACCAGGCGCTTCAGGGTGCGCGCGCCCGGCTCCTTGCCCTCACTCTCGATGGGCAACTGCTGCAGGCCAAAGGCGTCGGCAAAGTAGCCCCAGGAGGGGTGGAACACCATAAAGCGACGCCCTTTCAGCGGACCCAACAGATCCCGGATCTCCTGCTCAAGGGCGATCAGCTCCTGATCGAAGCGGGCGTGATTCTCCCGGTAGCTGTCGGCGTGCGCCGGATCCAGTGCGATCAGCCGGTCCCGCAAATGCCCGATCATGATCCGCACATTGGCCGGCGCGAGCCAGATATGCGGATCATCCCCGTCTTCCGCATGCCCATGAGCCGCATCATCATGATGTTCACCGGCCGATTCCATCTCACGCAGGGTCACCCCTTCCCGGGCATCCAGCAGGACCATCGCCGGATTGGCGCTCTTGATACTGTCGATCAGGACATCCTCAAACGGGACACCAATGCGGTAAAACAGCGCCGCCCGCGAGAGCACCGCCATCTGCCTGGGCAACGGCTCGTAGGTCTCCGCACTCTGGCCCGGCCCAACCAGTACCGAAACCCGCACATGTTCACCACCAAGCCGCTCCACGATAAATTTCTGCGGCAGGATACTGACATAAATCGACAGGGGTTCGGCGGAGACCGCCGTGGCGAAGATAAGCAACAGCGGCAGCAGCAGGCTTCGTATGGTCAAATGCATGGACGAGACAGGGGGCAGTTGAATAGAAGTGTTATGTTATCACATAACATAAGCAATGAGGACACCCGAGGCCCAATATCCGTTACCATGCAGTCAATAAACGCACTATCAGGGGTCGCTACAACCGATGAATCCCGGTTATCTGATGCTTCATCCCGCCACGGACCAACCGTTGCCGGAAATTCCACCCTTGCTGGCGCGGCTGGCGGAGACCGGTCTCATCGGCCAGGCCGTGCCGGACACGCCCCATTGCTTTCGGGCCGGTGCGGATTTCCTGCAACGCCTCACCTTCCTGGGCTGTTCGCCCAACCTGCCGCTGGACGGCGACCAGCACCCGGGCGAGGCGCTGTGTACCATCCGCCTGCTCGGCCCCTTCCCCTCGGCGGTAATAATAAGTGGCGAGAACTGCCGGCCGCCGCGCTGTCGCGCCTGCCGCCATCCGTTGCCCGAGTGGCGCACCTATCTCGGCAGCGCGAACAACGGCATCCGCTGTCCGGGGTGCGGCCGGGAGAGTGGTTTACGGGATCTCAACTGGCGGCAGATGGGCGGGACCGCCCGGCTGTTCATCGCCATCTCCCAGGTGTTCCCCGGCGAGGCGGTGCCCACCGCCGGGCTAATGCAGACGCTGCAACAGGAGGGGGGCGAGTGGGATTATTTCTATGCCCAGCAACCGCGGTTATGGCAGGACGGGCAAGAGCCCGGCAAGCTCTGACGGCTATCAGTGGCGATCAGTGAACGATGATACGGTCCTTTCCGGTCCGCTTGGCCTCATACAACGCCCGATCCGCCCGGGTAAAGACATCGGCCGGCGTATCCCCCGGGGCAAATCCGCTCATCCCGCAGGAGATGGTGACCTCCACCCGCTTGCCCACCGAATGGATACCGCTCTCTTTCACCTCCCGGCGCACGGTCTCGGCGACATTCATGGCATCTTCACAGTTGGTGCCGGTGAGCAGCATGACGAACTCCTCACCCCCAAAGCGGGCGACGAAGTCGGTTTCGCGCAGGCCCTGCAGCAGGCTCTGGCCGATAATGCGTAGCGCCTTGTCACCGGCGTGGTGGCCGAAGCGGTCATTGATCCGTTTGAAGTCATCGATATCCCAGACCAGCAGGGTAAGCGGCTCACCAAAGCGTTTCCAGCGGGCATACTCCTGCTCCAGCCGGTCCTCGTAGGCCAGTCGATTGGGCAGTCCGGTCACCGTATCGGTCGCTGCCTGGCGGTGCGCCTCGATCATCTTGGCACGCAGTTCGCGACTCTCGCTCTGCACCTCATCCAGGCGCTTGCGCAGCTGGTCTTCCAGCAGGGCCGCCTGCTTATGCCGCTCCCCCTCGTTGGCCACAAACTTCCCGACATGGGTCTCGATTACATCCAACTGCCGGGCGATCTCCAGGCGTAACTGCTGCAGCGTGGTGGCCTCGTTCATATTATTACGCATACCACCCATCCGCTGGCGCATCGCCAACCCCAGCGCCTGCCCCTCGACCATCGATTTCTGCCGCAGCGCCTTGCTGCTGTTAACATGCTTGTCGATCTCCACCAGGCGCTGGGTCAACTCCTTGAGGAAACCACGGGTATCCTGGATCTCCGTCTGCACCTCGCCAACCGACCTGGAGAGCAGAGCCAACAGTGAGGAGAGCACCTCGACCCAGACCGCGCTGTCCTTCTGCCCGACCAGTTCCATTTCCAGGCGTCGGATATCCAGACTGAGCTGGGCCGGCCAATCCAGCCCTTCGAGCAACCGCAACAGCTGCTGATTCGGGGTAACCGCCGCATCGGCAGGGGCGTCGGAAGCCCCGAAAGAGGGAAAAAAACGGCGTAGGAACCCGCTTGCCGAACCCGGGTTATCCCCCTGGGTCAGCAGCCGCAGAAACCGGTCGATCTGCTGATCCGAGGCGGCATCGCCCTCCGCCACCAACTGCTCGGCCAGCTTGTGCAGCTTGCCGGCATTGCGACCGGTCACCCCGGAGCGGCTGATCAACCGGGGGAGCAGGTCGGTCCCGGTAGCGGTGACGGGGGTAGTTTCATCATTGGCCCGGATCAGCGCCTCCGAGATGGCCGACAACTGATCCTTCAGTTCGGGCTGCACACCCTTTCTGACCGCATTGCGCAGTGCCGAGAGATGGGGGTCGATGACGGGATCCAGGCCACTGGTGGCCAGGGTCAGGCGGATGATGATGCGGCAGAGCAGTTTTTCCGTCTCCGCCGCGGCGGACTTCTCCTGGGCCTGCTGCTGCGCCAGTTCCAGGTATTGGATCTTCCAGTCCGGGGCGGCGGTCGTCTCTTGCCCGCTCATGGATCAGGCCGCCAGCCGCATGCCGGAGGGGATTATGACATCGATCCCGATCGGCAAGTGATCTGACAGAGGATATTCGACTACCTTGGCATTCTCCACCTGGAGCGAATCGGAGACCAGGATGTGGTCAATCTTGCGGATCGGGCGCCAACTCGGAAAGGTGTTCATCTGACAGGCCGGTTGAGTGAGCCGGCCGCTCTCGGTCAACACGCGCATCTCCTCGGAGTCACAGCCGAAGTTGAGGTCGCCCATCACCACCACGTGGGGCAGATCGGCCACCAACTCGCGGATGAATGCCACCTGACGCAACCTGGCCCTGCGCCCGAGGGCCAGATGCATGATACAGACGGTCAGTCCGGTAGTGCCGCCGAAGTTGCAAACGATCACCCCCCGTCCAGGCAGACCGGGCAGTTTGTGCTCGGTCACATCCGACGGGCGCAATCGTGACACCAGACCGTTACTGTTCTGCGCCAGTTTCCCGAGGCTCCGGTTGACCTGCCGGTACCAGTAGGGGAACGCCGCCTGGCGAGCCAGATACTGGGTCTGATCCACAAAACCGCTGCGCAGGCTACCGGAATCCACCTCCTGAAGCCCCACAATATCGTACCCGTGAATCACCGCGGCAATGCGATCGAGGTTGAGCAGGCGCTCCCGGTGCGGAAGGACCTGTTTCCAGCTCTGGGTCAGGTACTGCCGGTAACGTTGCGTGTCTATTCCGGACTGTATGTTGTAGCTGAGCAGTTTCAGACGCTGCAGATCACCACTGTCATCCATTGGAGCCCCCCGGTGCACTATTGCAAGTCTACTGCTTTTTTGCACGCTTTTCAGCGATTACCTTGTCAATAAGATAATCAATCGCCTGCATTTGCAGATCGCCTTCAAGCCCACTGGTGCGATACTTGCCGTCCACCACGAAGGCCGGCACACCGCGTATATCAAACCGGCCTGCCAATACCTCGGCACGCCGCGACTGGGTCTGCACGGCAAAGGATTTCATCGCCTTGCGATAGGCCTCGATATCCACCCCCTTGTCGGCCAGAAGCGCTTCCATAGCCTCGGCGTTGGCGAGGCGATTGTTGCGCACATGAATCTCGTCGAAGATCGCCGCGTTCAACTCATCCTCAACCCCCATCAGGGTCAAGGCATAGAAGGTCTTGGCATGCAGCACCACATCCGGCCGCTTGAACATGGCCGGGATACGCACAAACTCGACCCCATCGGGCTTGCGCTCCAGCCATTTACCGAGATGCGGCTCCAGCTTGTAGCAGTGGGGGCAGGCGTACCAGAAAAACTCCACCACCTGCACCTTGTCCCCCTCCGCACCCGGCTGTTCAGGGATGATGGAGAAGTAGTGCACCTCCTCCTCAAAGGGGGTCTGGGCCGGCGCGCCAGCCGCCAGGAACATAAAGACAAACAGAGACAGTACCCGGATAAGCATTTGTTTCTTCATATTTATACCTCCGTGGGGGTATTAAGCGGCCAATCGGCTGAATTATTGAGTCGTGCCCCAAATAAGGACCCGTCTATACGCCCGGGTTCAACTACCGCCACTCGAACAGGGATCGTAACACCCCATGACCGTCGGCGACCATTCCTCCCGGTGCCTGGAAATCCGACCCCAGCGAAATCCCGAATCGAAAAAGGGCAGCGCTCTGGCTGCCCTTTTTGTCCAGGGATGGACTTATGCCACGGAGGCCATGGATGGCCAGGAGCGGCTTTGCCAGGGATGTAGGGGCAACCCCCCGTGGTTGCCCGCCGGGCGAGGCGGTGTCGATAGATCAGCGCAGCCCCTGCACGTATTGGGCGACCGCGGCGATCTCCTTGTCGGTCATGCGGGCAACCACATTACGCATCATCTTGGCGTTGTCGTTGCTGCGATCACCGGAGCGGAAATCCTTCAGCATCTTTTCAAGATAGGCGGCATGCTGCCCGGAGATGCGCGGGAAATCGGCGGCCGGGTTACCCATGCCGGAAGGACCGTGACAAGCCATACAGGCGGCCACATCGGTGGCCGCATTACCGCCCCGGTAGATGGTCTCGCCCAACTCGACCTGATCGGCCGCGGCGCTGCCGGGGGTCTGGGCCTGGCTGCTGAAGTAGGCCGCCAGGTCGTCCATATCCTGCTCGCTGAGCGGCATGGCCATCGGCGACATCAGGTCATTCTTGCGCACACCGCCCTTGAACTCGCGCAACTGTTTCTTTATATAGCTGGGGTGCTGTCCCGCCAGTTTCGGCCAGACCGCATTGGCGCTGTTTCCATCTACACCGTGACAGGCGAGACAGGTGGCGGACTTGGTCTTGCCGGCCTCGGCGTCGCCGGCTGCCTGAGCACTACCGACCACCATAGCCAAAAGGATGGAAACTGAAACTAGCCATTTATTCATGGTCAAACCTGCTGTGTCGACTGACTCACCTCAGTCGTTAATAAACCCCCCGGTCGGCAACATTCGATTACCTCCCGGAAATCAAACCCCCGGATATCGATCAACAAATCGCCCGGGGCCCGAAAAAAGCCGTGCATGTATAGCAGATGCGGCCGCACCGGGTCAAATTCACCCGCCTTATGTGGACCCATAAAAAGCATGCGCAACCGCCACGCAATGGGGCGGCTGGCCAGCGAAATTTCATGATCGATCATGGCGCTTGATAATTGTCATATGCAGCAAAAACAACAGCTGATGAAATGCCTCACGCCAGCGGAATGCAGTATGATCAGCCCTGTCCATTCACACCATGAGGTGGCAAAGCCACATGTCCCATCGGCCATCACCGATCCAGACGATACTGGGCCGCCTCGAAAGCGCCTTGGCCGCGCTGCCGGCCGGGGGACTGGCCAACCGACTGGTCAGCATCACTCTGGCGACCCCGGAGTTGCACCTGCATCGACTGCCACCGTTGAATGGCAACTGGTTTTACTGGGGCGAGCCGAGCCGGCAACGCTATCTGCTCGGCATCGGCGAAGCGCGGCGCCTCACCGCCAGCGGTGAACAGCGACTGCGCCGGCTATCCGCTCAGTTCGAACAGCAGCGTGCCGCCTGGCACCATCTGGATCCGGATGAATCCGGATTCCGCGCCACCGCCTTTACCGGATTTGCCTTCGACCCGGATGATCCGATGCGGCAGAATTGGTCCGGGTTGCCGAATGCCGCCATCTTCTTCCCCGAACTGCTGCTGCACCAGACCCCCGACCGTTGCGCCCTGACCTTCAGCTTCAGCCACGGCTCCCGGAGGTGCGACCGGCAGCGCACCCGGCTGCGCAGCCGGCACCTGTTGCAGGAGCTGACCGACGCCCTGCTGCGGGACCCGCAGCCCCATCCCGGCCGCAACCGGCTCTCCCGCACCGGCACCATGCCCTCCGATGATGAATGGAAACTCCAGGTCAGTGAGGCGACCCAGCAGATTCGCCAGGGTGGCCTGGACAAGGTGGTACCGTTCCGGCGCATCAGTGTACGTGCCGAGCACCCGCTCGATCCGTCTCGCCTGATGGCCTCGCTGGATGACCTCTATCCCAGCAGCCGGCTGTTTTCGATCCGCCTGGACGGCAGCACGTTTGCGGCGGCCACCCCGGAACGGCTGATTAGCCGCAAGCACCGGTTGATCAGCTGCGACGCCATCGGCGGTACCATCCGGCGCGCCCAGGAGCGGGGCGAGGACCGTCAACTGGGGTGGCAACTACTGAACGATCGCAAATCCCGTCACGAACACGCCCTGGTGGTGCAGTGCATTCTGGCCAGTCTCAAGGCCCACTGCGCCGACCTGAGCGCCCCGCCCCGCCCCACCCTGAAACGCTTGCGCAAACTGCAGCACCTCTGGACCGGCATCCACGGCGAGTTGTGCGGGGACGCCACCTTGCTGCGCATTGCCGATGACCTGCACCCGACCGCGGCCGTGAGCGGCTTCCCCAGCGCCAATGCCGGGCGCTGGTTGAGCGATCACCAGAACGCGGCCCGGGGATGGTACACCGGCGCGGCCGGCTGGCTGGATCATCAGGGCGATGGCGAGCTGGCGGTGCTGTTGCGCTGTGCCCTGCTGAACGGTGAGCGCGCCGAGCTCTTTGCCGGGGCCGGGGTGACCAGCGAATCCTGCCCGATTGCCGAATTCCAGGAGACCGAGCTGAAGTTCGGCACCATGCTGGAGGCACTGGAGCATGCCTGAGCAGCGCCCGGGAGCCGGCAACCTGCTGTGGGCCTACGCGCTGATCGACGGCCTGGCCGGCGCCGGGGTAACCCGGGCGGTGATCTCTCCCGGCGCCCGCTCCACCCCGCTGGTACTGGCCTGTGACGCCCACCCGGCCATTGAGATCAGCGTGCAGGTGGATGAGCGTTGCGCCGCCTTCCTGGCCCTGGGACTGGCCCGCGGCGGCGGCCGCCCGGTGATCCTGATCGCCACCTCCGGCAGCGCCCCCGCCCACTGGTATCCGGCGGTAATCGAGGCGAGCCACAGCAATATCCCGCTGATCCTGCTGAGCGCCGACCGCCCCCCCGAACTGCATGGCTGGGGCGCCAACCAGACCACCGACCAGCAACGGCTGTTCGGCAGCCACCTGCGCGCCTTCCACGATCCCGGCCCGGCCGATGCCGATGCCAGGGAGCGGCTGCGGCAGCTGGGCGGCCGCGTCACCCGGCAGGCGCTGCAGCCGCACCCCGGGCCGGTGCAGATCAACCTGCCGTTGCGCGAGCCGCTGATCCCCGAATCGCCGGTCGAACTGCCGCGTCCATCGGCGGTAACAGTGGCCCAACGGCCGCGACCGGTGCCGGAAACGGACCTGCTGGAGGCGGCCCTGGCCCTGGTCTCCGGGCAACCGGGGATGATCATCTGTGGCGCCACGGATCTCGGCGCCCCCTTCGCCGCGGCCGTGACCCGGCTGGCGGCACAACTGCAGTGCCCGATCCTGGCCGACCCCCTGAGCAACCTGCGCTTCGGCAGGCACGACCAGACGGCACTGATCTGTTACTACGACGCCTTTCTCGATGCCTTTCCCGATGCCTTTCCCGATGCTGGCGGCGAGACCCTGAAACCCGGCTGGATCCTGCGCTTCGGTGCCCTGCCGGTCTCCAAACCGTTGCTGCGGTACATGGAGGGCAGCGCCGCCCCGGTGATCCTGTGCGATCCCTACCGGCAGTGGCCGGTTGCCGCGCCCCACACCGAACTCAGCCTGGCGGCCGACCCGGCCCTGCTGTGCACCGCACTTGGCGCCCGTGCCCCTACACCGGGTCCGGCCGATTGGCTGGAGCGGTTCCGGCGGTTCGAGCGGATCAGCCAACAGCGGATGTCGGCGGAGACCCGCGACGACCGACCGTTCGAGGGCTGCCTGATCCGGCAGCTGCTGGAACGCCTGCCCGACGGCAGCCTGCTGTTCAGCGGCAACTCCATGCCGATCCGCCAACTGGACAGCTGGAGCGGCGCGGCGGCGAAACGCCTGCATATCCACGCCAACCGCGGGGTGAGCGGCATCGACGGCAACCTCTCCACCTTCATCGGCCTGGCCGACGGCGACCATCCGCTGGCGGTCGCGCTGCTCGGGGATCTCGCCTTCTACCACGACATGAACGGCCTGCTGGCGGCGGCCGGCCGGGACCTGGTGATCATCCTGCTCAACAACGACGGCGGCGGCATCTTCGGCTACCTGCCGCAGGCGGCGCTGGAGAGTTACCAGCGCTACTGGAATACCGCCACCCACTTGGATTTCCAACACAGTGCGGCGCTCTACGGGTTGGCTTATCAGCGGGTGACCCGCCAGTCCGCCTTCCAGCCGGCGCTGGAGCAGGCGATCGATGCCGGTGGACCGCAGCTGATCGAGGTGATGATCGAGCGGGAGTTCAGCATCGCCCACCACCGCCACTACCGCCAGGCCGTGGCCGAGGCGGTGGCGGGTGAAGTGGGCGACCGCAAACCCTGAGTTGCCGGCCATTATCGCCCGGGGTCGGATTCAGGCTGCCCAATCGCCAGGGGTCGGAGTCAGGCCGTCCACCCATGCCGGCTTCACCACGACGGCGGCCCGGCCTGACTCCGACCCCGTATTGTTACGGCCTGACTCCGACCCCATATCGTCAAATAATCCCCATGGGCATTTTTCATACGCAACCACGGCATTTTGTTTAAAATGCCCGCCTACGTCGAAATCACAAGGGGTCGGAGTCAGGCCACCCATACCGGCTTCACCCCGACGGCGGCCCGGCCTGAATCCGACCCCGTATTGCTAAATATGATCAGACCAGTGGAGTAGTCATGGCCAGCAGCATCGAATGGCAGGTTCCCGAGGGGACGGCATACAGCGACATCCTCTATCACCAGGCCGAGGGGATCGCCAAGATCACCATCAACCGGCCCCGGGTGCATAACGCCTTCCGCCCGGAGACGGTGATGGAGCTGATCCAGGCCTTCCGCCACGCCCACCTGGACCCCGGCATCGGCGCCATCATCCTTACCGGTGCGGGCGAGCGGGCGTTCTGTTCCGGTGGCGACCAGACCGTCCGCGGCGACGGCGGCTACCGCGACAGCAGCGGCGTCGAGCACCTGAACGTGCTGGAGCTGCAGCGCCAGATCCGCACCCTGCCGAAACCGGTGGTGGCCATGGTGGCCGGCTACGCCATCGGCGGTGGCCAGGTACTGCACCTGATCTGCGACCTCAGCATCGCCGCCGACAACGCCCGTTTCGGCCAGACCGGCCCACGCGTGGGCAGCTTCGACGGTGGGCTCGGGGCCGGCCTGCTGGCCCGCACCGTGGGTATGAAGAGGGCCAAGGAGATCTGGTTCCTGTGCCGCCAGTACGACGCCCAACAGGCGCTGGAGATGGGCCTGGTGAACACCGTGGTGCCGCTGGACCAACTGGAGAATGAAACCGTGCAGTGGTGCCGCGAGATGCTGCAGCTCTCCCCCACCGCCCTGCGCATGCTCAAGGCCTCGTTCAACGCCGAGACCGACGGTCTGGCCGGCATCCAGGAGCTGGCGGGCAATGCCACCGGGCTGTTCTACCTGACCCCCGAGGCCCAGGAGGGGCGCGACGCCTTCGTGGAGAAGCGGCCGGCCGATTTCAACAAGTTCCCGCGCCGTCCCTGATCCAGGTACGCACTCGATATGCAGATACAACAGTGGCTGCTCGCCGTCCGCCCCAAGACCCTGGGTATCTCGGTGGTGCCGGTACTGGTGGGCAGCGCCCTGGCCTGGGCCGAGCTGGGCCGGCTGCTGTGGCTGCCGGCGCTGACGGCCCTGGTGGCGGCAATGCTGATCCAGATCGGCACCAACCTGTATAACGACGCCGCCGACTTCGAGCGCGGCGCCGACACCCCCGATCGCCTGGGCCCGGAGCGGGCCACCGCCCAGGGCTGGTTCAGTGCCCGCCAGGTGAAACGGGCGGCCCTGCTGAGCTTCGCCGGCGCCTTTACCCTCGGCATCTACCTCGCCTGGGTCGGCGGCTGGCCGATCGTGATCATCGGCCTGCTCTCCCTGCTGGCCGGCTACGCCTATACCGGCGGCCCGCGCCCCATCGCCTACAGCGCCGGCGGCGAGCTGTTCGTGTTCATCTTCTTCGGCCTGCTGGCGGTCAGCGGCAGCTACTACCTGCAGACCGGCAGCCTCTCCCTGGAGACCCTGTTCTGTGCCACCGCCATCGGCCTGCTCGCCGCCGCGGTGCTGCTGGTGAACAACTACCGCGACCTGGAGACCGACGAACGGGCGGCCAAGCTGACCCTGGTCCACTACCTGGGCCGGGAGCGGGCGCGCCAGCTCTATGTGCTGCTGCTGATCCTGCCCTTTGCCCTGCCGGTGGCGTTCAACAACCGCTTCGACGGCAGCTGGCTGGTGGTGCTCTGCCTGCCGTTTGCCCTCTGGCTGCTGCACCGTTTCACCCGGGAGCCTCCGGGGCGGGTGTTCAACGCCATCCTCGCCGATACCGCCAAACTGCAACTGGCCTACGGCGGGCTGCTGAGTCTCGGGCTGCTGCTCTGATGCGGATTGTCTCTGCCGAGCTGACTGCCTATCGGCTCCCCTTTGCGACCCCCTGGATCTCCGCCGCCGGTCACCTGACCGAGCGCCGCGGCTGGCTGGTGCGCGTCCGCGACCGCTCCGGTCGCTGCGGCCATGGGGATGCCGCCCCGCTGCCGGCCGCCGGCACCGAGACCGCCCCCGAGAGCCGGGCCTGGCTGGAGGAGCGGCTCCCCAGGATGACCGGCCTCTCCCCCGACGCGGCGTGCCGGGCGCTACCGCCGGCAAGCGGCCACCCCGCCGCCCGCTGCGGGCTGGAGACGGCGCTGCTGGATCTGCAGGCCCGCCAACAGGGCGTGCCGCTGTATCGGCTGCTGGGTGGGGAAGCGGGGCACGCGGTGCGGCTCAACGCCGCCCTCGGTGCCCTAAACGAATCGTCGGGCGAGCGGGCAGCGGCGGCCATCGCCGCCGGCTTCAACATCCTCAAACTGAAGCTGGGCAGCGCCCCGATGACCGTTGAACTGCCGCTGCTGGAGCAGCTCTGTGAACGGCTCCCGGCCGGCGTCCAGCTGCGCCTGGATGCCAACCGCGCCTGGCGGGCAGACGAGACCCGGCAGCTGATCGAGCGGCTGAACCAGCTGCCGATCGAATCCCTGGAGGAGCCATTGCGCGATCCGCAGCGTGAAATCCTCAACGAACTGCAGGCCCTGGCCCGCTTCGACCTGGCGCTGGACGAGTCCCTGCCCGGGTATCTCCAGGCCGGGCAGCGATTGCCGCCGCTGCCGGTCAAGCGCCTCGTCATCAAGCCCGCCTGCCTGGGCGGACTGCTCCCCGCGCTGGAGCTGATCCGCCAGGCCCGCCAACAAGGGACTGCCTGCGTCATCACCAGCACCCTGGAGAGCAGCGCCGGCCTCTGGCCGTTGTGCCATCTGGCCGCCGCGGCGGACGCACTGACCACGCCGGCCGTGCATGGCCTGGCCACCAGCGCCTGGTTCACCCGAGACCTGGGCGGCGCGCCCGTGATCCGTGACGGACGAGTGACTCTTGGGCCGGAATCCGGAACTGGCTTTATACTGAGGGCATAATTCTACTTTGTCAGATTCTGGCGCTGATTCCGATATTCGGCGGATAGCTTCCGGGTGAAAGGATTCCAAGACACGCCATAAACCCATCCCTGGGGGCTCGACGGCGGCGTCCCTGCCGCCGACGGTCTTGGAATCCTCCCACCCGAAAGCCCTGAGAAAGCTGATCCGAGCTAATTTGACTAAAGTGGAAATAACCGGACAACAGAGGAGATGGCACAGATGCATTCACTACTGGATCAGCACCCCCGGGCATCCCTTGGTTTCTTCCCCACGCCGCTGATGAACCTGCAGCGGCTCTCCCAACACCTTGGCGGACCGCGCATCCTGATGAAACGGGACGATCAGAGCGGGCTGGCCCTGGGCGGCAACAAGACCCGCAAGCTGGAGTATCTGGTCGGCGCGGCCATCGCCGCGGGCTGCGACACCCTGATCACCGGCGGGGCCACGCAATCCAACCACTGCCGCCAGACCGCCGCCGCCGCGGCCGCCTCCGGCCTGGAGTGTCATCTGGTGCTGGGCGGGGAGGCGCCGCCGACCGCGCAGGGCAACCTGCTGCTGGACCAGCTGCTCGGTGCCCATATCCACTGGAGCGGTGAGTGGCGCAAGGGCGAGCAGATGCCGCAGATCGCCGACCGGTTGCGCGCCAAGGGACGCAACCCCTATTTCATCCCCTACGGCGGCTCCAGTGCCACCGGCGCCCTGGGCTACGTGCATGCCGCCGCCGAGCTGAAGACCCAGCTGGACAACCTGGATCAGCGGATCAGCCACATGCTGTTCGCCTCCAGCTCCGGCGGCACCCAGGCCGGGCTGATCGTCGGCGCCCATCAGGCGGGACTGAACTGCCAGGTGATCGGCATCCGTATCGACAAGGAGGAGGACGCCGACACCCCCTACGCCGAGCGGTTGCGCACCCTGACCAACGAGACCGCCGCCCTGTTCGGCATCGATCAACGCTTTGATGCCGACGCCATCACCCTCCAGGAGCGGTTTACCGGCCAGGGCTACGGGGTTGTGGGGGACACGGAGCGTAACGCCATCGGCCTGCTGGCCCGCACCGAGGGGATCCTGCTCGATCCGGTCTACACCGGCCGCGCCATGGGTGGGCTGCTGCGGCTGATCGACGAGGGCGTCTTCGGCCCTGACGACACCCTGCTGTTCTGGCATACCGGCGGCGCCCCCACCCTGTTCCCCTATGCCGATGCACTTCTCGACAAACCACATTGAGAGGGCCATGCCGATAGTCACGCCGGCTCTGGGGAACCGGGGCAGCAACGGCCAGCCGGCCAGCGCGCGCCGGGAGCCGGCATGAGTGGACCGGTCGAAGTCCGTCTGCCGGCGCTGCCGGAGTGCTGGGAGAGCTGCGGTGCCTGCGCCGACGGGGCGTTGCTGGTGAGCGACATCCTGGTGAACCCGGGCGACCGGGTCTGGCGCGACGAGCCGATCATCTCCCTGGAGACCGACAAGACCACCCTGGATATCCCCGCCCCCTGCTCCGGTCGGGTCCGCGCCCTGCATGTCGAGATCGGCGATCCGATCACCGAGGGGATGCCGATCCTGACCCTGCAGCCGGACTGAAGTGAAGCGGCTGGGTTATGCCTCGCCAGCAGCAATGGTGGATGCGCCTACCGGCTTATCCACCCTACGAAACTGAAGCAGGGTGAGTAAGCTTGCGCATGCCATCCTCCGGTCCGTAAACGGTACTTCCCTATACCACTCCTCACCGCCATCCGATTCATGGTGGATGCGCTGATGCTTATCCACTCGAAACGGGGTTATGCCTGGTCAGCCGGGGGGTGCTGCTCCAGCAGCTCCTGTAGCGCCGCCCGGGAGAGCTTGCCCATGGCATTGCGCGGCAGTTGCTCAATCGGCAGAAACTCCCGCGGCCGCAGGTGGCCGGGCAGGTGCTCGCGGGACCACTCGGCCAGAGCCGCGGCCGCCACCTCGCCGCTGAACAGCGCCACCAGGGTAACCCCCCACACCGGGTCCGCTCGACCGGTGACGCCCACCGCCGTCACCCCGGGACAGGCCAGCAACCGCTCCTCGACCTCGGAGGGATGGATATTCTTGCCGCCGCTGACCAGCAGGTCGTCGGCGCGGCCGATCACGGTCAACCGCCCCTGCCCGTCCAGGCGCCCCAGGTCTCCGGTCTCGAACCAGCCCCGCTCCAGCCCCAGGCCCGCCGCCCCCGCCGGATTGGCGTAGCCGCGCATCACCGCCGGGCCGCGCACCCGGATACGCCCGGCGCTGCCGATCGACACCTGGTATCCCTCCAGCGGCCGGCCGACCCGACCCGGGGTGAGCCCCGCCGTCGGCGAGCAGTCGGTGGCGAACTGGGAGGCGGTCTCGCTCATGCCGTAACTGACACAGAGCGGCCAACCGGCGGCATGGGCGCGTTGCGCCAGTGATCGGGAGAGCGGCCCGCCGCCGATCAGCACCACCCTGAGCGTCGGCGGTGGCGGACGGTCGGCCTGGATCAGCAGCCGCTCCAGCATGGCCGGTACCAGCGACACATGGCTAACCTCACCGGCCGCAATCTGCTGCCACACCTCGGCCACCTCAAACCCCTCCTGCAGCAGCACCCGGGCTCCGGCGGCGAGACAGCGCAGCAGGATCGACAGGCCACCAATATGAAACAGCGGCAAGCAGGCGAGCCAGCAGTCGGTCACGCCCAACCCCAGACGCCGCTCGGAGGCGGCCACGCTGGCGGCCAGGTTGGCCGCGCTCAGCATCACCCCCTTGGGCTCTCCGCTGGTGCCGCTGGTGGCAATGATCAGCTGGATCTGGTCACCACTTAAGGATCGCCCACCCAGCGGGTTCACCCCGGCTGGCGCCACCCCCGCCGGAGGCGCGGCGAACAACTCGTGCGGCACAATCCAGCCCATCCCGGGGGCCGCCGGGGGCTGATGACTCACCAGAAAGTCACAACCGACACCGGCCAGCAACCGCTCACGGCGGGCCGGCTCCATGGCCGGGTCCAGTGGCAACAGGGTCACGCCCAGACGCAGGGCGGCGTAGAGCAGCCCGGCCAGCTGCTGTGCCGAAGCGAGCTGAACCACAACCAGTTGGCCACGGCAGACGCCCCGCGCGACCAGTCGGGCGCCCAACCCGTCCGCCTCGGCGACCAGCTGTCCATAGTCACGCGCACACACGCCTGCCAGTGCAGGAGCCTGGGGATGTCGTTCGCTGGCGGCGACGAGCCAGCCGCCTGGGGAGGGGAAATCGGTCACTGGGGCGGTCCGTGATGGCGGCAGCAAGGGGCACGCAATGGTAATAAAACCGGGAAAAATGCGCTAGCTTGACCAAGATCAAAAGAACCGCAACCTGTTTTCTGTTCCAATACGGCAAAATTTCGGGTTACCGCACCCGTCTGTGTGCCAAACGTTTTTTCGAGATGTCGATGTCCATGTTTCATCCCAAAACCCTATTCCCGTTTTCAGCGTTGCTGATGCTGTGTCTGGCCCAGCCGCTGCAGGCGCAAACCTATGATTATGATCCCGACAATGCCGAGGAGATCAACGAACTGTGCGCCGGCTGTCATGGCGAATACGGACAGGGTGGCAAGGAGGGTGAGTATCCCCGTATCGCTTCCCAACCGATCGAGTTCACCATCAACCAGCTGCGCCTGTTCCGCGACCGCAAGCGCAAGAACCTGGCCATGGTGGAGTATATCGATGATCGGCAGATGCCGGAATCTGACATCTACGATATTGCCCGTTACCTGTCAGAGATCACCCTCAAGACCCGGCTCTCACCGATGGATGAGAACGCCCCCGACTTTGACGCCTACGCGCGCCTGCTGGAATCGAAAATGATCATGCAGATCCCCAAGGCGGAAGGGGATATCGAACGGGGTGGCAAGATCTACAACAAGGAGTGCGACACCTGCCACGGCAAGGAGGGCTGGGGCGACCACAAGAAGGCGGTGCCGATGCTCGCCGGCCAGTACACCAACTACCTGTGGCGTCAGGTGGAACAGCTGCGCAGCAAGCGGCGAATCCATGACGAGGACTCGCCCGATAGTGAATTGCTGGACGAGTTCACCGACCAGGAGCTGACCGATATCTTCGCCTACCTTTCGGTCATGGACGACTGAAATCATCCATCACCACCCCGTAGGGGCAGGCCCCCGTGCCTGCCCGGATTGCCGAGTCCCGGGGACACCGGGCAACCACAGAGGGTTGCCCCTACAATCGCTCAGAAACGCCGCCCCGGCACGAACTCTTCCGGTGTCAGGCGACCGTCGCCGTTGGCATCGAACGATTCAAAGCCGGGGGCCGACCCGGCGTTACGCATGGGATAACCCTGCGCGGCCTTCTCACCCTGGCGGGCGGCACGGGTCCGGGCAAACTCTTCCGCCGTTACCACACCGTCTCCATTGCTGTCGAAATCGGCAAACCCCGCCGCCTGCCGGTTGGCACCCCCCTTGGGGGCCATCGGCCGGTTCAGCTGCTGCCGCGTCTGGGAGAGCTGGCCTTTCAGCAACTCGTTTTCGCTGAGATAGCCGTCGCGGTCGCCGTCAAACGCCTCAAAGGCCGGCGCGTTGCCCAAGTTCCTCATCAACCGCCCCTCCCTGGCCCGTTCGCCGATGCGGGCATTGCGCGCCGCATAAAACTCGTCGGCACTCACCCGGCCATCGCCGTTGCTGTCATAGGTGGCGAAGGGGATTGGTCCCGGTGGGACCGCGAGCAGGCTGCCGGCGGCCAACAGGGCGCCGATCGCCAAGCTGAGTAACAGTGTGCGTTTGTGGGTTTTCATGATCTTCTCCTTCAATCTGCTGCCTTTCCCTGATTAAAAGAGTAATCCCGGCAGCTGAAACTAGGCTGAAAATCACCGCGTAGCTTGAAAAAACTGTAAATATTCGGCCAAATGCTCTACAAAAGGGCCCACACAAACGATCACCCAACCCACAGCCAGTCGAACTCAGCCGCCATGCGCATCTACATGCAGACCCTGCACTCACCCGAGCAGCCGCTCCGCTATTACCACCTGCACCTGCAGCCCGATCTGCTGGGCGGTTGGAGCCTGGTGCGTGAAACGGGTATTCAGGGTACCCGTGGACAGGTGACCAAGGAGCACTTCGAGGGGCGTGAAGAGGCCGAGCGCACCCTGATCAAACGACGGGATATGCAGCTCAAGCGGGGCTATCGGGTGGTGTATCGCGAGGGCACCCCGCGCGAGTCAGGCAGTTAGGGCAATTACGCAGTTTGTTGTTTGTAGGGTGGGCACGTTTTTTGTGCCCACGCGGATACCCCAAACCAGATGACAGCCGGGCGCGGACGACGTGCCGATCACAGCGGCAGAGTGACCCGGACCTTGAGCCCGCCCAGCTCAGGCGCCGGCATAAACTCGATCCCGCCGCCATAGAGCTGCACCATGTCCTTGGTGATTGCCAGACCCAGGCCATGCCCGTCCACCGACTCGTCGATCCGCACCCCGCGCCCCGTCAGCCGGGCCAGCGCCTCCGCTGAGACACCGGGACCGTCATCTTCCACCTCAATCACTAGCGCATCGTGCTGAGCGATGACACAGCGCACCCGGCCCCGGGCCCACTTGCAGGCGTTATCCAGCAGGTTACCCAACAGCTCCAGCATATCTTCCCGGTCCACCGCAAGCTGACCCGCCTCGGGAACCCTGGTCTCGATGGCTAACTGCTTTTCATGGTAAATCTGTCGCAGCACGCGTAGCAGCGCGGGCATCTCCCGGCCGGCATTGAAACGCCCTCCGGAGATCCCGGAACCGGCCAGACGCGCCCGCTTCATCTCCCGTTCCATCAGCTGGCGGATGCGCGAGAGCTGTTGCTGCATGGCGGCCTTCAGCTCGGGATGGGCCGCCAGCTCATCGCTCTCCAGTTGCTGCTGCAGCAGATTGATCGGTCCCTTGAAGGCGTGTGACAGGTTACCCAGCCCCTTGCGCGAGTGTTCCAAGCGCTGCTGAAACAGTCCCAGCAGATGATTGAACTGTACCACCAGCGGTGCCACCTCGGTCGGAACCTGGGTGGTCAGCGCCCTGACCTCCCCCCGCTCCAGCCGCGCCATCTCCTCCCGCACCCGTTCCAGCCTGACCAGGGCCGCGCGCACGATCAACTGTTGCCCGGCGAACAGCAGCAGGGTACCAACCAGGATCAGCGCCACGAACCACCACTCGAACTGCGTCAGCCGCTGGTTGAGCGGCGTCATATCCTCCGCCACCGCGATGGAGAAGATCTTCCCCTGCTTGTTGTAGCCGGCGGCCCAGACCAGCAGCTCCTGGCCCGCCGGGCCCGGCATGCGCCACTGGCCCCGGGTGCCGGGATCGAAGGCGGGAATCTCCAGCCGCTGATCCCACTGGGAGCGGGAGACGACCTGTTCGCCGTCCCGGAAGTTGATCTGGTAGTAGTGACCGGAGAGCGGCTGGTTGTAGATGGCATCGATGCGCCGCCAGCGCACCTGGGGCCGGCCGGAGTCATCCAGGCGCATTGCCGCCAGCACCGACTCGGCGTCGTGCTCCAGTCGGGAGGCGACGAAATGTTCGGTCAGGCTGTGGATCGCCTGGATACCACCCCACCAGACCAGCCCGAACAACAGCACCAGGCCGGCGCCCAGGCCCAGCCGCAACTGCTGGCCCAGGGACATCAATTGTCATCTCCACGGAACAGGTAACCCTGACCGCGTCGGGTCTCGATGCGCTCCCGGCCGATGCGTTCGCGCAGGCGCCGAATGTAGACCTCGATCAGATTGCTGTCCCGATCGAAATCCTGTTCGTAGACATGCTCGGTGAGTCGGGTCTTGGAGAGAATCTGCCCGGGATGGAGCATGAAATAACGCAGCAACCGGAACTCGGTGCCGGTCAGCTCCACCGGGCGGCCATCGGCCAGTATCACCCGCTGGTGGTCCTCATCCAGCTGCAGCCCGCCCTGCTTCAGTTCGTGGGCGGGCTGTCCCGCGCTGCGGCGCACCAGCGCCAGCAGCCGGGCCACCAGCTCCTCCACGTGGAACGGTTTGCCCAGGTAGTCATCTGCCCCGGCGCGGAATCCGTCCACCCGCTCATGCCAGGCATCCCGGGCGGTCAGCACCAGCACCGGCAGCGGATTCTCCCGCGCCCGCCAGTGCGCCAGCACCTCCAGACCGGGACGTTGCGGCAGTCCCAGGTCGAGTACCGCCACGTCGTAGGGTTCCACCTCGCCCATGAATTCGCCATCGACCCCGTTATCCGCCACATCCACGGCAAAGCCGGCCCGCTTCAGGGCCGGCTTCAGCCGGGCCACCAGTTCGGCGTCATCCTCTACCAGCAGCAGGCGCATCCCAGTGCTCCGTCAATGTGATAATTACGCAGCACTAATCTTCCCGCTCGCGTTTCAGCAGTTCCCCAGTTACCGCATCCAGCTTCAGTTCCCACACCTTGCCGTCGTCATCCAGCAGTTCGATTTCGTAGATCAGGGCATCCTTTTTCTGTTCCAGCTTGACCTCCAGCGGCCGTCCCGGATACTCGGCGCGGACATTGGCCAGGATCTGTTCCAGCGACAGGATCTCGCCCGACTCCAGCAGCGCCCGCGCCCGTTCGTGGTCACGCTCGGCCATTACCAGCAGCGGCACCAGCAGTGCAACAAGCAATAAATAACGTTTTTTCATGGTAACCCTTATCCTGCACCCTGGGCCGGCGCGAGACAATCCTCATTCGGGTGCTTCAGTGTCCGCAGGAGTTCCCACCGGCCAGTTACAGGGTACGCATGGAGAGATGAATTGAAGCTGAAATCCGCCGACCGACGGACGGACGCGGGGGTTTGCTTCCCGGTAAGGCGGATACTACCACCCGACCGACCTTGCCGCCCCTCCGGGCGCCACCGTGTACCCTGTCGGGGTGCTAGACTTAAGGTATAAGGCATTCCCCGATCAACCCCGGAGCACATCACTCGACGATGTAACACGATGATGTAGCCCTCTCACCCCGAGAAGGAGCCATACCATGACAACCACAATTACCGGTGCATTCACCTCCATGGATACGATCCGCAACGCCATGGACGACCTGCTCGCCAGCGGCATCGACCGGGAGAAGATGTTTGCCGACAGCGAGCATACCGAACTCAAGGTCATGATCCCGGATGATATAGAGAGCGAGGTCACCGAGATCATTCAGCGCCACAAACCGGTGGAGCTGGCCTCGCATCACCGCTGATTCCGAAGTTCGGTCCTTCAGCCACAACCGATGGCTGGCCGGTCATCTCCCCGGCCAGCCATCCCCACACCGCCCCGCCGCTCCATGCATGGATCAATCCTGACAAATCCCCTCGGCTGAGCCGGTGGTTGGCTCGGTGATTCAATCGAGCAGCTTGGCCAGTGTCCTCTCCAGCGATACCAGATCCCGCTCCGTCAGGCGCGCCTCGAAGCGCTCCCGGATGGTGCCGCCGTAAACAGCCCACATGCGTTTGAGCAGCCGGCGTCCGCCGGGGGTGAGGGTGATCACCGCACCCCGCCTGTCCTCGGGGCAGGCCTCGCGATTGAGCAGGGCCTCGTTCTGCAGCCGGTCCAGCAGGCGCGACAGATTGTATTTGGGCAGCAGCACCTTCTGTCCCAGTTCAAACTGACGAATCCGCTGTCCGGGTGCATCGTGCACCTCCAGCAGCACGTCATACCAACTCAGCGGCGGCAGGTCGGCGCGCTTGAGCTCCTGCTCGCTCTGTTCCAGCAGGGTCTTGTAGACGCGGAACAGGTGCGCCCAGGCCGCCACGCTCTCTTTTTTGGGGGGTATTTTCATAACGCAAGTATCCGTGAATCTGGTTGCAATTACAACCTCATTATGCTTCACTTTAGTCGCTGGTTGTAATTGCAACCAGATTGACCAACACAAGGAGAAGCGAAATGATCGAGAAAATCAGCCGTCAGGAGATCCTGGAAAACCTGCGCGACAATCGCCCCATGACCCTGGTCGAGGCGCTGCCGCTGCGATACTTCGCGGATGCCCACCTGCCGGGGGCCATCAATATCAATTTTGACGAGGTGGAGCAGCTGGCGCCCAAGGTGCTGCCCGACCGGGAGGCGTTGATCGTGGTCTACTGCGCCAACGCCGCCTGCCAGAACTCGGCCAAGGCCGCGTTCAAACTGAAGACACTGGGTTACCGCAATGTCAGGCAATACGCCGAGGGCAAGGAGGACTGGGTCAACGCCGGCCTGGAAACGGTCGGTTCCAGGGCCGCGGCCTGACGTAATTTGAAAAAATCCGTAGGGGCAACCCCTCGTGGTTGCCTGGAGGACGGACCTTCGATCGGTCAGGGCAGGCACAGGGGCTTGCCCCTACGGTTGGCCAGTCGGAGGTCCGGGTGGATGGCAATGCCAAGGCAGGCACAGGGGCGGCTCCGCCCTAGTCCGTCAACTGACGGTAGACCCACTCCCGCAACCCGTCCGCCGCCCGCCCCTGCGGCCCCTGCTTCAGCAGCTGACGGCACTGCTTCAGCAGTCGCACCTGGGTCTTCAGCTCCAGGGAGCGCATGCGGCGAATCCCCTCCTCACCGATCACCAGCCGCTCGCGGTCGGCGTGGCTGCGGGCGAGCATGGCCCGGGCATGGCTCAGGGCGCGCCCCAGGATGACGAAGGCGAAGTTGGGATCCTTGACCGGTCCCAGCCGGTGCCTTTCGGCGCTGACCTGGAGCCAGGAGGGAATCCGCTGTTTCACCCAGTCCGCCCCGAACCAGCCGGAAAGCCCGCCCAGCACGCCGCCGCTAATGACGCCGGTCAGCAGCGATGCGCCCCCCAGACCGGCGTCCGCCAGCAGGCCGATGGCCGCGCCGGCCCCGGCGCTGACCAGCGCCAACTGGTGTTTCCCGAGCCCCCAGAGCGTCCACTGGGAGGTGTCCATCAATTCGCTCCGGTCCACCTCCAGCTGGCGCAGATCGGACTCCAACCGATGGTAGAGGAACAGCGCCTCCAGCTGCTGCTGCCCCTCCCGCTCCAGCCGGTTGAGCCGGGTATTGAAGCGTTCGATCTCCTCCGGCAGCAACGCCGCCAGCTGTTCGCGCGCCGCCCGTTCCAGCCGGCTGCTCGACTGCTGGTAACCAAGCAGGCGGTAGAGATTCTCCACGATGATGCCGGCCGCCTGGTGCAGTTTGAGCCGGCGGTAACCCTCCAGCTGTTGGATGGCCCGATCGAAGGCCGTACCGCTGTGCGGTTCCAGTTCGCCGAAGGTGCGCAGCAGCTGCAGGTGCTGCTCGAAGGGGGCATGCAGCGGGTCGAACAGCCGCACCAGGCTGAAATACTGATTCAGCGCCTGCCGCCACTGCGCCACATGGGTATCGCCGCCGATCGGATTGATCAGTGCCAGCCGCGGCCGGCCGGTCCAGCGCAGGATCTCCATCTCGGTCTCGTATTCCGGGCTGTAGGGCAGTGAGCCGTCGACCACGTAGATGATGCCGGCCCCCTCGATGATCGGCTTCAGCAGTTCCACCTCGTCGACAAAGCGGTCGCTGTCAGCGAACTGCTCGATGAACGCCGCCACCCGCTGCGGCCGCCGGTCCGCCGCCACCGGCTGCTCCCTCAGCCAGGCCAGGCACTGGCCGGCGCGCTGGAAGCCGGGTGTATCCACCAGTTCGAAAACGGTACGCCCGTCGAGCTTCAGGGAGAAGCGCTGGGCCACCCGGGTGGTGCCGGAGAGTGGCGAGATCTCCACCTGGTCGTTCTGGGTCAGCGCGGCCACCACCGAGGACTTGCCCTTGTTGGGATGCCCCACCACGGCCATCATCGGATGCTCAGGCATGCGCTCCCCCCGCCGCCGGCTCGCCGTCGATCAAGTGAAAGCCATCGGGAAGCTGGCGCATGAAGGGCAGCCAGGACTGGCTCAGGGCGCGCTGCCGTGACGCGCTCATGCCGGCCAACGGTACCGGCCAGAGAAACAGCCGGCCGCGCTGCCCGGCAAGGGCCTGGCAGAAGTCGGCCAGCTCACCGGTGGGCGGCTCCCAGCCCTTGCAGAGCAGCAGCAGGGGCTGGTCCGGCATCTCTGCCAGCCGTTCCAGCACCTCCCTTACCTGTGCATCCCGCGGCACATCCAGCCACTCCGTGCCGGGGGCATCGGCCGCCAACTGACGGCGCAGGGTGGCGATCTCCGTCTCCGGCCAGATCCCCCAACAGACCACCTGGGGATAGCGGCTCGCCGACGGCTCCGCCTGGCGGTTCGATTCCGTCACCGCCCGCTGCACCACCGGCGAGGCCTCCTGCTCGATCAACTCACTGGTCAGGCGCTGCTGGAGACCACTGATCAGGGCATCGTGGTCCCGCACCCGGTACTGCATGCGCCGCAGGCGAAAGCGGGCCACACCGGTGGTCACCAGCCGCGGCAACAGCAGATAGACCAGCAGGCACATGAGCAGGAAACGCCACCACTGCCCGAACAGGGCGGGCTCTGCGGCCGCCAGCGGGGCGGATCGAAAATAGTGGCTCTGCTCGATCAGCTCCACGGAGGGCACCGCCGCCGGCCACAGGTCCGCCCAGGGCCAGGCCAGGGTACTGGTGATGCGGTAGATCAGGCCGCTGCCCAGGTCCAGGGTCGACGACCAGCCAAAGGCCAGGTCGGTCAGCAACAGGTAGGGCAGAAAGGCGACCAGCATGCCCGCCGCGAACAGCAGCGACAGCTGCTGCCCCAGGGCCACCACGGTCTGTCGCAACAGCGGCCGCAGGGTACCGGGTACGCCCCCCTGGGGCAGCCGATGCTCATACAGGGTGCGTAGCGGAAATGGCACTTGGGCTGCGGTGAAGACGAGCGCCAGCAACCACCAGGCCAGGGGCAGGAACACGGCGATCAGCAGGAACCAGAGCAGGTTGATACGCTGCAGGGGCTGGAACGTCAGCAGCCCCGCCATCAGGGCAAAACCGAGCAGCAGGGCGACCACGCTTGCGCCATAAACGAACAGGGTACTGCCGCCGGGTGACGGGGTGCCGGATTGTTCCAGCCAGCCGCGCAGCAGCCTCCACAACGGCTGTTGCGGCTGGCCGAGCGCCCAGCCGCGATCGCGCCGGTGCAGGGTCTGCCAGTCGATGGTGCGCTCGGTCTCCAGCCGCCGGCGCAGCAGTATCAGCAGCAGGCTTTTTTCCCAGATGCTCACATTATTTCCAGAAGTGGCGCGTGACCCGGGAGCAAGCGCGATTCGCCATCCGAACGCCCCCTCCCCCACGCTTTGTTGTGTTGCCGTAAACAGCGGATCGCCGCGTACATCGATTATGCCACCGGACACTATTTCATAATCCGTGAACTATCAATACCACACAAAGCCCCGTCGAGGACCGCCGTGGGTAAAATTACCCCGGCCCGCACCGGAACCTGCTACCATCCTCGCACACGCCCTGCACACTATTTCCGTAGCATTCCCGCCATGCCCGAAATCGGATCACCACTTCACCTCTGCCGCGATGAATGGGGCCAACTGTCGGTGCACCAGGACGCCGGGCGCCGCATGCTCTGTTTCGGCAACAGCGTGGAACAGAGCTGTATCGATCTCCAGCAACCGGCACGACTCTGTCACCACTACACCCAGGTGATGATGCTGGGTCTGCTGATGAAGCCGGAAATCCGCAACTGCACCCTGCTGGGGCTGGGGGCCGGTGCGCTGGTCCAGGCGCTGCTGGCCCATCAACCCGACTGCCGCATCGACGCGGTGGAGCTGCGCCCCCGGGTGGTGAAACTGGCCAGGGAGTGGTTCGCGCTGCCCGACGACAGACGGCTGCGGCTACATGTGGCCGACGCCTGGGAGTACCTGAACCGCAAGCCCACCCCGGCCGACCTGATGCTGACCGATCTCTACGTGGGCGAGGGAATGAACGAACTGCAGGCGCGGCTCCACTTCCTGGCCGCCTGCCGCAGCGCCCTGAAACCGGGCGGGATACTGGTCTGCAACTACTGGATGAAGAGCAGCCTGACCCACCATGCACTGAACGAAGCACTGCAGGTCGCCTTTGACCGGCAGGTGGTCACCCTCGGCATCCCGGACGGCAACTGCATCGCCTTTGCCTTCGATGGCGGGATACCGCGACTGCGGCAGAAACCGTTTATCCAGGCGGCCACGGAGCTGGGGGAACGCATGCAGATACCGTTGCGCAAACATGCCCGCTCGCTGCTGCACGAGAACCGGCAGGCGTTTCGTTTTGCACGGTGTAACGGCGAGGATTGAGCGGATTCGTCGGAACATCCCGGCGAATCCGCTCGAACACTACTGCAGGATCGGATAGAACTGGGTAAACATCATATCCTTTTCGGCGTTGGCCTGATGACAGGCCGCGCAGTCGGCGGCCGGTGCCGCCGTCGAGGTCTTGCTGTAGGGCGTGCCGGTCTCCGCCTCAGGCCGCTACCGACAGCGTCACCCGAGGGAAGTCCACTTCCGTCCCGGCCACCCGGTTGAGGTAGTTGGTCATGACATTCAGGGCGATGTTGCTGATCACCTCGACCACCAACGCATCGTCCAGTCCGGTGGCTCGCGCCGCCGCCAGATCGCCGTCACTGATCCCGCCGCGGTTGCGGGTGATAGTGAGCACCAGCTTCAGGATGGCCGCGTCCAGCGGATCCTCGGCCTGCCCCTCCCGGGCCTGACGGATCGCCGGCTCCTGCAGGCCGGCCCCCTTGCCGAGTGCCGCATGGGCACTCAGGCAGTATTCACAGCCGTTCTCCTGGGCCACCGCGATGGCCACCAGCTCCCGCTGCCGGGCGCTCAGGCGCCCGCCGGCCAGGGCCTCGGAGAGCTGCAGATACCCCTGCAGGGCCGCCGGGGCGTGAGCAAAAGTGGTGAACATATTGGGCAGGGCGCCCAGTTTCGCCTGCACGGCGCGCAGGGTGGCGGCCGTGGCGGCATCGGTTTGTTCAACGGGTATCGGGGTTATGCGTGACATGATGAACCTCTCTGTAGTCGCTGATTGACAGGAATGCCCGCTCGGGGCACGACTTGATATTGGCAGGCAAGCGGCTACTATAGGTATCAATTCATATCTATTTTTATACTTTGAGTATCATTATGGGCGATCGACTGGTGGAACTGCTGAAGTGCTTCTCGCTCAAGGCGCGGGTCTTTCAGACCGGCCCGCTGTGCCACTCGGCCAGCTTTGACCGGGCGAGCGGGGTCGGTTACATCCATGTCCTGCAACAGGGGCGGCTCCAGGTCCAGTCCCACGCCCACCCGCCACTGGAGTTCCGGGAGCCGACGCTGTTTCTCTACATGAACCCCACCACCCATCACCTGCGTCCACAGGATGGGGTGGAGATGGTGTGTGCCTCGTTCGAGTTCGGTGCCGGACTGAACAACCCGCTGTCCCGTGCCCTGCCGGAGGTGGTGGTGATCCGGCTGGCGGATATGCCGGCACTGGATCGCGCCCTGTCGCTGCTGTTTATCGAGGCGGTGGAGCATCACTGCGGACAGCAGGCAATCCTGGACCGCCTGATGGAGGTGGTGATTGTGCTGGTGTTGCGGGACCTGATGGATCAGCACCGCCTGGGCTTCGGCCTGCTCGCCGGCCTGGCCGATGACCGGCTGGCCCGGGCGATCAACGCCATGCATGCCGAGCCGGCCCGCGACTGGTCGCTGGAGGCGCTGGCCGACCGCTCCAGCATGTCCCGGGCCCGTTTCGCCAACCGGTTCCGGGAGGTGGTGGGCACCACGCCCGGGGCCTACCTGAGTGAGTGGCGACTCACTGTCGCCCAATCCCTGCTGCGCCAGGGCAAGCCGGTGCAGTACGTGGCCGATACGGTGGGGTACGGCAGCGCCAGCGCCCTGTCGCGCAGCTTCCGGGCGCATACCGGGCAATCGCCACGGGCGTGGCTGAAACAGGAACAGGATCCGGTCACGCCCTGATAACGCGGCTGCAGAGGCCAAAAGCAGGATGCCGCGGCAAAATTGAGCCAGGACAAGGCATGACCGCACGCCACCCCTTATGCTGGTCGCCGAGTTTATCACCCGAGAATTTAGGATGGAGCATAAAATGAGCACCGATACCCAGCAGGCCACCACCGAAACCAACGCCGATGAGGCGCAGCCGCAGACCACGGCGATCGATGTGAATATCCAGGTGGAGACCACCGAGGAGAAGAAAGAGGAGGAACGCCCCGGCGTCTGCTGCGGCTCCTGCTCGTAACATGTGACACGGGGGGGAGGCGCCGCCTCCCCCAACCCCACCCGGGATCCCCATCCGCCTGAACTGCCGCATCAATCTCACCAGACGGCCACACAAGAACACAACTCACTGTAATTATTGGTATTTATAATTCAGGTTTCGAAGTTCATTTCACAAAGCCGAATCGCCGAATTCGTAGGGTGGATAAGCTTGCGCATCCACCGCCATTCGATTCATGGTGGATGCGCTGATGCTTATCCACCCTACAAGTACTGCCACGCCAATCCCATCAGACGGCCACGCAAGAACGCAACGTACTGTAATTATTGGTATTTATAATTCTGGCGCAAACCGGTATCCGGGCCTAGAATAACGCCACGCCAAGCACTGCCCGGCCGCGCCTGCCGGGAGCCGATCCCACTTTTGAGCGCTACCCGCTTGATACATCCACTCTCTGAGTTCAATGCCGAAATTCCCCTCGAGGAGGACGGCCTGTTCGAACGCATCGCCTGTGGTATCGAATCCCAGGGCTACGTCATTCTGCCCGCCGCCCTGCCCCACCCTGTCGCCGACAGCCTGGTACGCTACCTGAGCCTGCTGGAGGAGGAGCGCTTTCACCAGGCGCGCATCGGCCGCGGCCTGGAGCAGGACCGGAACCCATTTATCCGCCGCGACAAGATCTACTGGATGGATGACGCCCACCCCGGTGCCAGCCAATGGTTCGACTGGACCACGCGCCTGAAACTTTATCTGAACCGGCGCCTGTTCCTCGGCCTGTTCTCGTTTGAGAGTCACTTCGCGCTCTACCACCCCGGTGATTTTTACAAAAAACACCTGGACGCCTTTCGCGGCGAATCCAACCGCGTGCTGACCCTGGTCACCTATCTGAACATGGGCTGGGAACCGGGCCAGGGTGGCGAGCTGGTGGTCTACGCCCCGGATGACGGCGACGAGATCAGCAAGGTGGTGCCCGCCTTCGGCACGATGGTGATCTTTCTCAGCGAGGAGTTTCCCCACGAGGTGCTGGCCGCCGACCGGGACCGCTACAGCGTCGCCGGTTGGTTCCGGATTAACGGCTCCATCAACCGGCAGATCGATCCGCCGCGTTGAGGGCCGATCAACCCGGATCACCCTGATGGGTTACGCCGTGCCGACTCCGCCCATCCCGCAGACCTAGCGTGCCTGCAGCGGCGACCACTCCACTTCACACTCCCCCGACTCGGTCGCCACATAGGCGGAATCGCCGGTGATGGTGACGGACAGCGTCATGGTTCGCCGCAACAACGCGGCCAGCTCGCTGATGCCCCGGGCGTCAAATCGAAATACCGAAACCGGCAACATGCCAAATTTGCTCCGGGACTGCTCCCACCAGACATCGGATTTGGCATTGAAGCTGTAGACCTTGACGCTTTTCGCCAGTCGCGTGGCCTTCTTGATCCGCTCCACGGCCGGTTCGCCCACATCGATCCACAAGGCCACCTGATCATCCAGCGTGCGCCGCCAGATGTCCGGCACATCGGGTTCCGAAAGCCCCTTGGTAAAGACCAGTGACTCCTGGGCATTCAGACAATAGGCCATCACCCGCGCCATCATCCGTTCAGGGTTTTCGGACGGGTGCTGCGCCACCGTCAGGTTCAGGGTGTCGTAATAGTTACGATTAATATCCGACAGGCTGATGTTAAATTTATAGATGGTTGGCTTCAGGGCCATGACGAATCCTTTACTACACCCGAGAACGGCTCAGCGGGCTCATTGACAGGCGGGGAAGGTAGCACGTTTTCGACCGACAACCGAATCAATCCCGCTGCAATCCGCGAATCAGGGCCGGTATCTCACTCGGGTGCATCACGGTGTGGTGGGGCGTGATCCCCAGTTCCGCATCCAGCGGCTGCTGATGCCGGACCCAGACAGAGGTAATGCGACTGCCGTGGGCACCCGCGATATCGGCCGCCAGGCTGTCACCCACATGGATCGCCTCGTGGGCCTCGCAGTTGGCCAGCTTCAGGGCCTTCTCGAAGATGGAGCGCGCCGGCTTCTCCTCCGGCTCCTGGCCACCGATAATGATGTGATCCACATGGGCCGCCAGATTGACCGTCTCGATCTTCGGTATCTGGGAAAACACCGGGCCATTGGTAATCACCACGGTGGTGAACAACCGGCGGGCCTCGGCCAGAAACGCCTCGATCCCCGGAAAGAAATCAAAGGCGGCCAGGCGATCATGGTCGAACTGCTTCTGTAAGGCTTGCGCTGCCGCTTGACTCACCTCGCCCGCACCCAGTTCAGCCAGCAGGTCAATCATCAACTGCACGCGAAACGCATCCTCGCCCTGCCATTCAATAATCGACAGATAACGCGCCCGCTGGGCGTCACTCCAGCGGCGATAGAAGCCCGATTCGTAGCTATCGGCAAACAGCACGCCATCCACACCGAACCGCACCCGCACCGTCTCGGCCAGCTGCGCCTTGGCGATATCAGTCGCCTTTCGGGTATCGCAGAGGGTTTCATCCAGGTCGAAAAAAATGGCTTTCAGCACACCGGTATCCTGCAAGTAGCGTAGGTAAGATGGGTAAAGCGAAGCGTAACTCATCCCACGAATTCATAAATAATACCACTGTAGGAGCGGCGCCCCCGCCGCGATGATCGGCCCGGGGCGGACCTCCT